>JAAYIU010000344.1 GCA_012523265.1 Bacteroidales bacterium | reverse complement strand
TGTTAATTTTTCGCAAATGTATTGTTATTTAACGTCTTAAACTTTGCGGTTTAGAAATAATTAGAGCGCTGAAAGGTATTGTAGGCTTGACTGGCTAAACAAAAAAATAAAGCGGTTTTCCCGCTAATAATGGGGAAGTTCATGTGTCCGTTAACTCACACAAATTCTGCTCATTCACACCAAAAAAAGCATTCGAAAACATTTTCTCTGTGCCTCCACGATATAAAAGCAATGCAGGGAGCGGGGAGCAGGTTAAATAATTTGACGCGATGATGGATGCAAAGAAAAACCACATAAACACAATGACACGGAGAAAAACAAAAAACAACTTTCATAAACGCTGCGTCTCCGCGCCTCTGTGGTGAAAAGAAACGCTGGGCGCAGAGGGTAAAGAACCTTTGGCAATTTGCTTAGCGACTCTGTGGTATCTTCTTCTCCGTTTCCTCTGCGCCTTCTCCGCGTTCTCTGTGGTGAAAAGAAACGCTGAGCGCAGGGCGCAGAGGGTAAAGAACCTTTGGCAATTTGCTTAGTGACTCTGTGGTATCTTCTTCTCCGTTTCCTCTGCGCCTTCTCCGTGCTCTCTGCGCCTTCTCCGCGTTCTCTGTGGTTAATAATTTTATGGGCTTCTTTATTCAAATGCATTGATGCCGGTAATGTCGGCGCCGGTGATGAGCAGGTGGATGTCGTGGGTTCCTTCGTAGGTGATCACCGATTCGAGATTCATCATGTGGCGCATGACAGGGAAATCGCCGGTGATGCCCATTGCGCCAAGCACTTGGCGGGATTCGCGTGCCACCTGCAGCGCCATCTGCACATTGTTGCGCTTGGCCATCGAAATCTGTGCGGGGGTGGCGCGCCCTTCGTTGCGCAACACTCCCAGCCGCCACACCAGCAACTGCGCCTGAGTTATTTCTGTGACCATTTCGGCAAGCTTTTTTTGCTGAAGCTGAAAACTGGCCAGCGGACGTCCGAACTGCAAGCGCTCCTGAGCATATTGCAGCGCCGTATTGTAGCAGTCGGCTGCCGCTCCTATGGCACCCCAGGCAATGCCGTAGCGCGCCGAGTTGAGACACATCAGTGGCTCCTTCAGTCCACGAATATCAGGAAACACGTATTCTTTGGGAATCTTCACCTGATCAAAAACCAGCTCGCCTGTCACCGAGGCGCGCAACGACCATTTGCTATGGGTTTCAGACGCCGAAAAACCTGGAGTATCTTTTTCGGCTATCAAGCCACGCACCACTCCTTTTTCGTCTTTAGCCCACACGATGGCAATGTCGGCGATCGTGCTGTTGGTGATCCACATCTTGGCGCCATTCAACACATAGTGATCTCCCTCTTCTCGCAAGGTTGTCTCCATGCTGCCGGGGTCGGAGCCGTGATTGGGTTCGGTAAGGCCAAAACAGCCAATGAGTTCACCGGTGGCAAGCCGGGGCAGAAACCGTTGCTTTTGTTCTTCGCTGCCAAAGGCAAAAATGGGGTACATCACCAGCGAAGTCTGCACTGAAGCAACAGAGCGGATACCCGAATCGCCGCGTTCCAGCTCCGCCATGATCAAGCCATAGGAAATATGATCGAGCCCTGCGCCACCATAGGTCTCAGGAATGAAAGGGCCAAAAACGCCCAGCGCTCCCAGCTCTTTAATAATATGGGAGGGAAAGGTGTGCTGCTGCGCTGCCTGGTCGATGATGGGGACTATGGAGCGCGTTACGTAATCACGGATAGACGAGCGGACAATCTTGTGCTCGTCGCTCAGCAGCTCGTCGATACCAAAATAATCGGGTGGGTTGTAGGGATAAGCCATTTGTTTGTTGATTTATTCGTTGTTAATTTATTGCTGTTTGAAAGATCTTGTCTGGATTTTACCAACATTATTAAAAGGCGATGGTGGAGCCGGAAAATAAAATCATAATCAAAACATCAAATCCATCATTTCGGGCGGATCGGCCCATACGGCTTTGTATTTTTTTATCACCAGCGGCCGCTTGATGAGCTTCGGGTTTTCGCTCAGAATCTGTAGCCATTCATCGTCGGTAAAATCTTTTCCGTGAAAGCGTGTTTTGTAATCAGCTTCATGGGTGCGGATAAGTTCTTTTGGCTTCATGTTGAGCTTCATCAGTACATCGCGTAGCTCTTCCACGGTGATGCCGGTTTTGATGTATTCTTTAATCTGATAAGGTTCGCCTTTGCTTTCGAGCCTGGCCAGCCCTGCGCGCGACTTGCGGCAGCGCGGGTTATGATAGATGGTGATTGCTATTGTGTTATTCATGTCAAGCGAATTTTTAATATCCGATTTGCAGTTTATCTTTGTCAGATGTTTTTTTATGCAGGTTTACAAAGTA
This sequence comes from Bacteroidales bacterium, assembly GCA_012523265.1. Taxonomy (GTDB): domain Bacteria; phylum Bacteroidota; class Bacteroidia; order Bacteroidales; family 4484-276; genus SABY01. Next base: position 151 of record JAAYIU010000344.1, on the reverse strand, counting down.
AGTCGAAATAAATCATTTGGCTTGCATGAGTCCAGTCTAAAAAGGTTTTGGCAAAATTAGGCATAAAAATTCAGGTTTGGAGCTGTTCATAAGATGGTGTTGTAACTGTCACAATAGCAATGAGTTAAAAATTTATGAACAATCTTGTAAG
>JAAYIU010000119.1 GCA_012523265.1 Bacteroidales bacterium | reverse complement strand
GCTTTAAGGCGTGAAGATCGAAGTTCGAATCTTACTACCCCGACATTTAGAAAGGAGTTAGATGAAAATCTATCTCCTTTTTTTATGCACAATGCTTAGCGCGTCACGCTTTAAGGCGTGAAGATCGTCACGCCTAAAGCGTGACTACCCCGACAATGAAAAAACAGGGAGTTAAAATAAAATTTAGCTCCCTGTTTTTTTAAAATCGTCCAGGATGTTTCTGTCTTTTTAATCTTTCTCTTGTTTTTCCCGCATCTTTTCGATTACATGGACGTTGCGCGCACTCTCTATGGCTTTGATGGCAATGTCTTTTGAAGTGGCCTCGGCAATGCTTGTTTTGGCAGAAAGCTCCTTGAGCGACGCTTCGAGGTCTTTTATTTTCGACTGCAAAGTGCCGATGGTCTGATCTTTCAGTTTCAGCTCGCCTTCGTTTTGCTTGTTATTGAGTTCTTTTTCAAATTTATACTCTCTCGACAGCCGCTCGCTCACCAGCTTTTCGGTGTTTGCCACAGCAGCATCGAGTTCCTTGGGGAAGTTAGCCGCTTTGCTGCGCAGCTCTTTCAGTTCATTTTCGCTGGCCAGCACATCCGCTTCGCGCTCGGCCATCTCTTTGTCGAAAGCTATTTTCTTATCAGCCAGCTCTTTTTCCATCCTGGCTTTTTTCTCTTCGTAGAAATCGGTTTCTTTTTTGCGCGTCAGCTTCAGATTGTAAAGATATTCTTCCTCTTCACGTTTGCGCTGCTTTTCGGCTGTCTCTTTTTGTTCTTTTTGCTGCTCATTCCATTTCTGCTGCTCGGCCTTCCATTGCTCTTTTTGAAGTCGCATGGCGTTTTCAAAAGCCTCCTTTTCGGCAGCAATTTTCCCGTCTAACGACTCTTTTTTTATTTTCAGCTCTTCTTCGGTGGCAGCTTTTCTTTCGGCCATCTCGGTTTCAAACTGCGCTTTTTTCTCTTTCTGAGCCATCAGCATTGCAGCCAGCGAATCGGCATTGGCGGTAACCTGATAAAGATCCTCCAGATTTTGCTGCTCCAACGATATAGCTTTTTGGATGTCTTCCAGCTTTCTGTATTCGCTTGTGAGCTGCTCGCTGAGTTTATCGAGTTCTTTGGCAATACCTACTTTTAGCGCACCAATATTGGTGATGATGCCTTCTGTTGAATTTTGTGACGCTTTGCCCACCAACTCCTTTTTGCGTGCCTCTTCCTGCAGCTTTTTAGGCTCCTCGCTCTTTTGCTCCTTCACCTTCTCCAGCAACTCCTCATAGGCTTCCAGTATCTGGTTTTCAGTGTTTTTGCTGCTAATTTCCTGTTTCGTCATACGTATTTTATTTTTCGCTATTAATATTAAAATTTTATCACAATAAAAATCTTTGTCAAGACCGTGGAAAATCTTTGTGTTTTATTTTGGATATCACCCGCTCACCGCGGCGGTTAAAAAGCTCCACGGCAGGCTTCATCACCAGGCCTTCAGCCTGCAGATCTTTATTTTGAGCTATGGTCGATTTGAAACCTTTTTTTACCATAGCTATTGCCTCTTGGAGCGAACCAACACCGATGACGGGCACAATGGCAATTTGCAACTTGTGGCTGATATCCTCCAAACTTTCGCGTGTGAGCCACCAATCATCAATGCGGCAGTCGAACAGGATGAAATCATTGCGATCGCGCAGATAGCTGCCGCCACTTTGAATCTTGTAGCCATAGCCTTCGCCGTACAAACATACATTGTCGGCATCAGCAAAGGCAGCTTTCATTTTATCGGCGGTAAATGTCGCCGCCAAAACTTCGGGCAACCCGGGTGGCATTTGTGCCGAATCGGTTTTACCGGCAAAGCTCACCCTTGCGCCATCCCACATCACGCGGATGTTGGTGCCGTCGATTTTCTCCGTCCACACCCAGTCCAGGTCTTTCAGGAATTCAAATTCAGGCTTCGCCCACCGGCCTTCCAGCAACGTCTTGTTGTTGGTGGCAGGATCGCGCAGCCAGACGGTTTGTATTTTGTGATAGGTTTCCATTTTTGTAATTTTATAAATGTAAATGCGGATTCATGGGTTTTTAAAATTTGTCAACATTCAAAAGAGATGCCTGGCAGTGTGGCTTACACATCCGGGATTGCCGCCTCCATCATTCTCCAAACGGTTTCTTCAAGTTGGTTTGCTCTGAAGGCGAACATAAGTTTTAAGATGTAGTTTCTCATAGGTAAATTCATTCTTATTCTACAACAATTCCTTAAAGTTAGGATTATCCCGCAATTCACTGATCTATTTCCCTATCTTGAGCAAACATGTCGACCATAAATTCCTGTGCTGCTTTCAGGTAAAAAGTGTTGGCATCCCACTGTTCATCGTCATCCAGGTCGAGCCATTCGGCAATCGTGGCGTATTCAGGATGCTTGTTATCGGTCAGAATTTCTTTTATCGCCTGGTATCTGAATGGCCCTCCGCAATCTTCGGGCGGACAAGCTCCTTTGCCAGCCATGCATGTTGGCACCATTGTAACCTCCGGAATAATCTTTTCCAATGTAATGGCATGCTGCCAGTCGTCGCCAAAATCGTAGATGTAGACGAAGCGCTGTCCTTCTTTTATAAAAATATCCATCAGTCTGGTGAACATAGCCTCCAGATGGTAATCGTGTTTGCTACCAAAAAGATTGTCGTTCGCCTCATCAATTTCTTCAATCATCAGATCAGACCCCCAGCCATCGGGCGAAAAATTATACAGGTGGCAAGAGTCCCATCCAAAAGCGCCCTGGATTACATGGTGAAATTCCAAAAAAGTGAAATACGATGGCACCGTTACCCGACGCCACACCGGCGGTTTCTTGATGTTTTTTATCTGGATTTTAAACTGAAAAGTCGTGGAATTTTTAATTACCTCTTCATATACCCCGAAACTTTTCGTCATCTCACTAAGGCCATCGATTAGCATTTCAAGGGTGTCCATCGTCGGCATGTGACCGGGATGGTAATAATTACCTGGTCCTGCTGTTTTTTCGAGCTGCGCCAGAATTTCGGCAGCGTGTGCATCGTTATCGAGTTTACCAGGTACAAACATCGGTTCCCCCCCCACGCCGCAATCTATGTCGTATTCCCGCTGTGCGGCAGTATCCTCCTCAAGCAGATAGTGAGAAAGCGCAAACTCCTCGTCCGGCTCAAAACCAAATTTTTTCGCATACGCCACACTGGCATAAATAAGATCATGCACGAGCTGATAATCAGCTTTCTCTATTTCAATAGAACCACGCACTATCTTTAGGGCTTTTTCATATTCGTCCGCCGTTAAATTGTAGAGAATTTGCGTTTGTTTTACTCCAAGACAAAGTAAATCCACATAATAAACTCCGAGGGTGATGTTGCCGTTGGGATGTCTACGCGAAACAATGGTGTAGGCCGATCCTGTATCGTCCCAATCCTCACTTATCCAACACGTGTCGATAGGCAACGAACGTGCCTTAAGCCTGACGAAACCCTCCTGATTGTCCATCCGCACCTTTTTTCCTTTACCTTGTTTTGCCATATGTTGTTGTTTTTTAAAAGTTCGACAAAAAGCAAAAATAGGAAAAATGGAAAAGCAGAAAAGTGGCAGGCAAAAAATTCAGATGATTAAAGATGAGCCAGTTAGTTTTTGAAAAACTCTGAGCGGCAAAAGTTCATTTTGGTCTCCATCAGCCACCAGGCATCGGTCGATGGACAGCTTTCGTCCATTTAGGCGAAGGTACTTTTCATCGTCAATTTTTGACATGCTATTTTGGTATAAAAATTAAGCGCGTTAATTTTAACAACTCCTCACCTCTTCCAACTTCTAAATTTTTGTCAGCTTATTCTGCAATTGATATTGCCCGGCTTCGGATGAAATTCAGCGTTCAGGATTCAATCACATCATAATTCGTAAAACAAAAACCCAACGCCTGCCAACCATTTCCTTTTTTTACTACCTACTACCTACTTTCTCACCTCAGCTTTCTGCCTACTGCTTTCCCCCCTGGTACCGATAGGCGAGGCAGTTGATGTTCATGCCGGCGCCCACGGAGGCAAAGAGGAGCAGGTCGCCTTGGTGCAGGTCGTGTTTTTCGAGGCAGGTACCTTTGAGGATACGATCGTAGAGCGTGGGGATGGTTGCTACCGAGCTGTTTCCCAGCTTGCTGATGCTCATGGGCATGATGCCTTCGGGAGCCTGACGGATTTTGTAAAGACGATAGAAGCGTTTTACGATCTCGAAGTCCATCTTCTCGTTGGCCTGATGGATGAATATTTTCTTCACCTCGTCGATGGTGTGTCCTGATTTGTCGAGGCACTCCTGCATGGCATCGGGCACGTGGGTGAGCGAAAACTCATAGATTTTGCGTCCAAGCATCTTCATGTAACTAATCTCCGGGCTTGAGCCTTTTTGGTAGCCGGGGCCACGGTACAGGTAATAAGCTTCTTTGTTGGAGTAGGTGGCCATGCTGGTGGAAAGCATGCCATAGGGCTGGTCGCTTTCGCTGATTTCCATCACAGTGGCGCCGGCGCCATCGGAATAGATCATCGAGTCGCGGTCGTTTTTGTCGATTACGCGCGAGAGTGTTTCGGCGCCAATAACCAGGCAGCGCTTTGCCAGCCCCGACTGCATGTACGAGCGAGCCTGAATGGTGCCCTGAATCCAGCCCGGGCAGCCAAATACCACGTCGTAGGCAATACATTTAGGATTGCTGATTTCGAGCTTGTTTTTCACTTTTGAAGCAATGCTGGGCAGCATGTCGGTTTGAACTGTGCCCACAGGCACGTCGCCAAAGTTGTGCGCCACAATGATGTGGTCGAGCGTTTCGGCGTCGATGTTTGCATCTTTTATTGCCTCTTGTGCTGCAAGGGTGGCAAGGTCGCTGCACACCTGATCGTCGGCGGCATAGCGACGTTCCGCTATCCCAGTGATGGCGCGAAACTTTTCGCTGATTTCGGCATGCGGTTCGGCAAAAGCTACCCCTTCTACATCGAAAAACTGATTAACAGCAAAATCCTCGTTTTTAACCACGCGCTCAGGAACATAACTTCCTGTTCCGGTGATAAGTATATTCTTAAATGTCATCACTTTAAAAACTTAAATACGTTGTAATAAAATCTATTACAACGCGCATTTCCTCGTGATCCAGGCGGGATTCGAACCCACGACCCGCAGCTTAGAAGGCTGCTGCTCTATCCAACTGAGCTACTGGACCGTTTTTCCTTTTTTTTACGGGCGCAAAGATAAACAGAATATTCATGTCACAAAATCAAAACTTCCAAATCCCTACATGCCTGCGATGCTACCCGGCTTTTTCCTACTTTTGCCGGTATCGTTTTTTGTCTTTTTTATTAAAAAAATAAAACAATGAATATTTCTGTCGAAGTAAGTTATTATCCGCTCAAAGCGGAATACATTGCACCTATCAAAGATTTCATTGCCCGCATCAACAAGCACGAAGGACTAAGGGTAGAAACCAACCACATGAGCACGCAGATTTTCGGAGAGTACCGCCAGGTGATGCAGGTGCTCACCGACGAGATTTACAAATCGTTTGAGCTTCCCCACTCCATCTTTGTGATGAAGATCATCAACGCCGATCTTCGATAAACTGCATCTCCGTGAGCGATTTTTTTGATCTTTTATACCAAAACCTTACCCACACCACCTGGCTCGAAGCAGTGGCTGTGCTGTTCGGGTTGCTGAGCGTATGGTATGCCCGCAAGGAAAATATTCTGGTGTTTCCCACCGGCATTATCTCAGTGCTCATCTACGTTTACATCTGTTACTTTGCCGGCCTTTACGCCGACATGGGCATCAACGGTTTTTACTTTCTGATGAGCGTGTATGGCTGGTACAACTGGACGCACCAGGACAGCGAGCAGCAAACCATCGCCATTAGTTACAACACTGCAAAACAACACCTGCTGAGCATTGTCGGCACCATCGTGTTTTTTGTGGTTTTGTATTTTGTGCTTTCGCAATACACCGACAGCACTGTGCCTGCCTGGGATTCGGCAACCACGGCAATATTTATCGTGGGCATGTGGCTGATGGCGCTCAAGAAAGTCGAAAACTGGATTTTCTGGATCATCGGCGATCTGGTGTCGATACCACTCTATTTTTATAAAGGGCTTGCCCTCACCAGCTTTCAGTTTACGGTATTTCTGGTGCTGGCAGTGTGGGGCTACATCGAGTGGCGAAAAAAAGTAAAAGAACAACAGCAATGCGCAATCTGATAAAAATAGCGGTCACCGGTCCCGAATCGACGGGCAAGTCGATGTTGGCCAGGCAGCTTGCGGCACATTATCATACGCTCTGGGTGCCGGAATATGCGCGTCATTATTTGCAGCAGCTTGGCCGCGACTACGTTTTCGACGACATCCTGCACATTGCCCAACAGCAACAAAAATCTCAGCAGGCTTTCGAAGAATTATCTTCCGGTTTGCTTTTCAGCGATACCGAGCTGCTTGTCACCAAAATCTGGTGCGAAGTAAAATATGATCGTTGTCACGAATGGATTGACGAAAATCTGCAACAGCAAAATTTCGACTTGTATCTGCTCACCGACATCGACCTGCCGTGGGAATATGATGCGCTGCGCGAACATCCGCACCAGCGTGAAATGCTTTTTGAGCTGTATCGTGAAGCGCTCGAAAAATACCGTTTTCCTTACACGATCGTCAGCGGAATTGGAGAACAGCGCTTACGCAATGCTTTGGAGGCTGTGGAGAAGGTGATGAAAATAGAGATGAGAGATGAGAGATGAGAGGACGACATTGATTATTATTATGAAATTTGAAATATTGAACACGACACAACAGAAAAACTAAATAACTGATTCTAAAACCGTTAGTTCGCTTATGAAACAAGCACAGGCATCGCGCCTCCACATTTTGTATCTGCCCCGCTGGTACCCGCACCGCTACGACCCGATGATGGGACTTTTCATCGAACGCCACGGACTGGCTGTGTCGCCGCATGTAGATATTTCGGTACTTTACGTACACGCCGACGATAAACTACAAGGCAAAACTTACGAAATCGTACACTCCGAAAATGGTCTGTTTACGAAGCGCATTTATTTTAAAAAATCTACCATGAAGCCGGCGTTTCTGGCCAATCTGGTAAATACCTGGCGTTTTGCAATCAGCCATTTTAAAGGCATCAGATTGATACGGCGCGAGCGCGGACGTGAAAATCTGGTGCACGTGCATGTGCTCACGCGCCTGGGTGTGATAGCGCGCCTCAACAAAATGATACATGGAGTTCCTTACGTAATTACCGAACACTGGACGCGCTACCTGCCCAACATGGACACCTATAGCGGCACGTTTCGGAAACTTGCCACCCAGCGCGTGGTGCGACACGCTGCGGCAGTGCTCCCCGTTACAGCCAACCTGCGCGATGCCATGATCGACAACAAGTTGCGCAACAGTAATTATGTGGTGATTCCTAATGTGGTGGATATTCAAAAATTTGCACCGGCAGAAAGCAAAAGCCCGCGGCAGCGAAAAAAGATGGTGCATCTCTCGTGTTTTACCGACAAACAAAAAAATATTTCAGGCATCCTGCGCGTGATGAAAACGCTAAGCCAGCAGCGCAACGACTTTGAGCTAACGCTGATAGGCGATGGGGAAGATTTTAATAAAATGCACCAGCTCGCCGACGAAATGCATCTTACCGATAAGGTTGTAAAATTTGCAGGTCTCAAAGAAGGCCAGGAGCTGGTAGAGCTTTTGCAGCAGGCCGACCTGATGATCATGTTCAGCTACTTCGAGAACCTGCCGGTGGTAATCCTCGAAAGTTATGCCTGCGGCGTGCCGGTAGTTTCTACACGCGTGGGCGGCATCCACGAGCACCTCGACGAACGCCTGGGACAACTCACCACTGCCGGCGACGAAGAGGAATTTGCCACTGCACTCAACGATACATTGGATAATCTGAACCGCTACCAGAGCCAAACCATCCGACGCTACGCCGTAAAACATTTCAGCAACGACGTGATCGGACGCTCCCTTTTTGAAGTTTATCAGAAGGTAGCACGAAAAACTAAATAGTCACAAAAGATTTCCTTCACAGTTTTTTTTTGTGATAAAACATCAGATGCTGTGCTCAACAAGATCATAAATACCTTCGGTACGCGTGTGGCCATAGCGGTTATCAATCTGCTGATAGCGGTGATGGTTTCGCGGGCTTTGGGCACCGATGGAAAAGGGGTGCAGAGTCTTGTGCTCGTCAGCATCACCTACATCCTGGTTTTTGCTAATCTGATGGGCGGTGGCGCGCTGGTATATCTCACGCCGCGTTTTCATTTTCAGATGCTGGCAGCACCCGCCTATCTTTGGGCTGCAGCCAACAGCGTGGTTTTTTATTTTGTAATAAAAGGATTCGATCTGGTGCCGCAGCCAATGATCCTGCACGTGGTTGTCCTGGCCGCCATCAATGGCTTTACGTCTATCAATGCTTCCATCCTTATCGGAAAAGAAAAGATAAAACAGTCCAACGCTATCATGCTGTTGCAGGTGGTGATAAGTGCGTTAAGTCTGGTGGTGTTTTTTTATATCGCCGGGCTTGCCACGATCCAAAGTTACATCATCACTTTGTACATTGCTTTCGGAAGCGCATTTGTGTTGAGCCTGCACCTGCTGCGCCGCCATGCTGAGGGTTTGCGACGTGTGGCTTGGAAAGAATACCGCGCTGCTTCGTATCAGATGCTGCACTACGGGTTGCTCAATCAGTTGGCACACATCGCACAGTTGCTTAGTTTCAGGATGAGCTACTACTGGCTCAACAGCTTGTATGGCGAAGCCGAAGTGGGCATTTATTCCAACGGCACCTCGCTGGTGGAATCGATATGGCTGGTAAGTCGCAGCATCAGCATGGTGCAATACGCGCATATTGCCAACAGCACCGACAAGGGTCACTCGCAAAAGCTCACCGTGCAACTCACGCTGGCGGCATTGGTGCTCAGCGCTGTGCTGCTGCTGGTGTTAATTTTTCTGCCACCGGCATTTTTTGTATGGCTGTTTGGGCCGGGTTTCGGGCAGGTGGGTGCCGTGATCTTTTCGTTGGCGCCGGGCGTATTGCTGTTTAACGTGGCACTCATCGTAGGTCATTATTTTTCAGGCACCGGGAAATACCACGTCAACACCATCGCCTCCTTTGCCGGGCTGGTGGTAGCTCTAATCTTGTATAGTATGATGATTCCGGCGTTGGGGATTACCGGCGCCGGCTGGGCTACGAGCATTTCCTATTCTTTTACAAGCCTTATCGTGGTCATGTTTTTTGCCCGCGAAATGATCATCGGCCGCAGCGATTTTATTCCCCGAAAGGGAGAGATAAAAAATATGTGGGAGCAGATGATGCGTTCCATTGGTAAAAAATGAGGCAGGGCGCGGGACGCGGGGCGCAGGGAGCGGAACGGGCTTCCATCCTTTATAAGGCTGGCATCTCTTGCGAAGCCAACTGCCCACTGACGATTGATGACTTGCCACAATACATTTAGATAAAAAAAAGCGCCAATCTATGGGGGAGTAGATTGGCGCAGGCATTAGGGGGGGACGATATAGTGAGTTGATAATAAGGGGTCGGAATAAAATCAAACTCAACATTGCTGGTTTTTAATAATTGGTTTTAAGAGGTTTTGTTATCAGAGACTAAAAAATGAAGTTGTTTTTTAATAATTGATTCGTGAAGGGTTTTTACATATTCACATTGGTACCACCAGCCTTTTTGCCGGCTACATTGGCGGCTTCGGCAGCGGTGCGCCGCACGTCGTCTTTTTCGGCCTGAACATCTTTTTTGAACTTGTTCAGTTGACTTTCGAGATATTCTTTCTGGCTCTCAAAAGTGTCGGCTACCGAGCGAGAAACGTCTTTCATGGTCTCTTTGAGTTTTTGGGCGGTTTTAGATCCTTTGTCGGGAGCTATCAACAATCCCATTACTGCACCGGCAATTGCACCAGCAAGAAAACCGGCTACTACATTTATTTTACTCATGTTATTTATTTTTTAAAGGTTTAAAAATTAATGAATTAAATCATTTCTATTTGAAGCCTCTTACTCCGCCAACTATTAGCGAAAGCAACAACAGGACAACAAAAATGAAGAAGATGATTTTGGCTATTTCGACGGCTCCGGCGGCAATGCCTCCAAATCCGAATAACGCTGCCACCAGGGCTACGATTAAAAAGATAATTGCAAGACTTAGCATAATAATTTATTATTATAGGTTTAAAATAAAATTCCAAGATGAAGTTGTAAAATGCTGTTTTTCCCATCACCAATCATGGCTTCGGCAGCTTTGTCGTCTTTGGCGATGGCATGAAGGCCGAGGCTGTAGCTGACGCCAATGAGCAACGGCCTAAAGTTGAAGTTGATGCCACCCGTCAGGCCATAGTCGAACGGATTGAAGTAGTCGCGGTCAAGCTCTTCATCGTTGCTGATATCGAAGAAACCAAGCACCTCGGCGTCACTCTCTACTTTGGCTTGAACCAAATAACTCAGATAAGGACCAAACTGGATGTCAAAATTATCGGTGACTTCAAAAACCAGCTTTACAGGCAGCTCGATGTAGTGCAGATTGAATTTGGTTTCACCATTTACAAAAGCGTTGTCGTAATTATACTTTACCCCTTTGGAATTGTAGAGCAACTCCGGCTGAATGGCAAACATATCAGCAAGAGGCAATCTGGTGAAAACGCCCACGCTGAGGCCGGCCTTGAGATCTTTATTCGCGTCGCTGTCGCCGGTAATGGACGACAGATTGATACCTGCCTTTACACCCGACAAATCCTGTGCTACCAAAGTACCCGCAAATAAAAAACTAATGGTAAAAAAGAGTATCGCAAAATTTCGTGTCTTCATTTTTGATTTAAATTTTGGCATTCGAAATCGTGGTAATATGCTTAATTATTATGCCATCAACATTTACAATCAACACAATAAAACACCTATCCTGCTGGCAGTAAGAGTTTTATTTTAAGAATCCATGCCGTTGTGCGATGCCACACCAGCCTTTTTGCTGATAACAATGTTCCACACTTGAGGCTATTAATCCACAAAAGAGACCATTTTGGGGAAGTAACTCAGAAAGCCTGTGGCTGCGCGCTTTCAATGTATTACTATGGAAAAACTTGCTGGCGGCACATTTTTGGCCATTGGTGCCGAAACTTTTAAAAATTATATCAATGAAGAAAATAAGCATCTTAACTTTTGCAATTTTATTGAGCAGCGTTACCGCAATGGCGCAATACGATTTTGCCATTGGCCTGCGCACGGGCGGCACATCAGGACTGACCCTTAAAAAAATGAACCCCTCCTCGGCCATCGAGGGTATTGTTGGCTTCTGGTATCATGGGCTAAGTGTAACCGTACTTTGGGAAAAACATGTTCCTGCCTTCAACGAGCCTGGTTTTAACTGGTATTATGGCGGGGGCGGCCATGTGAGTTTTTATGGCGACGACTTCGATGGCAGAGGCCCCTCTTGGTACGACCATTATTACGACGAAGACGGCGGCGACCTGGGATTGGGCATCGATGGAATTGTAGGATTAGAATATAAAATCCCTAACGTGCCAATTGCTTTCAGCCTCGACCTAAAGCCTTTTATAGAAATCAACACCGAAGGCGGGGTTCATTTTTCGCCCGATCCGGGGCTGGGTATTAAAGTTGCATTTTGATAAACGCCGGTATGAAAAAGAAACGAATCAAACGCAAGCTGAAGGATTATTACGGAATAACCAAACATGCTGCGCTCAACTTTGGCAGCAACAACCCGCTCAATCTGGCGGGCACCACAGCTTATTTTGCCTCTTTTTCGTTGGCGCCCATCCTCATCATTATCATCTCCCTGTTTGGCTTTATTGTAGGCGACGACACCATGCGCGGCAAACTTTTCGAGGAGCTAAACACACTCATCGGACAAGAGAGCAGCCAGGTGCTGCAAAACGCCATCGATAACTACGAAATCACCAAAGACAGCGGCATCGGCGCCATTGTCGGGATCATCTTTTTTTTGGTATCAGCCACCACCCTTTTTGGCATTATGCAAAGCTCCATCAACTACATCTGGCGCGTGCAGGTGAAGAGCAATATCAAGATGAATATCCTGAAACTCCTGCGCGATCGGTTGTTCTCTTTTGGCGTAATATTGAGTCTGGGATTTCTGCTTTTGGTGTCGCTGATCATTGATGCATCCATTGCTTTTTTGCGCGATTTTCTGTCGAGCCATTTCGGCCCCGACCTGACGGTTTTGGCTCAAATTGTCAACCTGGTGATATCGCTGGCCATCGTAGCCACCATTTTTACTATTATCTATCGCTACCTGCCTGATGTAAAAGTGCACTGGAACGCGTCGTGGTTTGCCGGAATTTTTACGGCAATATTATTTTCGGTTGGCAAAATAGCCATCGGGATGATCATCGGAAGCAGCAACATGGGCGTGGTTTATGGCGCTATTGGCTCGTTTATCGTCATTCTTATCTGGATCTATTATGCCGCCTTTATCTTCTATTTTGGCGTAGAGCTTGCCAGGCAATTTTCGCTGTTCTACAACCACGACAATGAGCCGCTGAATTTTGCTGTGCCTTTTAAAATTGTGCAGGTGAACGAAGACGGTGAAAAGGTAGAAAAGTCGAAAGAGCATGCCGTTTCTAATGAAGCTAAAAGGAAGAAGGCGGAGTGATTACGAATCGTTTCTTTGATACGCTTGCATTGGGTTTTGGTGCCTTTTTACAAAATGTGAAATAATGCCAACAAAAAACGGAGCCATTCTCATGACTCCGCTTTTTTTTTGGCGCTGCTTCATTACCAGCTCCTTCATTACCAGCTCCGGATCGACTAATCTTTTCGCCAGTTTTTGATGAAGGCTGCAACAATAGCTACAACAGCCAGCACCAACAACACATGGATAAAAACTCCGATGATTTTAAATATCAGGCCAATGATCCAGCCAACCAACAATATTGCAGCAATGATAAAAAGCAGTGCCCTCATGCTGTGTGGGTCTTACATTTTGTTGATTTCGTCGATTAGCTCTTGTTTGGCGCGGCCGGTACGTTGCTGAAGCTTACCCAGCAATTGATCTTCCTGTCCTTCCAGGTAAGTAAGATCATCATCGGTAAGGTCGCCGTACTTTTCTTTCAGCTTGCCTTTTACTACATTCCATTTTCCTTTTACTTGCAATTTGTTCATAGTTGTAAGTTTTAATTGTGAATAATATCGTATCACTTGAAAATCTTGTGCCAGGCGCCGCCCATTAATTCAATCGATTGATTTGCAATTCATTAAAAAAATTATGACACTAACAATAGTGAGAAGTGTGGCAGATGGGTGTGAAGAGTTTGCCCCACATCATGCCCCACTTGTGGTGTTCAGCGCCAGGCGCCTTGCGTCAATGCATGCGAAGTTTGTCGAGCATCTCAAAAGAAAGCCCTTCGGCATAAGCGCCATAAGCATCCGTAATCACGCCTTTGATGCCATCGCGCGAAGAGACGGCATACACCACGCTGCTGTCGGCCGGATTGCTCTCGCCTTCGAAGCGGTGAAACTCGTCCACATCAAAATCTTCAGGGCGTAGTTGCAGCTTGGGTTCAGCACATTCCAGCCCATGGCGGGTAAGTTTAAAATTATAGATGTATCCGCGCTTCTTCAGCCCTTCGATGGCCTCGCTCAGCGTATCGTAAAGGCGGGGGTTCTGGGGTGTTATAGGTGTGTTGTTTTTTTATTTAATAAATTTAATAGAGGTCAATAGTCAACTACATACTAATTAGGTCTGGTAGATTTTGTCAGCTGCTACCATCCTGCCAATAATATTATTGAACACATTATTTTTCATCTGAGAGCGGTTAATCCTGTAGCAAAATTCGTCGAGATACCTGTTGATGTTGAACTCGCTC
>JAAYIU010000086.1 GCA_012523265.1 Bacteroidales bacterium | reverse complement strand
GTCCGGACGAGACTCGAACTCGCGACCTCCTGCGTGACAGGCAGGCATTCTAACCAACTGAACTACCGGACCATGATTTTTATCGAGAACTTCGTTTTCAAAACGGCTGCAAAGATATAGCCTTTTTGTTCCCGACAAACTTTTTTCGAAAATTTTTTTGCGCTAAGCGAAATATTTTTGTGGTTTCCTTGTGAACCTACCCGATATCGTGGTAATTCATCTCCGTTACCAACGCCTGGTTGCGGATGGTTTGGTAATATTCGCAGAGGGTTTTATCGTTGGTGAAGGCAAAGATTTTCTTTTTAGAAATTTTCTCTTCCACCTCTTTGTAGATGCCGTCGGGAACTTTGAAGCCGAGGAAGGCAAAGAGTTTCTCGATTTCGGATTGTGGTTCCTGCAAAAGGTCTTCGAATCGGAGGTGCCATGTCGGAAAACCTGTAGCTTCCTGTACGCGGTTGGCTTCGGTGATGTATTGCTGCCAAAGTTTAAATCCTTCGTCGAAGTGCAGGGCGCGCAAGGAGAAATCGTAGAGGCGCTGGTGGCTTAGTTTGCGGGCCAGGCGGTTTCTTTTAAAACCTCCCAAAAAGGATTTCAAATGTATTTTCTGATATTCCATGCTGTAACGTCGCAGGCTCTCGGCGGCATCTATCGGATTGCGGAACACATGTACGATGCGCGCATCCTCGAAGAGCATCTTCCATATTTCGAGCGTGAAGGTGCTGCGCGGGTCTTTCCAGCCCCAGTCGAAATCGATGCGCTCGAAGTTTCGGTAGCCTTTCCGCTCGTCGCCCAGGTATTGGCGTAAGCTCTTGCCTTTGAGTTGTCGCCGCAGATTTTTAGCCACTTTGGATTTAAAATCTTCATCGATAAACTGCATGTTGTAGGGGTTGTCCCAGGTAGCTCCCGCCTGGGCAAATATCCAGTGGTTGATGTCGGCAAAGAGCTGCGACTCGCCGTTGTGGCTGCGGTCGGCGCCCATAAAAATGCCGGAAAGATGCAACAGTTCGGAAACAAATGAAGCTCCTGATCGCGGCATGCCAATGATAATTATCGGATTTTTCATGATCTGTAGTTTTTTTGTGACGTATCAAAAGTAACACTATTCTTCATCAGGTAGCAACCGACGGCAATGAAATGATTGATTTTTAATGTTTTTTCAGAAAAGAACCACGAGAGGTTTCAGTTTTTAAATTCCAAATGACAATAAAACAAATTCCAAATGACAATAAGGCAACTCCCAAAGGCTCTGATATAAAATTTTGTTGCCGACTGATTACTAACTCTGGCCTTTAGGCCGGGGGTCAAATGGCGAAAAATTTCACCGGGCTTTAGCCCAAATAAATAGAATGCTATAATAAGCTCATGGAAAGATATTGATGTGAAAAGATTGCGGGCTACAGCCCGAGCGTAACCTTTCAGGGTTTGCTGAACCCGTTTCATTTTTTTGATGACTCCAGAGCTGCAAGCCGCTGTAGCAATGGCGGATGCGAATAGTGCACAAACACCACGGCAGGATGCGGGCGCAGGTTGCTCAGGTTGTCGGCAGAAAGACGCTTGAGCGCCGACATGAGCGGCGCTGCCGCAAAGTGGTCGGCAGCAAAGCGGTCGGCAGCAAACTCGTTGCGGCGCGAGATAATATTCATTGCGATGCCCGTCAACAGCGAGACAGGCGCATAGATAAGCCCGAAGGCCAGAACTGCCATATGAAAGCTATGCGTTTCGACACCCAGCGCCTGCGTGAGAACCGGCTCGCCGAGAAACAACGACAAAAGAAAAAAGGTGATGCCCGTTTGCACAATGCCCAGCAGCAACCCAAGCAGGGTGTGCTTCTTTTTGTAATGACCTATTTCGTGCGCCAGCACTGCCACCAGCTCGTCGGTAGTATGTTTTTCGATAAGCGAATCGTAGAGCACGATGCGTTTTTTGGCGCCCAGCCCGGTAAAGTAGGCGTTGGCTTTGGTGCTGCGCCGCGATCCGTCGATGACGTAAATGTTTTTGAGATGAAACCCCGCGCGTGCAGCAAATCTCTCGATGGCATCGCGCAGCTCGCCGGCGGCAAGGGGCGTTTGTTTATTAAATAAAGGCACGATGAGATTGGAATAAAACAGCGTCATAAAAACGCTGAACACCACCACCACGCCCCAGGCAATCAACCAAAACCAGGCGCCGCTCAGCAGATAAATCCAGACGATAAGCGCCAGCAGCCCGCCACCAACCACAGCACCGAGCAGTGCTCCCTTGAGCAGATCGAGCACAAAAGTGCGGGGCGTGGTTTTATTAAAACCAAAACGAGCTTCGATTACAAAGGTGTCGTAAATGCTGAAAGGCAGCGAGATGATGGAAGAGGCAACGGCAAGCACGCCGAAAAACAGGAGCGCCAGCCAAATGGGGTTTTCGGTAAACTGCCGCAGCCAGGCGTCGAGCCAGGCAAAGCCGCCCCACCAAAGCATGGCCAACAACGCGACAAAACTTACGGTAGAGGTGATCATCCCAAACCGATGATTGACGCGCTGATATTGCTGTGACTTCTGATATGCCTTTTCATCATAAATCCCGCGCAACTCCTCCGGCAGCACGTCGCACCAGCGGGTGGTATTCAGGTAGTCGAGCCAGCGCTCAAAAGCGAAATCGGCAATAACGATGGCCAGGATGATGGCGAAAACGAGTGTGGGAGTGATCATTAATTTTATGTTTTATTAAAACAAAGATGAGTCCAGTCTAAAAAGGTTTTGGCAAAATTAGGCATAAAAATTCAGGTTTGGAGCTGTTCATAAGATGGCCTTGTAACTGTCACAATAGCAATGAGTTAAAAATTTATGAACAATCTTGTAAGT
>JAAYIU010000249.1 GCA_012523265.1 Bacteroidales bacterium | reverse complement strand
CTCTACAACAGCAATTATGAACTTACGGGATATCAGGTGGTGATGCGCGACATTACAGCGGAGGTGAAGAGCAGCGAAGACTTGCAGCGTTTGCGCCGCCATGCCGACGAACAGCTTGCAGCGAAAGCATCTTTTATGGCTGCCATCGGGAAGAGCGCTGCTGAAAATACAAACATGCTAATTCGGGAGATCGACCGGCTGATGCCGCTGCAGGACGAAGGCATCCAACGACAGGCTGAGCATGTGGCATATCTTGCCGAAGAGCTGCAGCAAATGCTCGAACAATTATACCTGCTGAACAAGTTGGAGGCATCGCAGGAGCCACCGCAGCTTAGCTGGTTCGATCCGCAGCAGTTGGCCGAAAAGGTAATAGCGAGGGTGCATGCTGCAAGAGATTGGAAATATGGTGTGCGGGCAGAGATGGCAGATGCGGAGCCACTCACCCACGGGCTGAAAGGAAACAAATCGGCCATCGGCGATTTGCTGTTTCATTTGCTGATGACGACATGTTTTTTCACACAAAGCGGAACAATACGCGTTTCGCTGCAACCGGCAAAAACTGAGAAAAATACCTTAAAACTTGCTTTCAGTATTCAGAGCGCGCAGGCGCAGATTCCCGCCGATGTTGCACATCAGATTTTGGATGGTAATAAAAGTCGCCTGAAAGAAAGCATCCATCTGCCTGCCCGGATATTGTTGCACATAGGTTTTGCAAAAGTATTGGCGGAGAAATTACAGACACAGATTATCTTTACCGAAAAAATGGAGGGTCAGGCTCTTTTTGGTTTCAGGCTGTCGCTCGAACGTAAAATCCCCGAACAGGAAGAGAGCAGGAAAGATTACAAAATATTGGTAGTAGAAGATAATATACTCAACCAGAAGGTGGTGGCTACTACGCTGAAGCGAAGCGGCTATTCATTTGAACTTGCCGACAACGGACAAATGGCAGTGGAAATGGTGAAGGCATCTCATTTTGATTTCGTCATCATGGACATACAAATGCCGTTAGTGGATGGTTACGAAGCCACGCGCAAAATCAGGCAGTGGGAGCGGGGCGACAAAAGCCGGCGGCCTGCCATAATCTTAGCCCTCACGGCCAACGCCACACGCGAAGATCAGGAAAAATGCCATGAGGTGGGCATGGACGGATACATGACCAAACCTTTTAAAATGAACGAGCTTGAAGATATTATTCAAAATTTTGAAATGTAGTGGATAAAAGGTAGAAATTGGAGGATGTGAATAATAATGGGAAACTCCTGTGGTGTTGAAATCGAATTTGTTTTTGAATTGTGATAATCAAAACGCTAAAGATTATGTTATCAACACAGAATCGTCTGTTGGATGGTTTTATTAAAGTTGCTTCATCTTAGACTTCTGTTTTGATTGATAAAGACACCATACAAAATATTCTTGAAACGGCGCGCATCGACGAGGTGGTGGGCGACTTTGTAACGCTCAAAAAGCGCGGCGCCAACCTGCTGGGTTTGTGCCCGTTTCACAACGAAAAAACGCCCTCCTTCACCGTTTCTCCACGGCTGGGCATCTACAAGTGTTTTGGCTGTGGCAAAGGCGGCAATGCCGTAAACTTTGTGATGGAGCACGAGCATTTCAGCTATCCCGAAGCGCTGAAATACCTGGCGCGCAAATACAACATCGAGATTCAGGAAGAAGAACAAACTCCCGAGCAGGTGCAGGCGCTCAATGAGCAGGAGAGCCTCTATCATGTTTCTGACTTTGCCGCCAAATATTTTGCTGATAATCTCTACAATAATGAGCAGGGAAGAGCCATCGGGCTAAGCTATTTTAAAGAGCGCGGTTTTCGCGACGACATCATCAAGAAGTTTCTGCTCGGCTATGCCATCGACGAATGGACCAACTTTACCGATCATGCCATCGCCAATGGTTACGACAAAAAGTACCTCGAGGCTACCGGGCTTACAATCGTAAAAGAGCAGAAGATGTACGACCGCTTCCGCGGAAGGGTGGTTTTCCCGATTCAGAATATCTCAGGACGTGTGCTGGGATTTGGCGGGCGCACTTTGTCGGCCGACAAAAAGATACCCAAATACGTAAACTCGCCCGAATCGGAGATTTACCACAAGAGCAATGTGCTCTACGGCATCAACCACGCCCGCGCCGCCATTATCGACAACAACAATTGCTATCTGGTAGAAGGCTACACCGACGTAATTTCGTTGCATCAGGCAGGCATCACCAACGTGGTGGCCTCGTCGGGAACTTCGCTCACCACCGAACAGATAAAACTTATCAAGCGCTACACGCGCAACATCACCATACTCTACGACGGCGACAGCGCGGGGATAAAGGCAGCTTTCAGAGGAATAGATATGGTGCTCGAAGAGGGTCTGGATGTTAAAATCGTACTTTTCCCCGAAGGCGACGATCCCGATTCTTTTGCACGCAAACACCGTTCGAGCGAAGTCGAGGATTTCCTTCAGAAAAATGCCGCCAACTTTATCTTTTTTAAAACACGGCTGCTCCTCGACGAAACCGATGGCGACCCGCTGAAAAAAGCTACGCTGATCAGCGAGATCGTGCAGTCGATAGCCCTGATCCCCGACAAGATCGTGCAGTCGGTCTACCTGAAAGAGTGCTCGGCCATTTTGCAAATGGAAGAGACCACCCTGATGAATGAGCTTAACAAAATCAGTCGGCGCAACTTCGATCGCAAGATAAAAGAGCAGGGAACGGTGGCGCCCGAAAAAGTGCTTGTCCCGCTGAAACCTGAGCCTGCCCAGCAAAGTGAGTTCGACTTCTTCTCCACCGAATATCAGGAAAAAGACATCATCCGCCTGCTGATGCGCTACCCGCAGCAGGTGCTTAGGTTTGAAGTAAAAAACAAAGAGCAGGTGGAGATTTACGAATTTCCGGTGGCAAGCTATATCGTCAACGATTTGCGGCGCGACGAGCTGCAATTCAGAAACCCATTGTACCAGAAAGTATTCGACATCACAGCAGCTTCCATCGATGCCGGTACAATGCCCGACGAGACTTTCTTTTTGTACAATCCCGACAAGGTAATCTCTACTTTGGCGGCAACCATGCTTACCTCGCGCTACGAACTCAACAACTGGGAGCGGGTGAAGATAAAGGTGAAGGATGAATCGCAACAGTTACCGATGGCCGTTACCCATGCGCTGCTCTCGATGAAGCTGCGCGTGCTCGAGAAAAAATTTGATGAGATGCTTGCCACCCTCAAGCAGGCGCCCGAGCATGAGATTATACCTTTGATGACGCAACAGCGAAAGCTTCAGCAAAAAATCGAACGCATCGCACAGGAGCTTGCCTGGATTGTTTTGAGATAAGAGTTATTGGGGTTTCGCTCATATTTATAGCTACTCCTCCGACATTTGACGCATGCACTGACCCGTTCTTTCAAATGATTGAATGCAATAGATTTCTCTCTCAACATCCTGAATACCGCCTGTCATTTCGATCCGCCGGCTGGCGGAGAGAAATCTGTTACTAAAAAATATAAATGGATTGGCTCTGATATAAAATTTTATAGCCACCAGATTATTAACCCCGGCCTTTAGGCCGGGGGCAAAAGCAAAATAATTTCAGTGGGCTTTAGCCCAAATAGATTAAATGTTTTAAGGAATTTTTAATTTAATGACAATGAAACAACTTCTTTTTCTTTTTGTAATAATGTTTGTGATAATGACTTCGTGCAACGAAACTTCCGATAAGCAGACAACAAATTTCGATGCGTTGGAAACCTATGCCGGCGTCGACCTGGGGGTGACTTACACGCCCGAAGCAACCACTTTTAAAGTGTGGGCGCCCACGGCGGAGGCTGTCAGGGTAAATATTTATAAAAAAGGAACAGGTGGTGAGTTGCTTGAAAAGATAAAACTGCAGCCTGGCGTTTCCGGCACCTGGGCTGCGACAGTAGAAAAAGATTTGCTTGGGAAATTTTATACTTTCCAGATACAGCAACACGGGCAGTGGCTCGACGAAACGCCCGGAATCTATGCCCATGCTGTGGGAATAAACGGTCACCGTGGAGCCATCATAAATATGCTAACTACCAATCCGGAAGGATGGGAAAATGACCAAAAGCCGCCGCTTGAAAATTATAACGACATCATCATCTACGAGCTGCATGTGCGCGATATGACCATCCATCCATCTTCGGGCGCAAAGGAGCGGGGCAAATTTGTCGGACTGAGCCAAACCGGAACTACCAGCGCCGAAGGTCTTAAAACCGGTATCGATCACATCAAAGAGCTTGGTGTAACGCACGTCCACATTTTGCCCGCTTTCGATTTTCGTTCCATCGACGAGGCCAACTCCGAACATGCCTACAACTGGGGCTACGATCCCGAAAATTACAATGTTCCCGAAGGATCCTATTCCACCGATGCTGCTGATCCCGCCACCCGCATCCGCGAATTTAAGCAGCTCATAAAAGCCCTGCACGACGCCGGCCTCCGCGTGGTGATGGACGTGGTGTACAACCATACCGGCAAAACCGAAAATTCAAACTTTAACCTCATGGTGCCCGGCTATTATTACCGCCAAAATGCCGACGGCTCGTTTAGCAATGCTTCGGCATGTGGAAACGAAACCGCTTCGGAGCGCCCCATGATGCGCAAATTTATGATCAGCTCACTCAAGCATTGGGTGGAGGAGTACCATATTGATGGTTTCCGATTTGATTTGATGGGCATCCACGACATAGCAACAATGAACGCAATTAGCCAGGCGATACACGCCATCGACCCGACGATTTTCCTGCATGGCGAAGGGTGGACAGCCGCTGCCTGCCCGCTGCCCGACGATCAACTGGCCTTGAAGAAGAATGTCGCGCAGCTCGACAGCATCGCTGTGTTTAGCGACGACATCCGCGACGGCATAAAAGGCGCCTGGAACGATCACGAAGCCAAAGGGTGGGTGAGCGGCAACAGCAACCTTCAGCAAGATGTCCGCTTTGGCATTGTGGCTTCGGTGCCGCATCAGCAGGTGGATTACAGCCAGGTGAGCTACTCCGATACCGCCTGGGCGCAGGAGCCGTGGCAAACGATAAATTATGTGTCGGTGCACGACAACCACACCCTGCTGGATAAGCTGCACATCTCCAATCCCAACGACAGCGAGGCTACGCTTATCCGCCGGCACAAACTGGCCAACACCATTGTGCTCACATCGCAGGGCATTCCGCTGCTTCATGCCGGCGTGGAGATGCTGCGCACCAAGCAGGGCGTCGAGAATTCGTACAACGCTCCCGACAGCATCAACCAGATCGACTGGAGCCGCAAAGCAAAATACAGCGCGGTATTCGATTATTACCGCGACCTGATCACCCTGCGCCGCGAGCATCCCGCCTTTAGGATGACCAGCGCCGACGAGATACGGGAAAATCTGCAGTTTGTCGAACAAAAGGATCTTCCCGGGGTCATTGTTTTTGTCTTAAAAAATCACGCCAACGGCGATACGTGGCGGAAGGTCGTAGTAGTTTATAATAGCTATGATGAGGAAAAAATAGTGCAAATCCCTTTCGGGAAATGGACGTTCTTTTTTGATGAAAACGGTTTGCACCCCGAAGGTTTGCGCACGCTGAAACACGATAAGATAGCGGTGCCATCCATTTCGGCGATGGTGCTGGCGGAGGTAGAATAGGAATTGGTAGTGATTTTTTGTAATTGATGGTAATTGGTAGTAATTGATGGTAATTGGTAGTAATTGATGGTAATTGGTAGTAATTGATGGTAATTGGTAGTAATTGATGGTAATTGGTAGTAATTGATGGTAATTGGTAGTAATTGGTAG
>JAAYIU010000373.1 GCA_012523265.1 Bacteroidales bacterium | reverse complement strand
TTGAAAGGCACAGGCCGGAGTGGCGGAACAGGCAGACGCACAGGACTTAAAATCCTGCGAGGTTTACCCCTCGTACCGGTTCGATCCCGGTCTCCGGCACCATAAAATCATGGTGCATGCAGGAAACCGGCTAGTTAAATAACGACGCGGAGTGGAGCAGTCCGGTAGCTCGTCGGGCTCATAACCCGAAGGTCGGAGGTTCAAATCCTCCCTCCGCAACCAATTTCACTTAAGACCGCCTCAAGGGTAGATTTAGCCTTGACGGCGGTTTTTGTTGCTTCTATACGTTCTACAAGCAGGATGACGGTGTCCCTGTCGCTGCTGCTCTTCTTAAGACTGTCAAGCCAATTTTTAATCTGGGGGACCGTATAGTCTTTTGGAATCGGCAGCTCCTGAAGACTTTTAATTTCATCTTTCAGGGCCGAAATTTTATTACTTATGTCGATAATAAATTCGTCTGGAAGCCCTTTTCTACCTATGGCATCCAGATAGCCATCGATTTTTTCTTGCTTTTCGGCAATCTGTTTTTTAATGCCTTGATTAAATTCACTTATACGGAATTTTTCACCTTTTGCGTATTCTCTAAGCCGATTTGCAATTATAGACTGCGTTTCATCCGAAAGAAGCTTTGAAACATATTCCTTAATAAAGTTATCGATTTTATCCATATCAACAGTGCCAGCTCCGCATTTCCCGGAGCACACATACTTTCGATATTCATAGCCTTTTCGTCTGGTGGTCGTTCCATGCATTTTGGCCCCACATTTGCCGCAATACACAAGCCCGCTACATAGATAATTTGATTTTTTACCGGTTTGCTTTCTGCTGTTCATAATAGCTTGCACCTCATTAAATAATGCCTTGTCGATTATTTTCGGCAGGGCATTTTCTATTTTTATGGCGTTTGGCTTTTCCCTTCGGGCCGTCCTCACTTTTTCCTCTACCAGACTATATGCATATTCCCCGGTGTATTTTTTATTCCGAAGTATTTCATAGATCTGGGTATATTTTATCGGCTTTCCTCTTTTCCCGGTAATGCCATTACGCGCCATCTCATCTATCAGATCGACGAAGCCTTTTTTTTCTGCCGCACATTGAAACATCTTGCGAACATAATGGGCTTCAGTTTCATTTATGACATACTGCTTATCGATTATATCATACCCGAAAGGAGCGTATCCTCCAGTATGTAATCCTTTCAATGCGACCTCTTTCATGCCCTTTCGGACTTCATCCGAGAGGTTGTCAATATAGTACTCGGATAGAGCCCACATCATAGTCTTCATAATCTTAGCTTCTTTAGAGCTACCAAAATCCTGCGCAACCGCAATTAAGGAAACATTATGTTCGGACAAGCGCATCTCAAGGTTTACGTGCTCGCCGACATTACGCGCCACCCGGTCATATTTATGTATCAAAATCGCGTCAAACTGATTCCTTTCGCAGTCCCTTAACATAGCTTGATACTGCCGTCTGGAGGCTGTCTTAGAGCCTTTTCCGCTTATGGCCTCATCTGCATAGACTTTAACTATATCATAGCCATTTTTAGCGGCGTATTCACGACAGGCACGAACTTGAGCCTCTATACTTACATCATCCTGTTTATCGGAAGAATAACGCGCATATATTACCGCTTTTTTCATAATACTCGTCTAACCTCAATTACTTTACCGATAACCGTAATTCTTAGCACGTCGGAGCCTTCAAATCGTCGTGCCGGATAGTAAGGATTCGTTGATACGAGTTCGATCCAATCTGGGCCGTAATTAACCTTTTTAACTACTCCGTCCTCGCCGTCGACAATAACAACCGCATAGCTGCCAGAATCGACCGACGACTGCTTTTTAATCAGGACGAGATCACCGTCTTCAATCTTCGGACTCATGCTGTCACCTTTAACATGCAGCCAAAAGTAAGTTTCCCCGCTGCATATTTTGTCTGCACTGACAAATTCATGCCCGATAATCTCATCATGGGCGATTACACCATTGCCGGCAGCCACGCGGCCAAGGACGGGCAAGTACACAATAGTGCCGAGAGGGGAGGCATTCTCTTCGAGCCATTTACTATTGTCATTCAAATTAGTCGAGGTGTTATTCTTCGTTTTCGCTGCTTTTATCCAATCCTTAAGGGTGACATCAAAATCGCCGTCCTCCGTTAGTCTAACCTCTTCAATGGTGGAATCCACGAAGTTTGAAAAATCCGATACGCTCCAAAGATCAATATCCTGTTTGTTTTCAAAAAACGAATCATAGATACTTTGCGGTAGGTACATATAATGAACCAATGCTTTTCGATTTGCATTAATCTCATCCCAGAGATCAAAAGGCGGGGCATCCGTAAAAAATTTGATTGGGACGTTAAAATATCCAGCGATTTTCTGCATGTAGCGTAAATAAGAGTTACTTTTTCTGCTTTTCCAATCGCTGATAGTCTGTTTATTAATCCCCAAAAATTCCGCTAAATCTTGCTGTTCAATCTTATGCTCTTTAATTAAGAGCATTATTTTGTCTAATGTATCCACAACAACACCCCTTCATTTGTGTGATTATACGATAATAAGAATTTATCTTATTATCTGTTGACAGTAAGAATTATTCGTACTATAATTAAACCATCCTAAACAGAACGCAACAAACCTCAACACTTTCAAAACGTAGAATTTTAAAAGTGTCATCTGTTTTAGGAGCTGAGGGTAGGGGTGGATGCTTACGAAGCGACTGCGCCAACAGTCGTAAGTTCAGTAGTCGTAAGCATCCTACGACCTCTAATTTAACACATTTTGAAACAAAATGCAACAGTAAAGGAGGAAAGACATGGAACTGCTTACTGTTCGAGAGGTTGCCAGGCGCTTGAAGCGTGCGGAGTTTACGGTCAGAACATGGCTTCGAGAAGGTAAGCTCAAAGGAACAAAGATCGGAAACAAGGATTGGCGTATCCGCGAAGACGATCTTAATGCATATCTTAATGTTCATTTTAACCGAAAAAAGGGGTGTAACCATGAAAGTGCCCGTATCGATGGAAAAAAATTTAGAAACCGGGGCGACGTCATTTGAATACATAGAAATAACTGAAGAACAGTTTTTTATGTACATCAAAACAATCTACGAAAAAATAAAAGCGCGCACACTCATAGATCGCGCATAAA
Organism: Bacteroidales bacterium; assembly: GCA_012523265.1. Taxonomy (GTDB): domain Bacteria; phylum Bacteroidota; class Bacteroidia; order Bacteroidales; family 4484-276; genus SABY01. Next base: position 2,035 of record JAAYIU010000373.1, on the reverse strand, counting down.
ACCGGAGCGGGACAGGAAGGAGGTGTAAGAAAGGTGCAGAATTTAGAATCCTTCAGCACAAAAGAGCTTGTTGAAGCTCTAAAATCCCGTGAGGGTGTTGAAGTGACAATCGCAGAACCTTACCAAGATGTAGAGATCAAAGTAAACGGCCCTGCGATCGTACTGACTGTAATCGATTAACCTATTCTGCGGTAAGTGAAATATTACCACAATATGGGGGAAAGGGCAAAGCGCATAAAAAAGCCCCTTTGAACAGGAGCAGGAAGGAGGGATTGAGATGCAGGACCGTGTAAAACAAATGGACATTTTAACCCCAGAGGAAACCGCTGTATGTGTAAAGGCGAAAGTCGATACCGGCGAAGTTGATCAGGCGGTTGAAAAGGTGGAACGGCTAAGCGGATTATTAAAAGAAGCCAAGTCGTTGGCAGACGACCTAGCTTCTAAAGTAGTAGGCTTAAAATTCGAAATCCAGCGATAAATTAACTTGTTTGCCGCATTTGGGACAAAGGCTTTTTCCGACAGGAACGTTGATTTTCGATTGACAATGAGGACATGTAACATCGTATCTCATCTTATTAGCTGCCTCTTTTGCTTGTCCTAATACAGCCTTTTCCAAATCGCGTGAAAGCCGATTCATATCAGATTTTTTACTTATGTCATACGATTTCGCCACGGTTTCACCTCCCTTTCAGTGAAATAATACCACAAAATGGGGAGCGGGACAAGTTTAGGAGGACATGCTCGTGGCCAACATAATCCTTGTAGTAATAACGGCAATCGTGCTTGTAATCGGCACGATATGGATTGACCGGAAAGGAGAGGATAAAAATGACACGTAAGCAAAGGGAAGCTGACCCGGCTGACAGCTTTGATGGCGGTTATCATCTGTACGCTGAAGAACAGTACAAGGAAAGGGTTGCCAAAAATCCTGAAAGAATTGAATTTGCAATCAAGCAATTTGAGAAAAACAACATTGAATATTGCTTGAAGAACCCTTCAAATGGACATTTCCATTGTAGAAGAAAATCAGATGATAAATTGTTCCAATTTTGGGCAAGTACAGGAAAAATCCTTGGGTTTCAAAATCTTCGTGGAATCCATAATCTGATTAAAATTTTGAACAAGTAAGGGGTGATGCCGAATAAGAACGGCAAAATTATTGGTCGTCGTGATTATTAGCGCCGCCCTGATTTTGCTCAGGATGGCAAGCGACAGACCGGAAACAATTGCCGTGACTACCTCTATAACCAATACCACGGTGACGACAACGACCTCTACAACAACTACAACCACGACGACTACGACCGCGCCTGAGCTGTACGACATCCCATTACCGGACGAGCTTCAGCTGTACACCATAAACGTCTGTAAGCAATACGGAGTAGATCCGGAACTGGTCTTTGCCCTCATGGGCGTGGAATCCGAGTATCGACCGGATGTTATCAGCTGCACTAATGACTACGGCTTGATGCAGATAAACCGCTGTAATCATAAGTGGTTATCGGACAAGCTTGGTATAACAGACTTTTTGGATCCACAGCAAAACATTCTGGCCGGCGTATATATGCTGAGAGAGATCTCAAAAGAGTACAGCAGGCTGGAAGATGTGCTAGTGGTTTACGCCCGCGGACCGGGCGGAGCAAAAAAGCTCTGGCGCAAGGGGGTGCGAAAAACCGAACATACCAAAAAGGTGCTGGAACGAATGAGTAATCTGAAAAGGAGGGAGGTTTAGAATTGCCGGAATACTTAGAACATCGATGCTGCATGTGTCCAAACATAGGAACACCGATAACAACTTGCCCGCCGGCTCCAACTTTGCATCCAACTCCAACACCGTGCCGCTTTGTTAAAACCTACATAGATAATCGCGGGTGGCGATATCGAGCTATGCCGGGGCCCGGGCCAAATTGCTTTAAGGGGCGATATAACAAGCCCGGTAAGCCGGGATGGAAGTGCATGCCGCAACTCCCTTGGCGGTCAAGTTTCGACGAGGCGCAAGCTGACCTGAATGCTTATGCAAAAGCAAAGGGGTGGT
>JAAYIU010000342.1 GCA_012523265.1 Bacteroidales bacterium | reverse complement strand
TTAGTATCGTCGAGCATGGGAGTCAATTGTCCGGCCATAGCAGCCATACTTAGCAGATCCACATTCCCCGAACCGATGGCAGCATAATAAAATGGCGACACCACACCGTCGAGCTGCTTGTAGCCGCCCTGGATATTTTCGAGCACATCACCGTATTTTTCTTTACGTTGCGGGTTTTGGTTTACCCAATTTGTAAAGTCTTTTTCTATCTGCTCTTTCTGTGATTTCACATCAAGGCGCTTCAGGCCGCGGCTCTGACCAATCGTGTATTTCCAAAAATTGGCCATGCCCGCATGGTCGCTGGCATATTTAATACGCATGGCATCATCGGCGTCCATATAGCTTTTCATCACCTCGAGGCTGGAGCCAAAAAGATTGATGATGGTAGGATTCATTCCCTCCAGGGCATAATCGATGCCATAGGAAGTAAGGTAGCGGTCGGTACCACCGGGGTATCCCCAGATCATAGCAAAATCGTCATTTTTGTATCCTTTCAGAGAAACCGGCAGATGATGCCGCGGGCGGAAAGGAACATTTTCCTCGGCATATTCGGCAGGAGAGCCATCGGGAGCGCAATAGACGCGGAAGATGCTAAAGTCGCCGGTATGACGGGGCCACATCCAGTTGTCGGTGTCGCCGCCAAATTTGCCTATCGACGAAGGGGGAGCACCTACCAGACGAACATCTTTAAAGGTTTCGTAAACGAACAGGTAATACTCGTTGCCGCCGAAGAAACTCTTCACCACCACGTCGTATTTGCCGTCTTCAGCAGCCTCGTCTTTGATATCTTTGGTAAGCTCACGCACTTTGGCAGCGCGCTGTGCGCCGGTCATGGTATCGGATAACTGTGGCAATATCTGGGGGTTAAGGTCTTCCATCCTTACAAGAAACGATGCCGTAAGGTTGGGATTGGAAAGCTCCTCGCTGAAGTTCATCGCCCAGAAACCGTCGGTAAGATAATCGTGCTCGATGGTGCTGTGGTTTTGGATGATGTCGTATCCACAGTGATGATTGGTAAAAAGCAGTCCCTGATCCGAAACCATTTCGCCGGTACAGAAATAGCCACCCGGCGCGCTGCCGCTGGCAAGACCTACGATGGCATCTTTCAGACTCGAATTGTTGATACTGTAAAGCTCCTCCGCTGTAAGTTGCAACCCCATCTCCTGGATATCAGTCCAGTTGAGACGATCGACAAACATGGGCAACCACATACCTTCGTCGGGACGCGGCGATGCAGCGAAAGTGGTAAGGCCTATCAGTGCCGCTGCCAGAAATGTTAAGAAAGAATGTTTCATAAAATTTTGATATTAATAATTTGCTTTTAATAATTTCAGCAACAAAACTTTTGTGACGCAACGATTGTAAGCTCCGTTACGCCGCTCCAAAAATAAATAAATTTATTTCGGAGATGGCCACTGTCAGGTTTCGTAATTTTTAAGATGAGAAAATCACGTTCGGTGATGCTACCCAAAAGCCGAAATCAGGATTTTATTTTTCGAAAAGAGAATCGGATTATTTTTAATCATTACTTAAAAATTATTTTAATTTCGCTTCAATTTATCATTCATTTCAATCCATTTTAAATCAACACATTTTACTAATCTCAAATTTTATTATTATGAAAAAACTTTTTACTTTTTTAACGTTAATGTTGACCTTTTCCTTCGCCACTATAGCGCAGTATGCCGACAACTTTGACTCGTACAACTCCGGCGAAAAGCTGGTACAGCAAGCACTTGCAGCCGGATTTGATCATTGGACCTGCTGGACTGGCAACAGTGGTGCAGGCGGTGCCGAAGACCCAATGGTTACTGCCGATCAGGCACTTTCGGCTCCCAACGCTATAGTATGCTCAGGCACCAACGACTTTGTGGCGCTCTTTGGCGACCAGACCCAGGGCAAGCACATCGTCTCTCTGGACG
>JAAYIU010000013.1 GCA_012523265.1 Bacteroidales bacterium | reverse complement strand
CTGATCGGTGAAAACAACAACATCTTCCGACCCGGCGAGGGTGTGGAAGATGGCGACGACTTTATGCAAAAGCTCACCAGGGCTTTGCAGCTTGTATTGAACGACGTAAACTACGCTGTGTAATGGCAATACTAACATTTCATATACCGCACAATCTGGATGCCCGCGAGGTGGCCTACAACGCCCTGCGGGGTGCTGCAGGCTGGGTGTCGGCAAATGTGGTTCAGGGGCTGCGGTCGGCTAAGTATGTTGCCGGTATGTACCTGCCACCCGAGGTATTGAGCCTGGAGGAAATGCTGCAGGTAGTGCCTGCCAAAACGCCTTATGTACAGGACGACCGCAATACCATCAGCTTTAAGTTTGGCGAGATTACGGCTACCCTGTCGGGGGCTACTATTGACATCAGCCGCAAAAACACCATCGTAAGCACCGCACTGGCAGGGCGGCGTGGAACGGTAAAGGAGTTTATAAAAGCAGAAGACTACAGCATCACTATCAACGGGCAGCTTATCAACACCTACTTGGGCAAGCCAACAGCCTATCCGGTTGATCAGTTGCGCACGCTTATCAGCCTTTTTCAGGCCGAAGATATTATTGAGGTATCATCGGCCTACCTTAATTTATTTGATGTGTCGAAGGTTGTGCTTGACAGTTTTACTATTAAACAGGACACAAAGTATGTAAACGTACAGCCATTTACATTTAAGCTATTAAGCGATGATGATGTGGATTTATTTAAAATAGAGGAGGACTAATCGATGCCGGGAAAGCTATCAACATACCGGATTTTGAAATCAGGAAACCTGTCAACAAACTTCACGGTGAAGTCGGGGAAGCGGTCAACCATTTGCCATTCTCCGCAGCGGTCGGGGAAACGGTCAACCGTGTCCACACGCAGGTCTTCAAACCTATCGACAATCTCAACCTCGAAGTCGGCAAACCTATCGACCACCTGCACCCTGCCATTCAGCGGAATGTTGTTGCACTTGCAATCGGCAGTAACAGGGCTATCAGCTTGGATAAAACAGGCAAAAGCAATGATTAATATGACAAATATGAATTTCATGTTTCGACTAACTCAAAAACAGCAAAATTAAGTAAAAAAATGAAACGACTGCAAGCCGACATACGTATTAGCACAGCACAGGGCAAGGTAATTAGCTTTAGCCAGGCAAACTCGTGTAAAGTTGTGTCGAGTTTGTTTAGCCTCACCGATACCTGCACCATCACGCTGGGTCGCAAGCGTAAATGGAAGGATGAGAACGTTACCGACCTTACCGAGATAATAAAGCGCGGCGATGCCATCGAGGTAAAGCTCGGCTATGGCGATGCTATTGAAACGGTGTTTAAAGGCTATTTAACTGCCGTAAAAACAGGCACACCCGTTACCATAGAGTGCGAGAATGAAGCCTGGAAGCTAAAGCAGATGCCGATAGCAAACAAGTATTACGAAAGCCTGAGTTTCAATTCCTTGATGGTGCGATTAAAAGAGACATTAACGGCATCTATTTTAAAAAGCCACTTAAGTTTCAATTCCTTGATGGTGCGATTAAAAGTGTTCGTATCATCATTCAATGCATAATCAAATTCAATGTTTCAATTCCTTGATGGTGCGATTAAAAGACAGCGCATGTAGCGAAGCGGATCGTAAATTTACCGTTTCAATTCCTTGATGGTGCGATTAAAAGCATATTGCCAAAGAACTAATGTTAAAGAAACATAAAGTTTCAATTCCTTGATGG
>JAAYIU010000026.1 GCA_012523265.1 Bacteroidales bacterium | reverse complement strand
TGAGCATGCAACGGAATTGCCAGCGAAATTGCCACCAGGCAAAGCAAGGCTATGCGCAGCAATCCTTTGGTCATGCTTCGGGAGTTTCCTGTCGACTGGTGCGCTCTCCAAAATAGTTCCACAGCGGGTCTACGGGCAGCGGCGCGACGATGGTCACAAGCTCGTTCTTTACGGGATGGACAAACTCGATGCTCCGTGCATGCAAATGGATAGAAGCGTCGGGGTTGGAACGCGGGAAACCGTATTTCAGGTCGCCTTTGATGCGGCAGCCAAAAGCGGCGAGCTGTGTGCGTATCTGGTGATGGCGCCCCGTATGCAGCTCTACCTCCAGAAGGTGGTAGCGATCGCTCGAAGCGATGTGTTTGTAGTCAAGCTCGGCGTAAGAGCTTTTCCGGGTAGTCTCGGTGGCTACAAAACTTTTGTTTTTGGTTTGGTTGCGCCACAGATAATCCACAAGTTTGCCTTCGGGCGGGTTGGGCAGCGTATCGACGACGGCCCAATAAATTTTGCGCACCTCCCGGTGTTTGAACATGCTGTTGAGCCGCGCCAGCGCTTTGCTGGTTTTGGCAAATATCACCGCGCCACTCACCGGACGGTCGAGCCGGTGCACTACGCCCAGAAAAACGTTGCCGGGTTTGTTGTATTTTTCTCTCAGATAATCGCGCACCACATCACGCAAAGTGGAATCGAGCGTGATATCCGCCTGGATGATGTCGCCGGTGATTTTGTTGACAACAATGATATGGTTATCTTCGTATAAAACTTCGTTAACCATGGGTTAAGGTTTTTTTGATTTTTAGATATTAATCAATTCTTTCATTTCTTTTTTCCACCCTTTTCAGGCAGGACTTTGTAAAATCGCTTACTTTTAATACTGCTCGCGATCGTTGGGGAATTCCTGCGTTTTCACGTCGATAATGTAGGCTTTAACAGAACCCTGGATTTCTTCATAAAGATTGTGGTAACGTCGCAGGAAGCGGGGAGAGAATTTTTGTGTGATGCCAAGCATGTCGTGCAGCACGAGCACCTGACCATCCACGCCGCCGCCTGCACCTATGCCGATGGTCGGAATTTTTATTTCGTTGGTGACCTGCTCTCCCAATTCTGCAGGTATTTTTTCGAGCACCAGGCTAAAGCATCCGGCTTCTTCCAAAAAATGGGCATCTTCTATCAAAGTGCGTGCTTCGGCAGCATCGGTGGCGCGCACCACGTACGTTCCAAATTTGTGTATCGACTGTGGTGTAAGCCCCAGATGCCCCATCACCGGAATGCCTGCCGAGAGGATGCGGTCGACACTTTCGAGTATCTCGCGCCCGCCTTCCATTTTTATGGCGTTGGCACCCGATTCCTTCATGATGCGGATGGCCGAGTGCAGCGCCTCTTTGCTATTGCCCTGGTAGGTGCCAAAAGGCAAATCCACTACTACCAATGCGCGTTTTACGGCACGCATCACCGACGAGGCGTGATAAATCATCTGATCGAGGGTGATGGGTAAGGTGGTAGTGTAACCGGCCATGACATTGGAAGCCGAATCTCCGACCAAAATTACATCAATGCCGGCATTGTCGAGGATACCGGCCATCGAAAAGTCGTATCCGGTAAGCATGGCTATCTTTTCATTTTTCAGCTTCATCTCCTGAAGCACGTGAGTAGTGATCTTGCGGTACTCCGACCGCTTTTGTCCGCGCTCTTCGTTCATCTCTTTCGTGTTATTAGTTTTGTTGTTCGCAGCGCCAAGGCGCAATAATAAATAGTAAACAGTGCCGTTAGGTTTTTTGTTATTTTGCAAATCTACAAAGTTCCTGATAACAACGCCCGATCATTACGCTATTTGAACCTCGACACTATGCTGAAAAAATTACTACTGCTGCTACTGCTGATCACTTTATCCATCATCTTTTCGTCGTGCGAAACAGATGTCGACGTCAATGCCGACTGGGAAGAAATCACCATCGTTTATGGATTGCTCAACCAACAGGACGACACGCATTACCTGCGCATCAACAAAGCTTTTTTGGGTGATAATGCACTGGAAATAGCCAAGATCGCCGACTCGTCGAGCTATGGCGGAGGGCTGGAAGTAAAGCTGCAAGGCATCAATCTCAACAACAATCAGGTGATGCAGGAGATCACCTTCGACACCATCACCATCAACAACAAAGACACGGGAATTTTTTACAATCCCTACATGCTTGTTTATAAAGCCAGCGCACAACTCGACCCCGCTCTCAGCTATTCGCTGCTGATTCGCAACACAGCTAATGGCCGTGAAATTACAGCGCAAACGAAACTCGTCACCGAATTTGCTATCACCAAGCCACCTTCGGGCGGCAGAGCCAATTTTGCTCCCGGCTTCACCACGGATTTTGCCTGGCGCAACGCCAGGAACGGGAAACGCTATCAGCCCACCATCCGCTTTCATTATCTGGAAATGCCTGCAGGCACCGCCGACACCGTTCATAAATTTATCGACTGGAGATTGCCCGTACAGTTTGCCGACGACATCTCCGGCAACGGCACTCAATCTATCGCTGTGAACAACGATGCGTTTTATTCTTTCATCAACAACAACGTGAAACCCCGCGACTACGACGGCAAGCGATTTTGCAGCACTGTCGATTTTATGGTGGCCGCCGCCGGAATCGAATACGACACCTACATGCGCGTCAACGGCCCCTCCGGCAGCCTGGTACAGGACAAACCCGAATACACCAACATCAACAACGGCTTTGGTGTGCTCTCAAGCCGCCTGAATATCACCAAAGATCGTCACCTGCACCCTCTGGCCGAAGATGAGATTCTGCAGCTGGGGCTTGGCTTTGAGAAAAACGTGAAC
>JAAYIU010000241.1 GCA_012523265.1 Bacteroidales bacterium | reverse complement strand
AAGAGCAGCAGAAACGCCTGCGTCCGCTGCGCGAAGGAGCGCGCATACAGGATAAGATTCACCGTGTAAAGGAAAACTATGAGGCCAATCATGCGCTTTACGAAGAGTTTGTGCAACAAATGACCGATTTGTGTGAACGGGCAAACAGCCTGCCCACGGAGAAAAAACATCCCTGGATGAATATCGAGCACAAAGAAAAAGAATCAAAATACGAGAATCATCTTTACGCCTTTTCCACCTCCGAGCGCATCTCCCGAAATGTCATCACCAAGTCGTTTCCTTTTGTAAAAACGCAACATTACAAGCACGTGCACAATCTTTATGTGTCGGTGTCAAAAAAAATGGGACTGGCGGAAGTAGAGGTGTGGGACGACTATCTGGCTAAGACGCGGCTTAACTTGGATGACGGAAAGGAGCAAGAGGTTTTGATTGATGATGGCCTGCCTCGTCTGCGGGTGGTTTTTGAATATCCCATAGAGCAGCTCGACAAGCAGGTAGCCTATAAAATCCTCGACTGGCTGGCTTTTAAAGCTGACGCGAAAAGCCTTCCCTTCAATGAGGAGCATTTTAAATACAACAAACGTTCAAGCAAATAGACCCTCCCTGAAATTGTCGTGTAGCCAGGTTGTCTGACATGCGTGGCACGTTCCTTCACAATCTGAACCTGAAAACAATTCGCGAAAATTAACTTAATTCACGGCAATTCGTGGATGATTTTTGGATAATGAAACAGTGTTGGATGTGTATTACTTCCGCCCCGACATGCTCTTGGGGATGCGCCCGTTGCGGATAGATTCCGACCGGAGTTTGCGCCCGACAATTTTTTCCACCATCTTACCAATCTCCAAAATTCTGTCGATATCCAGTCCAGTATCAATGCCCATCTCGTCCATCATCACCACCATATCTTCGGTCGATACCAGCCCAACATCCGTTGGGTCTTTGTAATAATAGGCTCCTGTTCCGGGCACCGGCACGCCGCTCACAAAGTTGGCCGGCTGTCCGCCCAGCCCGCCCATGGTCGATTCGTAGTTGGTCACGCCGGCTTGCAACGCTGCCAGCACATTGGCCAGACCCCAGCCGCGGGTAGTATGAAAATGGGCAATTTGTTTGTGTGGGTTGTCCACGCTGTCGAGCAGGCGCGAGAAATAATCGTAAACGCGGTCGGGTGAGGCAGAGCCATCGTGGTCGGCGTGCTCTACGTCGCTGACGCCAATGTCGAACCAGCGCCTGGTAAACTCTATGGCGCGTTGCATCTCGGTAGGCCCTTCGATGGGGCAGCCCCAGATGGTGCTCACTGTGCCATTTACTTTGAGACCCGCGTCGCGCGCTTTCTTCACCCACTCTTCGCTCATCTTCCAGTATTGGTCGATGCTCAGGCCTGAATTTTTTTGTTGGTGGGATTCGCTGGTGGATACCATCAGCAGGATGCGGTCGGGACCCCAGCCCTCCTTCCGCGCATCGATGGCGCGTTGCACAGCACGTTCGCGAATGGTGATAGCCGTGAGCATCACCTGGTCGAGCAGATGCGCAATACGTTTGCTGCCACGAATCTTTTTGAAAAGCTCGTCGGCATCGGCAAACTGCGGCATGCCTTTCGGATTGCCAAAATTGGTAACTTCGATGTGTTTAAAACCTGCCAACAACAACTCTTCGGCAAGCCATAGTTTTGCTTCGGTTGGGATAAAAATTTCTTCGTGCTGAAAGCCATCGCGCACGGTGATGTCGCCGACAACTACTTTTGTGGGATATCTCATAAAACGTTCGGTGTTGTGAATGGAATGATCTAAGATGTAAATTATTTTTTCGCCTTAATTGAGTGTAAAAAGGCAGATCAGTACCTAATTGTTCAATTTGTTAATCTAAAATTCCATGATATTGCTCCAGTGTCTCCGGATTTTTTAAAGCGTCGCGGTTGAAAACCTGCTGGCCATGAATGATTTTTTTAACAGCTACCTCCACTTTTTTGCCGTTCAGCGTGTAGGGAATTCCGGTCACTTGTTTTATCACAGCAGGCACATGGCGCGGGCTGCAGCCTTTGCGGATGTTGGCTTTTATTTTTTGTATTAATTCTTCAGTCAGTTCATAACCAGAATTGAGTTGAACAAAAAGTACCACGCGTTCATCGCCCTGGTGTTGTTGCCCAACGATGACTGAGTCGGCAACCTCCGGCATATTTTCTACAACAGCATAAATTTCGGCGGTACCAATTCGCACGCCCCCGGGGTTGAGTGTTGCGTCGGAGCGGCCATACATAGTGATGCCACCGTGATCGCTGATGGAAATATAATCGCCATGATGCCAAATGTTGTCGTAAACTTCAAAATAGGCCTTGTGGTATTTCTCGTTATCGGGATCGTTCCAGAAATAGACGGGCATAGAAGGAAAAGCTGTTTTGCAAACCAGCTCTCCTTTCTGGTTGCGCACGGGGCATCCGTTTTCGTCCAGGCAGTCGATGTCCATGCCCAACCCCGCACATTGTATTTCGCCGCGATGTACCGGAAGAATGGGGTTGCCCAGCATAAAGCAAGAAACGATGTCGGTGCCGCCTGCAATCGACGAAAGCTGAACATCTTTTTTCCAGCTTTCATATACATATTCAAAACTCTCGTCGGTAAGCGGCGAACCTGTGCTGGTGATGAGTTTTAAATGTGGGAAATCAGAAATTTCTTTTGGCACCACGCCGGCTTCCTGCAGCGAAGCGATGTATTTGGCGCTGGTGCCAAAAATTGTCAGGCTCAGCTCATCGGCCATTTTGAGCAATGCTTCGAGAGCCGGATAAAATGGATTGCCATCAAAAAGCACCAGCGTAGAACCCACTGCCAGGCTGCTCACCACCCAGTTCCACATCATCCATCCACAAGTAGTATAATAAAATATCACATCTTGTTCTTTCAAATCGCAATGCAGACGAAGCTCTTTGAGATGCTGCAGCAGCGTGCCGCCTGCCGAGTGCACGATGCTCTTTGGCAATCCGGTGGTTCCCGACGAATACATGATGTACAACGGATGATCAAAAGGCAATTGTTCGAAGGTGAGTTCAGTATTGGGCTGGCCAAAATCCTCCCAGGCGATGGCATTTTTTATTTTATTAATGGCACGCTTACGCGAATAATCCACCAGCACCACCTTTTTTACCGACGGAAGATGTTCCAGGATTTCCTGCAATTTCTCCTGCGAATCGAACTGGCGGCCATTGTAGAAATATCCGTCGGCCGAAAAAATTACTTTGGGTTCGATTTGTGAAAACCGATCCAGCACGCCCTTGATGCCAAAGTCGGGTGACGACGATGACCAGATAGCGCCAATAGAGGCGGCAGCCAACATGGCAATTACCGTTTCGGGCAGGTTGGGCATAAAAGCAGCTATACGGTCGCCGGATTTTACGCCCGCCGCCCGCAAGCCATCGGCTATGCGGCACACTTCGGCATAAAGCTCGTTGCGCGAGAGGCGCCGCTCTTCGCCCTGCTCACCTCTGAAAATAATGGCAGTTTGCCCTCCCCGGTGCTGCAATAAGTTTTCGGCAAAATTGAGACGGGCGCCTGCAAACCAACGCGCTCCCGGCATCTTGTGCGCATCGTCCACCACTTGTTTTGCCTTTCGGGAATGAACGACTTCTGTGAAATCCCAAAACTCGCCCCAAAACTTGTCGGGATGCGTCACACTCCAACGGTGCAGCGCGGCATAATTGGCCTTGGGCAGATCGTATTTCTCAACAATCAACTGCTGGAACTCCCACATCTGCGATTGTTTCATTTTTTCGGTATCGGGTTGCCAAAGTATTTTGTCCATGCTATCGCGGGTTTTGTTGGTTTATAATTTTGAGTTTGTCCTCATCCCAATTTTCAGGGTTGTTTTTGATGTAATTTTTTATCCGGCGGTATTCATCATCCGAGCGAATGATATGGTCGTGATAATTGATTTGCCAAAGTCGGTTTTGTTTCGTAAATTTTTTGATGGCTAAATTGTGGGCATCAATGTAATCGTCGATTTTGGAAGCGGATGCCGATTTGAAGCCGGCCATAAATGATGAAATGGATTTTGGCAGGCGATGGAATTTGGCGTGTGGGGATTTTGATTCCGGGGATTCCCCGGATTTTTTTTCATTATCAGGATTTTTAATAATAATAATTGCGTGCAAATGATTGGGCATTAGGATGTATTCGTCGAGGATCATTCCGTGGCGTATTTCAAAGGATTTGTACCATTCGTCATTTACGATTTTTCCCATTTCTGACAGGATCATTTCACCGTTTTTGATGATCCCAAAATAGCAATGAAAACCCAGAACAACGGGCGTAACAAAGTAGTAGCCATTTCTGGAATAATTCCAGCCGGGCATTCTGTTCGATTCTGTTCTGTATTTGCCGTTGAACAGGGGCATTATAATTTTAAATCGTTTTAAATCCAATTTGTTTGTGCATTCCGTCGCAGAAGGGTTTGTTTTTGGAATGGCCGCAGCGGCACAAGTACGTGGGGTCGGCTACGCGCAGTTCGTTGCCCTGAGCATCGGTGAGCGTAAAGTCGCCGCTGATAATAATCGGGCCGTTGTCGCGGATGATGCATTCGGTTTTTTTTGTCGGTTTTTCCATTGTTTAGTTTTTATAAAAATGAATGATTAATACGATTAAAGTTTTTTCAGCCAGTCGCAGATCAGGTTGGTACCGTCGATCATGTTGGGGCAATATTTTTTGAGAAACGTTTCGGTGATCTCTTTTGTTCTGCTCAGTTTGGCGGCTTCTTCGAGCGCTTTTGCACCGTCGAAGTCAACATAGGCCATGCGCACGGTGAGTTCTTCGGGTTGTCGGCCAAAGTCGCGCCCTGAGAGCATGGCCACGCCGGTGTCGGCAAGCAGTCGGTTGCACAGCTCTACGGAAGTGTAGATGTCGTGTTCGATAAGTTTTTGTTTATAAAATTCAAAATTGGGAAACAGATAAAATCCACCTTCGGGATCGGGTACGCGGACAAAAGCGCGGCGCAGCCTTTTCACCATAGCCAGCGCGATGGCGTGCAGGATTTTGCGCGACAGACGCAGGTACTCGTCAATTTCAGGGCTTCCCTCGAAGGCGGTGATGGCTGCATATTGTATTGGCGCGGAGGTGGCGGTGTAGGTTTCGCTGGCTACTGCCGCCATGGCATCGAGCAGCTCGCGCAATGAGGGTGGAAACGTAAAAGTGCCCAGCCGCCAGCCGCCGGCGCCACACCATTTGCTCAAGCCGCTGCTGATGATGGTGCCTTCGGGATAAAAACGTGAGATGGAGACGTGCTGGCCTTTATGATGAAGCAGCCCATAAATTTCGTCGGAGATAAGAATGACTTTATGCCGGCGCGCTATGGCGGCAATTTCTTTGAGGCGGTGCAACGTGTAGGTGGCTCCGGTGGGATTGTTGGGATAGTTGAGGATGACGATGCGTGGCCGTCCCGGATCGGCACGGCAGATGATGTCGAGCTTTTCGGGGGTGAGCATCCAATTGTCTTCTTCGAAGGTGGGCACCCACGTTACGGGGCGCCCGATGATTTGTGCCTGCGGCGAATACGATACCCAGCTGGGCGTGGGAATTACCAGGTCGCCATAATAAACCATCTGCAAAAGAAAGATAAGCTCTTTGCTGCCGGGGCCGATTATTACATCGTCGGCGGTACATTGCAGGCCATGGGCTTTTTGGTTGAAGCGGGCGATGGTTTCGCGCAACTTGTAAAGCCCGCGCACCGGCAGATAGTCTTTTTGAAATGCATTTTTTTGCAGACTTTCTACTACTTGTGGCGGCACCGGAAACGGCGATTGGCCCAGCCCAAACTTTATCACCCTCTTCCCTTCACGGATGAGCCGGTTGCTGCGTTCGTTGATGGCAAGCGTGGCAGAAGTGCCCAGGTTGCGTACATTGAGGTTGAGGCTGACGTTGATTTTTTCGTTTTGTTTGGACATTACGTTAAGTGATATATTAATAAAGATGGAAAAATCGGGGAGAAGATATTTACAATCCCAGATGCCGTGAGATTACCAGCCGTTGAATTTCGGAAGTACCTTCGCCTATCTGCAGCAGGCGCTGGTCGCGGTAGATGCGTTCGATGGGATAATCTTTCATCAGGCCGTATCCGCCATGAATCTGCACGGCTTCGTCGGCTACTTCGCGGGCTACCTCCGAGCAGTAAAGTTTGGCCATGGCGCCTTCTTTGCCAAAGGGCTGTTGGTTGTCTTTGAGCCAGCAGGCGCGGTAGAGGAACCAGCGGGCGTGTTCTATTTTGGTGGCCATGTCGGCAAGTTTAAAGGCGTTGATCTGGAATTTGGAGATGGGTTTTCCGAATTGCCGGCGCTCCTGTGCGTATTTCATGGCCAGCTCAAAGGCGCCCTGTGCAGCGCCCAGCCCCATAGCTGCTATCGAAAGGCGTCCGTTGTCGAGCGTTGAGAGCATTATTTTGGAGCCTTCGCCTACTTTTCCCAGCAGGTTTTCTTTGGGGATGCGGCAGTCGTCGAAGTAAAGCTCGGCGGTGTCGGAGGCGCGCCACATCATTTTGCCGTGCATGGTAACGCGCTTAAATCCGGGCGTGCCTTTTTCGACGATGAAGGTGGTATATTCTTTTCGGCCATCATCGAGGGTTTTGGTAACGGTTTGTACAGAAGAGCCGATGGAGATGTCGGCGGAGCCGTTGGTGATAAAAATTTTGGAGCCGTTGATGATCCAGTAGTCGCCGTCGGGGATGGCGTTGGTTTTGGTGCCGCGCGAGTCGGAGCCGGCCTCGGGTTCGGTGAGGCCAAAGCCCCACAAAGCTTCGCCGGTGCAGAGGCGGGGCAGATATTTTTGCTTTTGTTCTTCGGTGCCGTAGTAGTAAATGGGGCCGATGCCGAGGCTGTTGTGGGCGGCCAGGGTAGCGGCCTGGCTGCCGTCGATGCGGGCTATCTCTTCCACAGCGATGATGTAGGCGAGGGTGTCCATATTTTGGCCGCCATATTTTTCGGGCAGATACATGCCAAACAGTCCCAGCTCGCCCATTTTGCGGGTAAGCTCCGGCGAAAATTCTGCTTTCTCGTCAAGTTGTTGCGCCAGGGGTGCTATCTCGCGTTCGGCAAAGTCGCGCACAGCCTGGCGTATCATCTTTTGGTCGTCGGTAAGTTCAATGTTCATATTGTGATGTGTTATGTTTTTTTTAATTCAAATTTTTCATCGCGCTCAGTTAGTTAGGATACTTTGGGGCTAAAGCCCCCTAAAAACTGAAGTTTCTTCTACCCCCGGCCTAAAGGCCGGGGTTTCTTTAAACCCCCGGCCAAAAGGCGGGGGTTAGTGATTCTGTTTGGAGCTAAAGTTCCGAGAAATCTTGCGGCTCCTTAATCCTCCGGCCTTTAGGCCAGGGTTAGTGATAGCTTCTTATCAGAATTTCGTTATTAATTTTCGATTCTAAGCCTCAAAAATAATTATTTCGTCGGATACTCCCGCCGGCAAAGCTGACGTCGCGGCGCGCGGCAGGGATTGGAGCGGCATCCCGCCGCAGTGGCGGTGGATATTTTTGTTGGCGGGCGGATTCCGCATTTGCGGAACACGTACCGCTTACAAAAATACCACCGGCGCAAGACGGATATAGCGGAAAGCCCGTATTGCCGCCCAAATAAAATATCCATTTATCATCATTCATCTTTCCAAAATCGTACATCGTAAATCTTAATTTGTCTTTTATTCTTCCAGCGCCTGAAGCATAAGCACCGGTTTGCTGCCATCGACCATGCGGCCAGCCTTTACGTTTACTTTTTCGACGATGCCATCGCACGGTGCCAGGATGTTGTTTTCCATTTTCATGGCTTCGACGATGAGCAGCACGCTGCCTTTGGTGACGCTGTGGCCAGGGCTGACGTTGACTTTGACGACTTTGCCGGGCATGGGCGAGAAGATGAGGCCGTCGGCGCCGCCGTCGGGGCTGTCGATGCCGGTGTAGAAATCTTCGCTGATGAGCAGGTCGTCGCGGTGGATGATAAAGATGTGGCCGTTGACCGACACGTAGGCGTTGCCCATGTCGTCGTGGGAGATGTCGGCGCGGAAGATGCCTTCGGCAGCTTTGATGGTGATTTTGTTTTGGTTCAGGTGCGTGATCTCCACGGAGTAGCGGCTCTCGTCGATGATGACCTGCGAAAGGCCGGCCTTGTCGGGATAAACGATGACTTCGTAGGTCTGGCTGTCGAGTTTGAGGCGGAAAGAGAGCACGTCGCGCCAGTAGCCGATGCGTTGCCAGACGGTGGATTTCTTATGACATTCTTTGCAGTTGAGATAATACAGCACGTAAGCAGCCAAGGGTGCGTGATAGAGGATGTTGCTGCGTTTGCCTTCGGATTTGTGTACCAGCTCGTCGAGGTGCTCGTCGCAGAATTTGGTGCTGATGGTGTTGTGGATATAGTTTTGCTCCTGAAGCAGCTCGATGAGAAAACGGATGTTGGTTTTGATACCTTGTATGATGTAATCTTTGAGCACGTCGGTCATTTTGGTGCGCGCCCGTTCGCGGTCGTATTCCCACACGATAACTTTGGAAATCATGGGATCGTAAAAGCTGTGGATGGTGGAGGCCTGGTTGGTGCAAGCGTCGATGCGCACGCGGTGGTTTTCGGGCTCGCGGTAAAAGATCATCTTTCCGGGCGACGGCAGGAAGTTGTTGGCAGGGTCTTCGGCATACACGCGGCACTCGATGGCATGGCCTTTCTGGCTGACGTCGGCCTGGCTGAAGCTGAGCGGGTTGCCGGCGGCTACCAATATTTGTTCCTGTACCAGGTCGATGCCGGTGACCATCTCCGTTACGGGATGCTCCACCTGGATGCGGGTATTCATCTCCAGAAAATAAAAGTTGAGTTCTTTGTCCACCAGAAATTCGATGGTGCCGGCATTGCTGTAATTGATGGCTTGTGCAATTTTGACCGCTGCCTCGCCCATCTTTTGGCGCACTTCGGGCGTAAGGGTAGGGGAGGGCGACTCTTCGATAATCTTTTGATAACGCCGCTGGATGGAGCATTCGCGCTCGAAAAGATGCACCGCGTTGCCGTGTTTGTCGCCCATCACCTGAATCTCGATGTGGCGGGGTTCTTCTACATATTTTTCGACAAACACTGTTCCATCACCAAAATAGGTTTTGGCTTCGCGCTGTGTGGCTTCGATGGTTTCGGGCAGCTCTTTCAGGTCGCGGACGATGCGCATGCCTTTGCCACCGCCACCGGCAGCGGCTTTTACCAATATGGGTAATGGGATATTCCCAGCCAGTCGGATGAGCGTTTCGGTATCGCCCGTAACGCCTTGCGTGGTGGGAACATTTAGTTTTTTTACAAATTCGCGCGATTCGATTTTGTTGCCCATGAGCTTGATGGCACGGGTGTCGGGGCCGATAAAGGTGATGCCGCTATTTTCGCAGGCTTCCACCAGCGCCGGGTTCTCGCTCAGGAAGCCATAGCCCGGATGGATGGCATCGGCGCCGGTTTCGCGGGCGATGGCAATGATTTTATCGACGTTGAGATAGGTGTCGGCCAGCTCCTGTTCGCCCAGGCAGTAGGCCTCGTCGGCAAACGAGACGTGCCACGAGTCGCGGTCCACTTCGGCATACACGGCTACGGTGCGGATGCCCAGCGCCTTTGCAGCACGCATCACGCGGATGGCTATTTCGCCGCGGTTGGCGATGAGAATTTTATCGAATAATTTATTCATAATGTATCATTTTATCCAATTGGGTTTGCGCTTGTTCAGGAAAGCGTTCATTCCTTCCTGGCCTTCGTCGGAGGCACGTATTTCGGCAATCATCTTAGCGGTGTAGGTGATGGCTTCCTGCAGGGTGAGCTTGTTGGCGATCTGATCGATCAGGTTTTTGCAATGCGTCATGGCTTTGGGGCCGCTGGTGCGCAACAATGAAATTACTTCCTGGACCCAATTTTCGAGCTGATCGGCCGGCAGGGATTTGTTGACGAGCCGGTGGTGTTCGGCTTCCACTCCTTTAAAGCGTTTGCCCGTCAGCATCAATTCTTTGGAGCCATATTCGCCCACGCGCTTGGTGACGTAAGGCGAGATGCAGGCGGGCACGATTCCGATTTTTACTTCGCTAAGCGAAAAGGTAGTTTCATTATCCGCGTAAGCGAAATCGCAGGCTGCGAGCAGTCCGTTGGCGCCACCGATAGCTGCTCCGTGCACCACCGCAATGGTGGGCTTGGCGCAGGTATAGATAGCATAAAAACATTTGGAGAGGTTGAGGCTCTCGGCGTAATTTTGCTCGAAAGTATAGCCGGCCACGCCGCCCATCCAGTGCAGGTCGGCCCCGGCGCAAAAGGATTTGACGCGCCCGCGCAACAGCACCACACGTACTTCGGGCATCGCGTTGACTTTGGTGAAAATGTCGAGCACTTCGCTGATCATCACTTCGTTGAAGGCGTTGTGGATTTCGGGACGGTTGAGCCACACGGTGCCTGTGTCGCCGGAAATTTCAAATTGGATGGTTTGGTAGTCTTTCATTAAAAATAAAATTTTCAAAAAATTTTGATGAGATGTGTCATGTGCCTGAAGGTTCCCAGGTTTTGATTTGTTTGCGATGACTCATTTCGGCTATTCGCAGTGTTATTTATTAATAATAATTTTTCCGGCATCAAGCAGGTGGCCTTCTGCGGAAATGGTGTAGAGGTAGAATCCGGTTGGATACGCTGCAACATCCACCTGTAGTGGTTTGTCTTTGTAAATAAATTGTTTGATCGGTCGGCCATCAATCGTAGCAATCTGAATCTGAAACTCTGAAAAGCCAGTCGTTTTTTCGATTAGGATATTAATAATATCGTTGGCCGGATTGGGAAAAACTTTGGCGCGGTTGGGCTGTATGAATGGTTTGTTTTCGATACTTGTCCAGATCAGCCACTGATCGAAGAGTACCTGCAGCGAGTCGATAGGTTCGACGCCGTAAGGTGTGGAAGGCACCAGCAGATCGCACCACCACTGGCCGGGCAGTGCATCCACTTTGGCTACGCGCACAAATGCCGAGAGCGACGAAGTGCCCTGGCTGAGGCAGCGTGTGTCGGCACCCGGCACGTTGGCGCCCTGAAGTGCAGCCATCAGCTTTTCGGCCAAAGTGCCGTCGGTGCGGAGAAAACGCGCTTCCATCGAGTCGAGGATTTGCTGCCCCAGCAGGATGTTGCCCTGTATGGCATAATTGGAGCCGGTGATGTGGCTTTTGTAATTAGAGCAGTTGGTACCCGTAAAAGCGGCACTACGTGGATGCCCATCTTCATCTGTGTCAACAATCCCATATTGCCGCACCTGCGGGTTGTTTTGTTCGTCGTTGGCCACCAGCCAGTCGATGATCTCCTGTGGCGCCATGCCATCCATCATCCGGTTGTGGGCATTTTGCTGGTTGGCCGGGCGCCACAGCGCCTGTGTGTGGATGCCGCCACGACCCGCGATGATATCGTTGATGATGAGAACGCCGGTAGGGATTGCGTTCTCGTCGATGCAGGATGCACCGGCTCCGCCAATTTCGCCCGTTATTGTATCCACAGCAATGATGGAGAAGGTGTCCTGGGCAGATGCGGTGATCGTGATCAGCGCAAATAAAAATGTGATAATTTTATTCATGAGTCCGGTCTAATAACTCCCAAAATTCAATCTTGTTGAGAGTCGTGTATTTAAAAATATTTTTAGGCTGGCCCGTTTAAATGCCAAATTTCGAGTTGATGAAAACAAACCGGCCAGATTT
>JAAYIU010000239.1 GCA_012523265.1 Bacteroidales bacterium | reverse complement strand
TGATGGGGTGGGTGGCGGCGAAGCCGCCACCCACCCCATCACCTTCACAAACCCATGAAAACCTTTGTCATTCTGAGCATAGCAGCCTGCCCCGACTTTTCGGGGAAGAATCTATAATTTTTAGTCGGTCAGTAGTGCTTTTTTAATAACCTTACAAACTATCATTGATAATTCTTCCCTTGTCGAGGGTGATTTGGCGGGCGGGGAATTTTTGGATAAGAAAGTGATTGTGTGTGGCCATGAGCACGGTGGTTCCGGCGCGGCTGATTTCGTGCAGCAGATGCACGATGCCGGCGGATGTTTCGGGATCGAGGTTACCGGTGGGTTCGTCGGCCAGGATTACCTGTGGTTTGTTGAGCAATGCGCGCGCAATGCAAGCCCGTTGTTGTTCGCCGCCTGAGAGTTCGTGCGGCATCCGGAATCCTTTGCTGGGCATATCCACCATTTCCAAAGCTTCATCAATACGCTTCTGTATTTTCTTTTTATCGCGCCAGCCGGTAGCATTTAGCACAAACTCAAGATTGGCCTTCAGGCTGCGGTCGGTGAGCAGTTGGAAATCCTGAAAAACGATGCCCAGCTTCCGGCGCAGGAAAGGGATGTCGCGATCTTTGATGGTACGCAGATCATAACCCAAAATGAGTGCGGTTCCCTCTTCGGTGGGCAGCTCGGCATACAATGCTTTGAGCAGACTGGTTTTGCCGCTGCCGGTTTTACCAATCAGATAGGCAAATTCGCCCTCCTGCAGATGCATGGTTATGTGCGAAAGCACCAATAAAGTATTCCGGTAAACGGTTGCCTGGTCGAGGATGATGGTGTGGAGGTCGTTCATTAGCGGGGCGAAAAGACTTCCCGGAACATAGCCGGATAAATATTGATGCGCATTTTGCCAATCAGCGAGCAATATGCATCCTCTCCGGCCAGCGCATAGCTGCTGCCCAGGCCGGTAACATCATCTGCCGTGGCAGTATAAAGCACCGTACCGCGTTTGTCGGTGAGCGTGTAAGTGGCCGAAAGCAGACAGTTGTATTTTCCATTTACGCTTGGGCCTTCGCGTGTGTCGGCGGTTATCGTGAGAAGCATGTTGGCGGCGGAAGCATCGGTAGCCACAACAAAACCATCGGCGCGAAGCAGCGTCTCCAGCTCCTGTTTTATTATATTTTGCGTAAGCAGATTTCCGAGATTCTTTTCGGTGGTGCTTACAAAAAAAACAGGCGAAAGTATTTCAACAGGCAAAATATACTCCGGCAGTGTGGTGCTTTGCAGCAGCCGCCTGATCAAAACCTCCTGTGTGTTGTCTTTCAGGATTTTTGTGATGTCGAGCGTGCTGCTGATCGTCTCGCTTTTCTTTTTTGAATCGAAAGCATCTAATTTGAATCGGACAGAACCTTCGGCGTCGCTGGTTTTTTCGGTGGTGCGGCCGGGGGCATACGAATATTTTATCAGGATGGGGATGCCCTGCAAAGGTTGGTTTTGGGCATTTATTACCATCATCTGCAACTGATCCATGGCTGCTGTGTTTCCGCGTGTGACGGTGAGTTTGCCTAAAGGATAAGCCACACGGATGCTACGTATTTTGTCGAGCATCTCGCTTATGAGCAATCCCGAGAACTCTTGCTGCCGGCCATCAATTTCTGTGGTGAGTGTTTCGCCAAGAAAGTCCTTGATGTTTTCGAGCGATTTGATATAAAACCGTAACGCATCGGGGCTTTTATTCTGATCATTCATCAGGCGCGCACGCGCAAAGTTGGCGGTTGCTTCGTCGAGGGCTTTGCTGATGCGTCCTTTTTTTATCTCATTGTATTTTTCTTTTGATAAGCGATAGTAAACCCAGTATTGCTGTGCGTTTTCCCAGTTATCGACACGCTCATAACCTTCGAGCTGTTCCGCCGACGACATCAGTATGTTGGCGCGGTAATATTCGCTGTAGTTGTTGTCGAACTCGTATTGGTTGAGCACAGAAGTGGCGGAGATATTTACTGAAATCCCGGCGGCCAGATCGGCCAACGCATTCTGGCGGGCTATCTCGCGGTAGTCGGTGGTGGCTGAAGATTTTGTAGCTGTGCCCACGCCGTGGTAATAGCCGGGCGTATCGGGACTGCGCGTAACCCACGCCGGTGCTCCGGTCATCATCTTTTCGTATTGCTGGGTTTTGCTTCCGGCGCAGGCGCTCAGCAGAATGAGGAGCAGGTATAAATAGTTTCTGTTCATAAAGTTATTGATCGTACAGTTGAAATCCCGGACAAAGTTATTTATTTGGGCTAAAGCCCAATGAAACTTTTTTGTCTTTACCCCCCGGCCTGAAGGCCGGGGTTAGTGACCACTAAAGCCCACTGGAACTTTTTTGTCTTTACCCCCCGGCCTGAAGGCCGGGGTTAGTGATTAGATGGTTACAAAATTTTATATCGGAGCCGGATTGCTTCATTTTTCAGGATCGAAATTATTAATCTTTTTGGCGATATCGGTGGTAAGCTCGTTATAAAGCTCGGTTTGCAACGTTTCCAACGATTTGATGCGGGTATCGCTGCGCAATAATTTCTGGAGGTTGTTGCGCCCGTTATCATCTATAATCCAGTCGCCGCCAACCAATTTTGCCGGATAGAGGTTGCTTTTGTCGCCATCGTAGGCGGCATAGTTTGTCTGGTCGGTGCGTGTGTCGTAGGAATTATCCGACAGTAATATTTCGCCTGTGGATGTGGATACCAGCCGATAATTAATTTTGACCGCTGCGGTGTTGGTTTGCGAAAAGGAAGTGTAGGTCACTTTTTTGTCGTAAATCTGTGTGGTGCCATCCTCTTTCTTAATCACCTGCCGCTCAAAACCGGTCATTTTGTTGCTTATCAAATCGCCTTTTTCACTGCGGTAATTTTCAAAATCCAAAAACAAAACTGCTTTGATGTTTTTGGCTTTAGACAAATTTTTCATCGCCTGGTTGTCGATTTGTCCGGAGCGGTTGATGATACGACTGTTGGCTTGTGCGTCGAGGGCAGAAAGGTCGTACACTTTCAGGAAGATGTTTTTGCGCGCCAGCAGGTTTTCCAACAAGACATTCTTTATGCGCGACGACTCGCCGGAATGATACCGGATATCGGGCGCATAGATGGCAACAGGGTAAGTGGCGCATTGCAAGGCATCATCGCGTAGCGTGCCGGCATCTTTGTAAGTTGCGGCATCCTTGATAATCTGATCGAAATCATAATACGCCGAGCGGCATTTTCCCGACTGCATCTGCTGATTGGCGCGCCGGTAAATGGGTTCGTTGCGGGCTTCGATGTATTGCTGATGTACTTCACGGTAGTTGGGGTTAACGCTGTGTACGTCGCCAAGGGCAAGTGCTGCCTGATCAAAATTTTCCTGCATCAACAGCAGCGAACCTTCGTTGTATCGGTCGTTCAGTGCCTGTTCCATACGTACTTTGGTGTCTTTGTAATTGGCATCCTTTTTACAAACCAAATCCCATTTGCGGTAAGCATCCATGTAAAACCCTTCGCTGTAAAGCTCTGTGCCTTTCCGGTAAAGCGGCTCTAAAGTAGCTGTGTTGAGGTACGAACGTGTGTCGCGGTAGTCGGCATCTATTTTCGCAATTTCTTCAAACACATCTTTAGCTTCCGCAAAATTCTGATCGGTAATCAGGCGCAAACCCGCATTGTATCGCTCATCGAGATAATTGTCTTTGGCATCCTGATAGCAACGCTCCAGCGCCGGATCCACACGCAGTTTGATGCCGGCGCTTTCGAGCCGGTGGATCATATCGACGGTCGAGAGGTAATTGTAAACGGTTTCGCGGAAATCGTTGCGCTGAAAAGCGGCACGTCCCTGCGCCGAAAGCTCGTCGAGGTAGAGCTGGCCGGTACGTCGCAGCCCAATGTTGAGTTCGGTTTTGTCGGGTTTTCGCTTCATTGCCAACAAATAGCAGTCGGCGGCTTGTTGGTACATACCCGCCGATTCGTATTGTTGTGCCTGTTTGGAGAGTTTTTTCACTTTGCACGACGACATCGTGATCGTTATTGCGGCAAGCGCCATTATTAAATATAGGTAGGAATGCTTCATTGCTTCTATAAATTCGAAGGCTCAAAAATAGGTAAAAATAATCTTTTGGACTGTGCCGATGATGCTTCATTCTACCATAGTGTCGCGCCTATGGCGCTAATGCTTCGCCGCTCGCCTTGCGCCCTGCGCCCGCTCTGACGTTTCGAGGTTCTGCGGACGCTCGAAAGTCAGGAGGTGCGGAAAGAGTGTCGCGCCTATGGCGCTTTTGTTTGTGGTTGATGCTTCATTCTACCATAATGTCGCGCCTATGGCGCTTTTGTTTGTGGTTGATGCTTCATTCTACCATAGTGTCGCGCCTATGGCGCTAATGCAATGCCTGAACATAATGCATTTTTTGTGCTAAGAAATCCCAAATCCGAAATCGGTAGAGGTGTCGCGCCTACGGTGCTTTTGTTTGTGGTTGATGCTTCATTC
>JAAYIU010000137.1 GCA_012523265.1 Bacteroidales bacterium | reverse complement strand
TTTTCGTGTGCGTCCATTTTTTTAATGAACGTTACGAAATAATTATGTCAAAGAACGCTTTTTAGTAAAAGGTGTCAACAATGTTATGCTACGATTAAAAGTGTCAACGATGTTGTGCTATTTATCATCTAATACTTAATGAATAACTATAAAAGCCGAAAAGATATGATGCTCATGGCTCCGCTGCAAGGCTTTACAGAGGCGGAATTTCGGCGTGCCTGGTCGCGGCATTTTACTGGTATCCACCAGATGGTGAGTCCGTTTATTCCGTTGGCCGAAGGGACGCGTTTTAGGCAGCAGCACTTGCGCGACGTGCTGCCCGAAGCCAACCCGGGTTTGACCATCATTCCGCAGGTGCTGGGCAACGACGCACCGAAATTTCTGCTGTTGGCCCGTCGGCTGCAGGAGCTTGGATATGCTACCGTCAACTGGAACCTGGGCTGCCCTAAACCCGCGGTGGCGCGCAAAAAACGTGGCTCAGGTCTGCTGCCTTTCCCCGACCTGCTGCGCCAACTGCTCGACGAGATTATTCCGGCGCTGCCCATCGCACTCTCCATCAAAACGCGGCTGGGCTACCAGCGCCCAGAAGAATTTGAAAAACTTACAGAGGTTTTTAACGACTATCCGCTGCAAAACCTCGTCATCCATCCGCGCATCGGCGTGCAGATGTACGACGGTGAGATGCATCTCGAAACTCTCGATGCTGCCATCGGTAAACTCAAGCACGACTGGATTTTCAGCGGCGACATTACCGACAGGGAAAGTTTTCTTGCTTTGCGCAAAAGGTACCCGACTGCCAGCGGCTGGATGCTGGGTCGCGGAGTGCTGGCCAACCCGTTTCTGGCCGAACAGATAAAGCTGACGGCCACACCCATGCCCAGCCAAGCCCACCGCCACAGGCTGGTGAGCTTTTATAGCGATCTGATGCTGGAATTGGCCGACAAAGGGCGCTCACCACTTTCGCAACTTGGCAAGAAAAAAGACTACTGGTGGTATTTTGCGCGTTGGTTTACGGAAGCTGATCAGATTTTCCACCGGCTCTCACACCTCAACGATCCGCACGCTTTCGATGCTGAAGCAGGACGCATCCTTATGCAGCAGCCGCTGACGCCTTTTGGGCCGAGAGAAGTTAGAGGTTAGAAAAAGGTTGGTAGTAGATAGAAAAAAGGTGATTCTTTGACGCTTTTTAAAAATTTAGTGTCAGAAAGAAAACGACCTATATTGAAAATCGAAATCCTGGGTTTTCTTGCAGGCACTATTTAAATGATTGTGGAATCAGCAGATTCGTGTGTACACCAATAATTCTTTCTGTAAGACCTCATCCCCTGCTTTGCCGATAATTGGAACAGGCCTTCTCCGTCGGCTGGCGGAGAAGGGGAGCGCCGATACACAGGCCGCTGCAGCGGGTGTGTGGGGCGGAGAAACAAAAAACTTATCTCTCATCACTTTTCTTTTTAAAACTAACGGCAAACAGCAAACCGAGATAGTTGCCCGAAAGGTTATAGTAGCCCCTGGTATCAGGCGAGGTAAATAAATTTGCAAACTGGTATTCGCCTGTGATGGTATTTTGGAAATTCATGACGTAAATCAAGCTTGCTTTGAGTAGCACCTTCTTTCGCGCCAGCGAATATCCTGTGCCGATTAAAAAGCTACCCTGCATGGTGTTTTCGGGGCTTTCGAGCTTTAATCCGTAAATTTCGCGATAATCCGCCAATTCATCGCTGGATATGGCCCAGGGTAGTTCTTGTTGTCCATTTGGGAAATACATTGCTTTAAGGCCGGTAAGAAACGATGCATACGAATGATCGCCCGTTTGCACATTCAAACGTAAAAGCAGCGGAAATGAAAAAGTGTATATGGCATAAGCCTTAAATTTATCATTTAAATTACCTGGCCATTCAGGATAAATATCATTATGATCTATTCTCACTCGCACAGAATAAATTGGTTCTTTTGCTACAAGCAATCCGGTTTGAAACGACCACTTACGATCGGGATTAAAATCGTACATCACACCTGCATTAAGGCCGGGCATGTTTCTGTTCTCCAAAATGTGGTTTCCGTATTGGGGTGTGACTTCGGCCTTGTTGTAAAGTACCGGCCCGGCAACAAAGCTCCATTTGGAATATTCCGCCAAACCGGCATAAACTTTCGGCTCCTGCGCGCACGCCGGATGCAATGAAGCCATGATGAGCACGACGCTCATCATGGCTGATATTAAAAGTTCCTTTGCTTTGGATTTCGATTTCATGTTGTTAATATTTTTTAGGTTAAAATAACTGCAACAAACGTAGAGCGGCCACAAACACGCCACATTAAAACGGGATTAAATTTCGATTAAATTTCGATTAAAATTGAGCGACGGGCAGCGTGATGGTAAAAGTAGAACCCTGGTTAATTGCAGAATACAGCGTAATGGTTCCGCCGTGCAACTTTACGACGCGCTCCACCAGTGAAAGGCCAATGCCATGGCCATGAATATGTGCTGCATTTCGGCCCCGGCGGAAAGGCTCGAAGATGGTGGGAATATCCTGCGGTGCTATGCCGATCCCGTTATCAGAAAATTCGAGTGTAATATGATTTTGGGCAGGGCTGATGTTTACCAAGCATTGATGATCGGCGGAGTATTTGCAGGCGTTGTCCATCAGGTTGCTCACAGCGGTTTTTATAAGATGTGCGTTGCCGGCGATGGTGAGCTGGCGGTTATCTTCGAAGGTTTCGTGCAGCGTAACGTTGATTTTGTAGTTTGGGTTCGTTTTAATGATGTCGGCACGTGCCTGCCACACAACATCATCTACATGCAGGGGGTTAAAATTAGCCTCCGGATTTTCGGCTCCCGTCTGAGCCAGCAACAGCAATCGGTTGGCTAAATGATTCAAGCGTTTAATATCATCAAGCACCGAAAGGAGTATCTCCTGGTATGCTGCCGGGGTTCTCTGTTTTATCAAAGCTACCTCCAGTTGTCCGGTGATGGCCGTGAGGGGAGTCCTGAGCTCGTGAGAGGCATTGGCAATAAAGTTTTTCTGTATTTTAAAAGCAGCTTCAAGCCGACTGAGCATTTTGTTGAAAGTAGCGGCCAGTAGTGCTATTTCATCCTTACCATTGCCTTCGTCCACTTTTAGGTTGAGGCTGGTGATGGTGATGTTGTTTACCTGTTCTACTACGCGTGAAATGGGCTTCAGCGCTTTTGCGGCATAAATACTGCCCGAAACAAAAACCACCAAAATGCTGATGGCGAAAACCAGGAAGATTACGGTTTGCAGGTTGTGCAGCTTTTTCAGGCCATAAATATCCACAGCTCCTATTATTACCACAAATCTGTCGAACTTGTCGGCGTACAAAAATCCCAGTATTTCGTGATTGCCCTGCCGGTATCTTATCTCCTGTTCCAGGCGGATGCGGTCGAGTAATTCCTGGTGGATATGCAGCAATTCGTCATTATCCGAACCATACAGAAGTTCGTTTTTGTAGTTGTAAATAGCAATAATTTCTTTGGGCAGGCTCATCGGATTGTCCTGGTCGATGCGCCTTAGCAAACCGGCATCAATCTCCTCTACCTCAATAAGCAGTTTTGCGCTATTGGTGCCTTTGTTGAGCAAACGATTATAAAAATCGTCGCGGCGATAATCGGCCGAGAAAAAGTAGATAGCCAATAACGATAATGCCAAAATAAGCGCTACAATAATAATAAACTGAAGGGTGAGTTTTTTGCGGATTTGCATGGTCAGCCTTCCTTAAAGATATATCCCAGGCCAATGCGTGTGTGGATGAGCTTTACCGGGAAGTCTTTGTCGATTTTTTTGCGCAGCAGGTTTACATACACATCTACCACATTGGTGCCGGTGTCGAAGGTTATTTCCCATACCTTTTCGGCGATGTCCACGCGCGACACAACCCTTCCTTTGTTTAGCATCAAAAATTCCAAAAGGCTAAATTCCTTTGCCGTCAGTTCAATATTTCTGTCGCCGCGAATTGCAATTTTTTTATCAATATCCAACATCAAATCGGCAAACTTTAGTTGTTTGCTTTGCGCTGGTAAGCCGGCGCCTCATTTGGTAAGCACTTTTATGCGGGCCAGGAGTTCTTTAAAATCGAATGGTTTTACCAGGTAGTCGTCGGCTCCGGCATCAAAGCCGCTTACCTTATCATCGGTAGTGCCGAGCGCTGTGAGCAACAGGATGGGTTGGTCCGGTTTTTCTTGCTTTATGATTTTGCATAATTAGATACCACCGATGTGCGGGATGATGACATCGAGCAGGATCAGGTCGTAATGATTGGAAAGCGCCAGCTTTTTACCCGCGATGCCATCTACAACTACCTGGGGCAGGTAACCACTCTCTTCGAGGCCTTGCTTAAGGAAGGCTGCTACTTTGGGTTCGTCTTCAACAATAAGAATTTTTATCATGGTATGAATACTTTAATAGCTTTCAAAAATAGTCTCTTTTTGTTGATGGATAAACTGCGTTTTTTTTATAATTATTAAGATGGTTGTATTGTTTTTCAATCCTTAATAACCACCTCGTCACCTTTCAAAAAAAAATGTTTGGGCTAAAGCCCACTGAAACTTTTTTACATTTTTATCCCCGGCCTAAAGGCCGGGGTTAGTAATCCTTGTACCATTTTATTTGTTTGCACGCTGTAGAGCCTAAAGGCCGGCGGTAGTGCCAACCGGCAACAAAATTTTATATCAGAACCAAGCGGTATGCCCATAAAAAAACACACACCCGCTTTAGCTGACGGATGTGTGTTTTCTTTAGGATATTTGGGATGGCTACCTGAGTTTCACCTGGCAACTGCCCAACTTTGCATCTTTGTTGTAGATTTCAATTTTGTAAATCCCGGCCATGAGCTTTTCGGTGGGTTTATACACCATCTCTATTCGCCGGGTCACCTCAAATTCGCCGGTGAGCGGCGAGAGGCTTGCGTATAAATTATCGCCCTGATCAACAACCGCGGAAGTAATTGTACCGGATTTATCCTTGCTGGTGTATGTTTTACCCTGTGGTGTTGTTACCTTAAAAGAAACCGCCGTAACAATATTTTGCGGCACATCGAAACCAACCGACAACTTTTTAGTTTTTCGTGCATTTACAGTAAGGCGGTCTTTCTTACCCTTCGTGCTCTGAACGATGAAATTGTCGGCAGCAAGCCGGGTAAGTATTTTTGCATTTTCGGTCAGCGTTTTATTTTCAGCCAGCAAGCCGGCGTTGGTTTTGGTTAAGGCATCTATTTCTCCCCTGAGCTGATCAGCCACTGCATTAGCGGAAGCGATTTGTTTTTTGAGCTCGCTTTTTTGTTTTTGGATGTCAGCAATTTGTTTTTCGAGGCTTTTTATCTTTGCTCCATCATTATTATGCGCCTTTAGGGCAGCCTCTTTTTGAACCAGTTTTTGTTTGAGATCATCCAACATCTTATCGAGGCTTTTGTTTTTCTCGTTCAGCAAGGTAAGCTCTTTGTTGTTTTTATCGATTTGCTTGTCGAGCGAGAGTTTTTCCGAAAGAAGTTTCTCGGTTTTGAGTTTGGCGTCACTCAGATAGTCCTGCAATGATTTGTTCGACCTTTGCATCACGCCAATACCTATCAGCGCAGCAATCAGAAAAATAGTCGCTGTGGCGGCTATAATTTGTTCTTTTTTGAATTTTGTTTTCATCTTCGTTAAAATTTAATTGTTGTGAATAATTGCTGCAAAGGTGGAGCAGCCACATTAAAACGGCATTAAAATGAGATTAAAATTCGATTAAAATTTATCGAAGTCTTTAAACAGAGCAAAAAGTGTGGCTGATAAATCTGGAATCTGGAATTTCCCCCGCCGTCTCTTTTACAAATTTTTAAAGTCAGCAGATGTTCTGATTTTTATACTTTTGATCTTCTGTTTCAGTCAACAATCATTAAAACCTGAACAATGAAACACCTGCTACTACTGATTCTGTCAACGCTGCTGCTCACCATGGTTTTTTTGGCGTGCAATCAGCAAAGCCAAAAGGAGGCTGGTGCCAATAGTCTGGCGATGGACGACAGCCTGAATCCGGATGATCTGCACCGCCGCACTTTCGATTATTTTTGGGAAACCGTCGACAGCGTGAGCGGCCTCACTCCCGATCGCTGGCCCACCGAATCGTTTTCGAGCATTGCTGCCATGGGTTTTGGATTCACGGCTTACATCACCGGCGTCGAAAACAACTACATAACCCGACAGCAAGCCGCCGAACGCGTACTTAAAACCCTCCGCTTTATCATGAATCTGCCTATGGGCGATGCCACCACAGGCGTGGCCGGCTACAAAGGCTTTTTTTACCATTTCCTGGATATGCGCACCGGCCTGCGTTATAAGCAGGTGGAACTGTCAACCATCGATACCGGGTTGCTCATGGCCGGCATACTTTCGTGCTACGAATATTTTGATGGCGCCGACAGCACCGAAGCGGAAATACGCCAGCTCGCCGACAGCCTCTACCGCCGCGTGGAGTGGGATTGGTTTCTCAACGACAACCAGTTGTTGTCGATGGGCTGGCATCCCGAAACCAAAAAATTTCTGGATGCCCAATGGAACGGTTACAACGAGGCCATGATCCTGAACATTCTGGCGCTGGGTTCACCTACCCATTCCATCCCTGCTGTGGTGTGGGAAAATTGGACAGCAACCTATCTGTGGGCCGATTACCAGGGTTTTGCGCATGTAAACTTCGGTCCCCTTTTCGGACATCAGTATTCGCATATGTACATCGACTTCCGCGGCATACACGATGCCTACATGCAGGCGCGCGGCATCGACTATTTCGAAAACTCGCGCCGCGCCACCCTGGCCAACCGTGCTTATTGCATCCAAAACCCCACAGGATTTGCCGGTTACGGCAAAGACATCTGGGGGCTTACCGCCTGCGACGGCCCTGGCCATAAACGACAGCGGATAGGTGGCAACACCATCGAGTTTATGGGCTACCGGGCGCGTGGCGCTGCCGCCGATTATCTGGTGGATGATGGCACCATAACCCCTACCGCTGCCGGCGGCAGCATCCCGTTTGCTCCCGCTGTCTGCCTGTCCGCTTTAAGCGAAATGTACCAGCGCTATGGCAAACGGCTTTATGATCGCTATGGTTTTAAAGATGCTTTTAATCTTACTTTTGTTGATGATAAAAATCCCGATGGCTGGTTTGATGAGGATTACATCGGCATCGACCAGGGAGCCATCCTCATCATGCTCGAAAATCATCGCACTGAGCTGATCTGGGAATTGATGAAACGAAACAAATATATCCGGGAAGGTTTGCAAAAAGCCGGCTTCAGCGGAGGCTGGCTGGAGAAGGAGGAATAATAAAATGTTTTTTATTAAATGGAAAAATGATTCAAATTCTGGATATGACACAAAAATCGTGTGGCCATAATTTCACTAACCCCGGCCTTCAGGCCGGGGGTTGGGCAAAAATATTTCAGTGGGCTTTAGCCCAATTAATAAATAATATCATAGCCATTAATTTTAACAGGTTCAACATAATCACTTAAAAATTAGAAATATGAAATCAAAACTTCTACTGTTATTGATGCTCATTGCCGGCTTCACCAGTGCCTGGGCACAGCAAAAAACTGTGACCGGAACGGTGACCGACAACGCCGACGGCACTACCCTGCCGGGAGTAAATGTGCTGATACAAGGCACCTTTACCGGAACGGTCACCGACGTGAACGGCTTCTACACTATTCAGGCTGCCCCCGACGATGTGTTGGAATTTTCGTTTATCGGCTACGAAAAGCAAGAGCAGCTTGTCGGCAGCCAGTCAGTAATTAATGTTGCCTTATCTCCGGTCACCACCTTTCTCGACGAGGTGATTGTGGTAGGCTACGGCCAGTTGCTCAAGAGCCAGGTGGTGGGTGCCATCACCAAAGTGGATGGCGGGAAAATAGCGCGCGAGCCGGTGCTGACGGCTGCACAGGCGTTGCAGGGAAAAAGTGCAGGTGTACAGGTAATCTCCACCGGTAAGCCTGGCGACCAGCCCCAGGTACGCGTGCGCGGCATCACCTCGGTAACTGCCGACGGCAACCCCATTTATGTGGTGGACGGCATGATTACTACCGACATTACAAACATCAACAACTCCGACATCCAATCGATGGAGGTGCTTAAAGATGCCGCCTCTCAAGCCATCTACGGAAGCCGCGCTGGCAACGGTGTAATATTAATTACCACCAAGTCAGGCAAAGCCGGCAAAATGAAAGTGAATTTCGACAGCTACGTTGGCTTTCGCCAAATGACCAACAAAGTGAAAATGGCTGACGCAAATCTTTATGCCAACTACACCAACGAAGCCCGCGCCTACGACGGACAGAATCCGCTGTTTGACCCCGACACCTTAAAATACAATACCGACTGGTTTGATGAGGTGAGCCGCTCCGGGCTGATGAACAACTACAACCTGAGCATCAGCGGCGGCTCCGACAAAATAACCTATTACTTCAGCGCCGGATATTTTGTGGATAACGGCATCATCGAAGGTAACGACTATTCGCGGTATGTTTTTAGGCTGGCCAACGATTTTAAACCTGCCGACTTTATCAAGTTGGGCTACAACCTGAACATCAACGTATCGAAAAACGACAACAAACCCAACGTTTTCGACGATGCCTACCGCATGGCGCCAACGGCTCCGGTGCAATACCCCAACGGCGACTGGGGCTATCTGCAGGCGCTGAGCGTAGCCAACCCAGTGGCACAGCTGCATTATACCAACGACATTTTTAAACAGCAACGTTTGCTCGGGAATGTTTACGCCGAATTGAAACCTGTGGATGGCCTCACCCTTCGCAGCAGCTTCAACTTCGATCGTTATAACAACGACGGCACCAACTACCTACCCGAATATTTTATCTGGAGCGGACAAAAAAACGATATCTCCGATCTTACCATCTCTACGGGCAAAGGGTTTTATTGGATTTTCGACAACAATGTCAATTACACCAAAACTTTTGCACTCCGGCATCAAATAAATGTAACCGCTGGTTATTCTGCTGAGCAGGACAAGTACAGCTCGTTGTATGGCAACGTAAAAGATGTGCCCGACCAAAGCAACCTCTGGTACATCGGGCAGGGCGACCTGACCACCGCCACCAGCGGCAGTTCCGGAAATCTATATACCCGCGCCGCTGTGTATGGCCGCGCTACTTACACTTTCAGCAGCCGCTATACTTTGAGCGGGTCGCTGCGCCGCGATGGCTCCAGCAACTTCCCTGTCAACGAAAAGTGGGGAACTTTCTGGTCGGCAGGAGCTACCTGGATTGTTACACAGGAATCGTTTATGGAAAACCAAACTTTTTTTGATGAAATAAAACTGCGCGGAAGCTATGGCAAAATCGGGCAGGACAACATCCGCAACCTGGGCGTGCTCACCGGTGTTACCATCCTTAGTAACTACTACGCCTTTGGCGGACAAAGCGGCACGCCACAACAAGCCATCACTTTCGATCAGATAAAAGATGCACAGGCTACCTGGGAGCCCACCACCGGATATGATATAGGATTGGAGTTTCTCATCCTCAATCGTCGTTTGCGTGGAGACATAGGCTATTACAACAAACTCTCCAACAATTACGTGAGTATTACCCTGCCTTCAGCCGTTGGCGACGCCGATCGTACTGTGTTTTCGCAGGCTGCCGACGTGCGCAACAAAGGTGTAGAAATTGCCCTAAACTGGAACGACAAAATCGCCGATGACTTCACCTATTTCGTTGGTGGCAACATCACCTTTAATAACAATAATGTAGAATCGGTTGACGGAAACCTGCAGCTCCGTGGCGGAAGCCTGGGCAATGGCGAGATAGTAACCTACACCGTAGAAGGCGAGCCTATCGGCAGCTTTTGGGTATATCAAACAGAAGGTATCTACCGCACGCAGGAAGAGATAGACGCTACACCACACTTTACAGGCACCAAGCCCGGCGACCTTATCTACGCCGACGTAAACGGCGACGGAACCCTGAGCGAGCTCGACCGCGTGTTTGCCGGAAGTTATCAGCCTAAATTTTATTACGGCATCAGTGCGGGTATCAACTGGAAGCAGCTCGACTTTTCGGTGGATTGCTATGGCAACGGCGGCAACAAGGTTTATAATGGTAAAAAAGGATTGCGTTTTGGCAACGACAATATCGAAGAAGAGCGCGCTGCCAACCGCTGGAGCCCCGACAATCCCAACGGAACCGAACCCCGCGCCTCCAACAGTATTCCCAAGCCATCGACCTATTTTGTTGAGTCGGGATCGTTTTTCCGCATCAACAACGTAACGCTGGGCTACACCCTGCCGCTCACCAAATGGAAAATGAACAGTTTGCGGTTTTATGTCACGGCCCAAAATCCTGTCATCTTCACCAATTATTCAGGCTTTACGCCCGAACTGCCCGGCTCCAACACCAGCAGTGGTATCGAGCTGAACATCTATCCCGTCACTTCTGCATATTTATTTGGTATCAACGTTCAATTTTAAATTGTAAAAATCATGAAAAAATATATTCGTTTCATCATCGTCCTTGTGGCAACCGCTTTAGTGATGGGTGCCTGCGACAAAGATTGGCTCGACCCCGCACCGGAAAATCAGCTTGTGACTTCCGATTCTACTTTTGCCGATCCGGCCAATGCCACACGTTTTGTTAATGCCTGCTACGCCAACCTCCTCACCTGGGAGCAAAGCGCTTTTTCGTGGATGGGCGTGGCCAGCATCACCTCCGACGACGCCGACAAAGGCAGCGATCCCGGCGACCTGGGCGCCGACAAAGACCAAATGGACGCCATCACCTACACACCTACCACCATCTCGGTAACGGAAGTGTGGAAAGGCAATTTCCAGGGCGTCAGCAATTGCAACCAGGCGCTGGCCAATGTTCCCAAATTCGATATCCCGCAAGATTTGAAAAACCGCCTGATGGCTGAAGCCAAATTTCTGCGCGCTTATTATTATTTCAACCTGGTGCGCACCTATGGCGCAGTGCCTGTGCTGGATCAGGTAATCGACGCTGACAATCCTGCCGACATCAATAAAGCCAACACACGCGTACCTGTAGAAGAGGTATATGCCTTTATCGAACAAAACCTCAACGAGGCCATTGCCGTGCTTCCGGTGAGTTACCCGGCACCGGAGCTGGGACGTGCCACCAAAGGAGCTGCTATCGCACTGCTGGCAAAAGTGAGCATGTACCAAAAGAAATGGCAGCAGGCTTTCGATCTCACCAACCAAATCATCAATGGCGAAGTGGGCAACTATGGCCTGGTGCCCGACTATGCCACCATCTGGCGCGAAGTGGGCGAAAACAGCATAGAGTCGCTTTTCGAAATTCAGGCGCGCGCCGGAATTCCCATAGCTGCCGTGCAGCAATATTGTTCACCGCAAGGCATCCGTGGCGGAAAATTTTCATTTGTCGGTAATAATGGCCGCGACACCTCCGCCTTTACGGGATGGGGTTTTAATACGCCATCACTCGACCTTTTCAACAGCTACGAGCCCGGCGACCTGCGCCGCAAAGCTACCATCATGTCGATTGGCGATACACTATTCGACAACGTCATCATCGATACCGCTGCCAACCCCCGCTATAATTACAAAGCCTACGTAAGCAAATATGAAGAAAGCTGGACCGGCAACGACGACCGCACCAATAAGAATGTACGCCTTCTTCGTATGGGTGAGATTTATCTCATCAATGCCGAAGCCGCCAATGCACTTGGCAACACAGCCAAAGCCCTTGCCTCGCTCAACGCAGTGCGCAATCGTGCCGGACTGGGCGATACACAAGCCGCCGGACACGAAGAACTGCGGCAGGCTATCTGGCGCGAACGCCGCTTTGAACTGGCCATGGAATACGACCGTTTCTACGATTTGGTGCGGCAGGGCAGAGCCGGCCAGGTGCTCCGTGCGCATGGTAAAAATTTCGTGGATGGTAAAAATGAACTCTTCCCAATCCCGCAAAGCGAAATTTACGCCAGCGGCGGTAAACTTACCCAGAATCCAGGATATTGATAAGTACCTAAAGGAAATAAACAATTTTGAAAATTGTAATGAACAACGTCCGGAGTTCGGATTTTCATCAGCTTTTTCCATTTAGGAGATATTAGATTGTTGAAAATCAAAATTCCGGGCTTTCATTCTGAAAATAAATAACTGCTGGCGCCCAAAATGGACGCCAGCTTCACTAAAAATATTTTAACCATGAATAAGAAGATTTTATTAATTCTCCTGGCCTTATCCATGAGTTCTTTTCATCAGGTGGCTGCGCAAAAGATCAATGATGACAATACGGCAATCGAAAGCAAGATAGACGCACTGTTGCAGCAAATGACGCTGGAAGAAAAAATTGGGCAAATGACGCTCTACACCAGCGATTGGGACGTAACCGGCCCCACCATGCGCAGCGGCTATCGCAAAGATATCGAAGCCGGAAAGGTAGGCGCTATCTTTAATGCATACAGCGTGGACTACGTCAGAGAACTACAGAGCATTGCTGTAGAGAATACGCGGTTGAAAATACCGCTGATGTTTGGCTACGACGTGATCCATGGCCACCGCACCATTTTTCCCATGCCATTGGCGCAAGCCGCCACCTGGAATATGGAAGCCATCGAACATTCCGAGCGCATCGCGGCCACCGAAGCCACTGCCGAAGGCCTCAACTGGACATTCACGCCAATGGTGGACGTTGCGCGCGACCCACGCTGGGGACGCATCATGGAAGGTGCCGGCGAAGATACCTACCTCACCAGCCGCATTGCAGTGGCTCGGGTCAAAGGCTTTCAGGGTGATAACCTCGCCGCTGATAACACAATGGTAGCTTGCGCAAAACATTATGCCGCTTATGGAGCTGCCCTCGCCGGCCGCGACTACAACACGGTGGATGTGTCGGACAGGGTATTGCGCGAAACCTACCTGCCGCCCTTCAAGGCGTGCGTGGATGCAGGCGTGGGTACTTTTATGACCAGCTTCAACGAAGTGGACGGAATTCCTGCCACCGGCAACGAATATCTGTTGCGCGAAATCCTGAAAAAGGAGTGGGATTTTGATGGCTTCGTTGTAACCGATTACACTTCTATAGCCGAGATGGTTCCCCACGGAATCGTGGCCGACAACAAAGAGGCCGGCGAACTGGCTGTAAATGCCGGGGTGGATATGGACATGCAAAGCGGCATTTTCAACGACTACCTGGCACAATCGGTCAAAGAAGGAAAAGTAAAAATTTCGGATATCGATGATGCCGTCAGGCGCATTTTGCGCATTAAGATGATGCTGGGATTGTTTGACGATCCTTACAAATATTGCGACAAGCAACGACAGGATACGCTGATTTACCATCCTGAGCATCTGGCGTTTGCCCGTGCGTTTGCTGCCGAAAGCATGATACTGCTCAAAAATCAAAACCAGACATTGCCTTTATCCAAACAAACAAGCACCATTGCAGTGATCGGGCCATTGGCCGACAGCAAAAAAGATATGATTGGCGCCTGGTCGGCGGCTGGCGATTTTAACAAGAGTGTGACGGTGCTGGAAGGTATCAAAGCAAAACTGCCGACACAACGCGTGGTTTTTGCGCGCGGCTGTGAAGTTGATGGCGACGACCGCTCAGGATTTGACGAAGCAGTTACATTGGCCAGACGCTCCGACGCTGTGGTTTTGGTAATAGGCGAAACAAAAGAGATGTCGGGCGAAGCTGCCAGTCGCTCAGAAATCACTGTGCCCGGTGTGCAGCAGCAGTTGGCCGAAGCGCTTATCGCAACAGGAAAACCAGTGGTGGTGGTGCTGATGAATGGCCGCCCGCTCGACCTCTCGTGGCTCGATGCCCATGCGCCTGCAATTCTCGAAGCCTGGTTCCCCGGCACACAAGCCGGACATGCTGTGGCCGATGTGCTCTTTGGCGACTACAACCCTTCGGGAAAACTCACGGTGAGTTTCCCGCGCAACCTGGGGCAGGTGCCCATTTTTTATAATAATAAAAATACCGGTCGTCCCATGTCGGCTGATAAATACACCAGCAAATATCTCGATGTTGCCAATACACCGCTCTATCCTTTTGGCTACGGCCTTAGCTACACCACATTTCAATACGATAATCTGAAAATTTCATCGCCGACGCTCACAAACAACCAAAAGATTGAAGTATCAGTAGAGGTGACAAATACCGGAAAAATGGCAGGCCACGAGGTGGTGCAGCTTTACGTGCGCGATTTGGTGGGCAGCGTTACCCGGCCGGTAAAAGAGCTGAAAGATTTCCGCAAAATTTATCTTGAACCCGGCGCGCAATCTGTTGTTACTTTCGGGATAACTCCTGCAACACTAAGGTTCCTCACCCGCGACATGCAATGGGCTGCTGAGCCAGGCGAGTTTGAGGTTTTTGTAGGAACGGATTCAGGCACAACTCAATCTGTGCGCTTCAGCTATTCACCGTGATCTTAAAAATCATGGCTCTGATTGTAGCCAGGCTGATCACTATCCCCGGCCTTTAGGCCGGGGTAAAAGACAAAAATATTTCAATGGGCTTTAGCCCAAATAAATAGAATGTAGGCTGAGTGCAGGTAAAGATGCTGATGTATTAGTATGCGGGCTAAAGCCCGCCGGTTCCTTACATGGCCATCTGACCCCGCCCTGAAGGGCAGGGTTATTGAAGTGCTGCAGATGAGCCACGCTCAATAAATAATATCAAAACCAAAATCACTAATCATGAACATTTTAATTTTAAAAAATAAAATTGTATTTCTTTTAATAATGATCATAACCACAGGTCTGGGCAAAGTAGAAGCTCAGACTTGGTTTTATTTTCAGGACAGCCCTGATGAGGCGTTTTATGACTTTAGCTGGCTTTGGGTAAATGCGCCCAGCATGTTGGAAGTTGCCGGTGCCGACGAGCATCGTTTCCCGGTGGAAAATGATGTGCCGGCGCAGCAGGGTGTCAATTCGCTGCGTCTTACGTGGAGTTCCAATGCCGGCGGCAACTGGCAGGCCATCGCTGCCGGACTCAACTGGACGGCCAACAATGTGGCTGATGCCGACACGTTGCTCTTCTTTCTGCGTAGCCCGGTAGTTTTCGATATTGAAAACCTGCCGGCAATTTTTATGGAAGATGCCAACAATCAACAAACAGTAAAAATTGCCATCAGCGAATACGCTGCTGCCATGCCTGCTAACGAATGGAAAAGGATCACCATTCCGATGGCGCCGTTTCATGCTTCATCGGGTGTAAATTTCGAAGCGATCAAAACCATTGGCTTTGCGCAACTATCCGCCGACGGCCAAAGCCACACTTTGTTTGTGGATGATATGCGCATCTTCAAAGGCGACGGAACTTCGCCACCTGTGGCAGCTCCACAGGGACTGGCTGCCAAAGGCTACGACAGCCACGCGTATCTTACCTGGCAACCCAACACCGAAAGCAACCTGAACGGCTACGAAATATATCTTTCCACCGACAATGGCACCACCTTCGATAAGCGAGCCAACGTTGAGAAAACCGACACATCCTATACTGATTTCGTCAGAGCTTTGGGCACCAACCTGGGGCTACAATACAAAATTACCGCATTGAACGACGCCAACGAATCCTCTCCTTTTTCGGAAATGGTGCAAACGGGTACCTACGATATGGATGATGAGCAACTTATGGAAATGGTGCAGGAGGCAACGTTCCGTTACTTCTGGGATTTTGCCCACCCGGCCTCAGGTATGGCGCGTGAACGCAATACATCAGGTAATATAGTGACCAGTGGTGGCAGCGGCTTTGGCATCATGGCGCTGCTGGTGGGGATAGAACGCCAGTTTATCACCCGCCATCAGGGCATTGCGCGCATGAAGAAAATACTCACCTTCCTCGAAAACGCCGATCGCTTTCATGGCGTATGGCCGCATTGGCTCGATGGCAACACGGGCAAGGTGATTCCTTTCAGCGAGCTTGATAATGGCGGCGACCTGGTGGAGACGGCTTTTCTGGTGCAGGGACTGCTGGCAGCACGGCAGTACTTTAACCAGACAAATGCTGACGAGCAATCCATTGCCGAGCGCATTACGCAGCTTTGGGAAACCGTAGAATGGGACTGGTACCGCCGCAACGACGGGAATTTCCTTTACTGGCACTGGTCGCCCAACCACCAGTGGGCAATCAACATGCAGGTTCGCGGCCCCAACGAAGCTGCCATCGTGTATCTGCTGGCCATCGCCTCGCCAACACATGGCGTACCGGCCTCGCTGTGGCACGACGGCTGGGCGTCGTCGACAAATTATGTTAATGGAGATTCGTTTTATGGATATAAATTATGGGTGGGATGGGATTACGGCGGTCCGCTTTTTTTTGCTCACTATTCCTATCTGGGCTTCGATCCGCGCAACAAAAAAGATGCTTACGCCAATTATGTCCTCAACAACCGCAACCACACCCTGATCAACCGCGCCTACTGCATTGCCAACCCAAAAAACTTTGAAGGCTATTCGGCTGTTTCGTGGGGACTTACCGCCAGCGACGATCCGTGGGGCTACATGGTACACGAGCCGGTTGGCACGCGCGACAACGGAACCATTACCCCTAGCGCAGCTTTGTCGTCGATGCCCTACACGCCCGACGAATCTATGGCGGCACTCAAACATTTTTATCGCACACTGGGCGGCAAAATCTGGGGCAACATGGGCTTTGCCGACGCCTTCAACCCCGAAGCCGATTGGTACGCCACCTCTTACCTGGCCATCGACCAGGGGCCTATTATTATTATGATCGAAAATCATCGGTCTCAACTGCTGTGGAATAATTTTATGGCCAACCCCGAAATGCAACCCGCTCTCGATGCCATCGGTTTTGTGTATGACCCACAATCCATTCTCGAACCAGGTGCAGGCACAATAGCGCTTTCCGTTTCTCCCGTTCCCGCAACGGATTACCTGACAATAGGTTTTATGCTGGATAAACCGCAACAGGTCATCGTTGAAATGCACAGCCTGACCGGCCAGCAGGTTCTGGTACCAAATACAGCCGGTAAACTTTCGCAAGGAAAACAATCTCTTCAGATCGACGTCAGAGGAATCCCATCAGGAGTTTATCTTTTGCATTTAAAAACGGAAAATGGTTTTGGTGTAGAAAAGGCGGTGGTGAAATAAAAGGCGCGGGGCGCAGGGCGCAAGGAGCAAGGCGCGGGGCGCAAGGAGCAAGGAGCAGGGTGCAGAACGCAGAGCGCCGGGCGCAAAGATTATCGGGGAACTTCGTAGCCCAGGCATTCATGCCTGGGATTATCGGGGAATTCCATCGCTCTGGCATTTGCGCCTGGAATTATCGGGGAACTCCATCGCCCAGGCATTTATGTCGGGGATTATCGGGAATATCCGTAGCCCAGGCATTCATGCCTGGGATTATCGGGGAATTCCATCGCTCTGGCATTTGCGCCTGGGGTTATCTGGGGAATCCGTAGCCCAGGCATTCATGTCCGTAGCCCAGGCATTTATGCCTGGGATTGAAATGGCGGGGGAAAAAACAAAAAAAACCTGCCGCTCTTTTCAGAGGGCAGGTTTTCCTTAAAACAATAAAAATAAAATGAAAAACCAATTAATTATTCTTTAACGAATTTAGCAGTGTATTGCTTGTTGTTCTTGTCGCGCATTACCACCATGTAGATGCCTCGGGGCAGATCGGAGGTGGAGAAGCTAAATGTGCCGGCGCTGACATTGTTAAAGACAGCCTGCTGTTGTCCGAGCAAATTATAAACGCCAATGCTTTGTGCATTGTTGTCGAGGTCGATGTACAACGCACTGGTAGTCGGGTTGGGATAAACTGCCAGCGAGCTGTTTTTTACCGGGTTGAAGATAAAAGTGTCGCCAAAAGCAGTTGAATCGTTGTTGATGCGAATGTTGTCGAAATAGATCACCTGCAGTTCAGGAGCAGTAAAAGGATCTTCGAAGTCGGGCATGAAAGCAATCACCGGATAGGTTCCGGTCATTGTGTCAAATTTAAAAACCATATCCACCCATGTATCCACTTTGGTTTGTTCGTTGCTGCTAACCAATTCGAGGGTGCCTGAGGGGCCGCCTTCGAGTTTGAATTTCACAGGGCTGATGCGTGGTTTCCATACCATAACGTGTACATATTTGAAGGTAGTAACATCGACGGCCGGATCTACATTAGCCCAGAAGCCACCCCAGGGCTGGCCATCCTCATCCATACCGCGACGGTTGAATTTCATCACTTTTGCTGACGTATTAATGCCACTTGGATCGGGATTGTCGATAACCTCGAAGGTTTCTGAAACCGGATGTAGTTCTTCGTTGTCCCAATCGCCATTGCCCATCACGTGCAAAGTTAGCGGACCAGTGGTACCATCTTCAAAATCGACAATCATCATTTCTTCTGCAACTGCTCCCCATGAATCGGCGATAGTTACGTCACCACTAATGGTAACCATGCGATTATCTCCACCGGCCCATTCGCCGTTATCCCATGATGCTTCGCCATTGATCACCCTGAAATATTTGTATTCATAATCACCATTGGGAATAGTAACTGTAAGGATGTAAACCATCGAGCCTTCTGTCTCTGGCATCATTTTCATGTTGGGGGTCTCGCCGGGCATAACCCACCCTTTGGGGTAATTGATGTTTCCGGCCATGAAAATCTCGTCAGTTGCGGGGTCAAAGACTTCTGCAGCGGTCATATCTACTTTAAAAGTAACTACCGCTGGTTTTTCGCCATATACGTCATTCATTACAGTTTCTTCGGTGACGTAGATGTGGCGGTTTGGATCACCAGCCCATTCGGTGCCGTCCCAGCCAGCTACCATTGTAGTAGCATATTTGTATTGGATTTCCATGGGTTCAGCCACGTTAGCCGTGATGGTGTAAATCATTGGATCAGCAGCTGTGGGGGTAAGTTTCAGGTCAGCATTGGAGCCTGGCTCGGGCCAGCCCCATGGGTTACCGGTAACATAAACATCGTGTGTGGCCGGATCAAAATCAGCCACGCCGTTCATGTCCACATTCATTGTGACGTCGAATTGTGCCATTACACTTCCAAAAAGGAAGATTGAAAGAGCGAAAAGTACTAGTTTTCTCATAATAAAAAAGTTTTGATGAATAATTTTAAAAAATAAGTTTTGAAGTTTGTTCAAAAGCAAAATTAAGATAAATTCTACATGTGAAAGTAAAAATAAATTCTTTTTAAGATTAAACCGCCAGAAACCCGCCAAAGGACGACTGAAAAATCTATATCCTTAAAAACGCAAAAAACAATAGTAAGTTGCAAATTAATGAATTGCGCAATGCAACATGGCAGGAAGTTTATATAATCCCACAACAAAATTTCAAGATGAAGTTTTTATTAATTTTGCAACCTAATTTAATCTGTTACAGAATACGATTATCAAGTAAAACTAAATAAAAATGAGAACTAATTAAACGTTGAATTATGGGAAAACATCTAACAGCCACAATGATTTTGCTTTTGTCGATGCTCGTATTCGGGTTTTCGGCGGGCTATGCTCAAACTGGTGTAGTGCGGGGCGTTGTAACCGATGCCAAAGAAGGCGGCACCCTCCCCGGAGCTGCAGTGCAGGTGAAAGGAACGCTGGAGGGTACCGTTACCGACATCGACGGTAACTACAGCATTACTATTTCACCAAATGCCACACTGGTATTTTCTTTTATCGGCTACGAATCGCAGGAAGTATTGGTACAGCCAAACACTACTGTGAATGTAGCGCTGCTGCAACAAAACACCTATCTTGAAGAACTGGTAGTAATCGGCTACGGCGTGCAAAAACGCGATGACGCTACGGGCTCAGTTAC
The DNA here is from genome assembly GCA_012523265.1 of Bacteroidales bacterium. GTDB lineage: Bacteria > Bacteroidota > Bacteroidia > Bacteroidales > 4484-276 > SABY01. The sequence continues at coordinate 12,320 of JAAYIU010000137.1, read as the reverse complement.
CGCGGTGGGCAGCAAAGACTTTAACCGCGGCACACTCACCACACCCACCGAACTGGTTTCGGGTAAAATTGCCGGTGTACAGATTACCAGTGGCGGCGGCGCCCCCGGCGAGGGTGCTACCATACGCATCAGAGGCGGCTCGTCGCTAAGAGCCAGCAACGACCCGTTGTTTGTTATCGACGGTGTGCCGGTGGATAACGACGGCATCTCCGGGATGCGCAACCCGCTGAACACCATCAACCCCAACGACATCGAAACCTTCACGGTGCTAAAAGATGCTTCGGCTACTGCCATCTACGGCTCGCGCGCCTCCAACGGGGTTATCATTATTACCACCAAAAAAGGCAAAGAAGGAAAACCCTTGTCGGTAACTTATAGTGGTAATTTCGGAATTTCGACACCCATCAAAACCATTGATGTACTGGATGCTGATGTGTTCAGAAAAGAAGTGCAGGATAGATATCCCAACCAGGCAGGATTGCTTGGCACAGCCAACACCGACTGGCAAAAAGAGATCTATCAGAATGCTTTTAGCATGGATCACAACCTGAGCATCTCGGGCGCCTACAAGGTTTTACCCTATCGCCTCTCGATAGGTTACACCGATCAGGATGGTATCCTGAAAACCGACAATCTGAAACGTACTACCGCCAGCGTTGCGCTGAATCCTACTTTGTTCGACGGACATCTGAAGATTGATGTTAATGCCAAGTACATGAACATCAAGAATCAATTTGGTAACCGCGATGCTATCGGCGCTGCGTTGCAATACGACCCAAGCAAACCCATAGAAGACGGAACCCTTTACAATCCCTATTATCTTAATGATGTGAATGGCGATGGATCTCCCGACACGGTGCGGATGCCAATAACCGACTTTGGCGGCTACTATGCATGGGTACAGCCCGGCGGAACCGACATCCCGGTAGAACAGGGATCGAGCAATCCGGTGGCGCTGCTCAACATGCGCGACGACCAGTCGACCGTCAACCGCTTCATCGGAAACATCCAAATGGATTATAAAATGCACTTCCTCCCTGAGTTGCGTGCCAACCTGAACCTGGGCTACGACTACTCGAAAGCTGAAGGCGACAACATTACCCCCGACTATGCTCCCTGGTCGTACGACGCGCTGAATGGTGGCGGCAACTGGAGTGCTTACGATCAGGAAAAGAAAAACGAACTGCTGGAGTTTTACCTGAATTATGTAAAAGCCGTCAAAAGCATCGAAAGCCGTTTTGATGTGATGGCTGGTTATTCGTGGCAACATTTCTATCGCAGCAACTCCTCATTAAACAGTAACTATTCCCGTCAGTTTACACTTGACTCTATCCGTCCGGGCAACTACCAGAAAAATTTCTATGGCGACTACATGCGTACCTACAACATCAAATCGGATGATAATCCTACCGAAAGTTATCTGTTATCTTTCTTCGGACGTTTCAACTACACCTTTAAAGAGCGGTATCTGCTTACCTTCACCCTTCGTAATGACGGCAGCTCGCGCTTCTCTCCCGACACCCGCTGGGGCTTGTTCCCATCGGCAGCTTTTGCGTGGCAGATCATCGAAGAGCCTTTTATGGCCGGCGTTAATATGTCGCAACTGAAATTCAGAGCAGGCTACGGTGTAACCGGTCAGCAAAACATTACCGATAATGACTATCCGTATTTGCCTCGTTATACACTCAGCGACCAGTTTGCGCAGTATCAGATTGGCAACCAGTTTTATTACACTCTGCGTCCTGAAGGATACGACTACAATATCAAATGGGAAGAGACCACTACCCTTAACTTCGGCTTCGACTTTGGCTTTGCCAACGACCGGATTTATGGATCGTTGGATTATTACAACCGCAAAACTTCTGACCTGATCAACTTTATCGCCGTACCGGCTGGTACCAACCTTAGCAATTATATCCTCACCAATGTAGGGGATCTTAAAAACGAAGGTTTTGAATTTACCATTGTTACCCGTCCAGTTTCTACCGACAAGATATTCTGGGAACTTGGCTTTAATGCCACCTACAACCAAAACGAGATCACAAAACTTACTGCCACCGACGACCCGAGTTACACCGGAATAGATGTAGGTGGTATCTCCGGCGGTGTGGGTAACTTCATCCAGAAACATGCTGTAGGTCAGTCGGCCAACACCTACTTTGTTTTTGAACAGGTTTATGGTACCGACGGCAAGCCGCTGCAAGGTATTTATGTCGACAGAAATGGCGATGGCGAAATTACCGATGCCGACCGCTATTACTACAAAGACCCGGCAGCCAATTTCTATTTCGGGATCAACTCATCAGTATCCTACAAAAACTGGGACTTCGCATTCTCGGGACGCGCCAACTTTGGTAACTATGTGTACGACAACGTGAACAGCGAAAATGCTGTTTATGAGCGGCTCTACCGCCCCGAAGGTCCCTACCTGGGCAACATCACCGATAAGGTGTATGAAACCAACTTTGTAAATCCACAGTTTCTTTCCGATTATTACATCCAGGATGCCTCGTTCTTTAGGATGGACAATATGTCGTTGAGCTATTTCTTCCCGGATGCTATCAAAAAATTCGCCAGCCTGCGTCTTACCGCAACCGTTACCAACGTGTTTACCATCACCCAGTACGACGGCATCGACCCGGAGATTTCTGGTGGTATCGACAATCGGTTGTATCCGCGTCCCCGGACCTACTTGCTTGGCTTAACTCTTCAGTTCTAATTTTTAAATTTTAGTAATTATGAAAAAATTCGCAAATATATTTTTGATTGTAGCAGGGCTGACCATCGCATTTAGCTCCTGCACCAAAGACCTCGATACTGTGCCTTTGGATAAAAAGGTTACCACCGCCGCCACAGTCTTCGAAAACCCTGAAGCCTACCTCCAGGTACTTGCCAAGCTCTATGCCGGCCTGGCAGTGAGCGGCCAGGAAGGCCCCGCCGGACAAGGCGACATCAGTGGCATCGACGAAGGCTTCGGACAATACCTGCGTGGCTATTGGTATCATCAGGAACTCCCTACCGACGAAGCTGTGATTGGCTGGAACGACCAAACCATCAAAGATTTCCACGGGCAGTCGTGGGGTGCCGGCGACGTATTTATCGCCGCCATGTATTACCGTATTTTTTATCAAATAGCAGTTTGTAACGAATACATCCGCGAAACTACCGACGCCAAGCTCGACGGACGCGGCGTTACCGGCGATCTGAAAGCACAGGTACAGACTTACCATGCTGAGGCACGTTTCCTGCGAGCACTTAGTTATTCGCATGCAATGGATTTGTTTGCCAACGTTCCCTTCGTTACCGAAGACGACGTGGTAGGATTATTCTTCCCGCCGCAGATCCAGCGCGCCGAACTTTTCAACTATGTGGAGTCGGAGCTGAAAGAGATCGAAGGTCAGCTCCTCGAGCCGCACACTGTGTATGCCCGTGCCGACAAAGCTGCTGCCTGGACGCTGCTTGCCAAGAACTATCTGAATGCTGAAGTTTATACCGGTATGGCCCGCTACGGCGAATGTGCTACTTACGCTCAGAAAGTTATCGACGCAGGCTATCAGCTTGCGCCTGTGTATGCAAATCTTTTTCTGGCCGACAACGACCAAAACAACCCGGAGCAGATATTCTCGATTGCCTTTGATGGCATCAACACCCGCACCTATGGCGGCACCAACTTCATCATCCATGCTGCTGTTGGCGGCTCGATGAATCCAAGCGACTTTGGTGTTGGCGGCGGATGGGGCGGTATCCGTACTACCAGCGCGTTCGTCAATAAATTCTCTGATGCCTCAGGAAATACCGACCGCCGGGCTATGTTTCATACCGATGGCCAAAACCTGGAGATCATCAACATTGGCGAATTTACGGATGGCTATGCCATTACCAAATTCAAAAACGTAACTTCCACCGGCAGTGCCGGCAAAGACATCGACTACCCCGATACTGATTTCCCGTTGTTCCGTCTGGCCGACGTCTATCTGATGTATGCCGAGGCTGCCGTTCGTGGCGCTGCTGATATGGGCATGGCTGTTACTTACGTAAATAAGGTGAGAGAAAGAGCCTACAACGGCACTTCGGGCAACATCAGCGCCGGCGATCTCACTCTGGATTTCATCCTCGATGAGCGCGGTCGCGAACTGTATTGGGAGTGCCACCGCCGTACCGACCTGGTGCGTCACAACAAGCTCACCAGCGCCGAATATGTTTGGCCCTGGAAAGGTGGTGCACCACAGGGTGTGGCTACCGCCGGCAAGTACCGGATTTTCCCGTTGCCCACTGCCGACGTCAACGCCAATCCGAATCTTCAACAAAACACAGGTTATTAATTTCTAAATCAATTAAAAATATGAAAAAGATAACATTCATTCTTTTTGCAATCGTAGGTATCGGACTGCTCTTCTCCTGCGAAAAACAGGATAGCGAGCCGGTTCTGGATATGGGTAAAGCCACCGCTCCGGCGCTGACAATGCCAGAAGCTAACAGTACTATTGTCCTGATGAAAGACCAGGCCGACAGCATGATCATTTTTAAATGGACACCGGCAAGTTATAATCTCTCCGATTTGGAAAACACCAAATATACTGTGCAAATCGACTTAGCTGAAAGCAACTTTATGAACGTCATCGACTTGGGAACCACCACCACCACGATGCTTTCGATCAAACAAAGCAAGCTCAACAGCACCATGCTTAACCTCGGAGTCACTCCGGATTCAGTAGTAGGTGTTTCTGTAAGAGTTTCTTCGATTATTAATAACCAAAGCAAATACACCAGTACTGTTTCCGCTACATTCCCACTCAACGTCACTGCTTACTCTACCGTAGTAGAGGCTCCGCCTTTGTATCTTATTGGCGATGGCACTTCTGTTGGTTGGGATAATGCTGCTACCGATCTGCCATTTACTTATGATGACCAGGCTAAAGTTTACAAGATCGTGGCAACACTCGGCGCCAACCTTCTTATAAAGGCTATCGAAGTTCCCGGACAGTGGTGGCCACAATGGGGCACTGATGACAGTGGCACTTCCGAAAGTGGCCCGCTGGTTTATCGTCCTACCGATCCCGATCCCGACCCGGTAGCTATTCCTACTCCGGCAGAAGCTGGTGATTATCTGGTGACATTCGACCTGGTCAATAAGCAATATACTATCGTGCCTGCCAACGTTGCACCATCGATGCACATTGTAGGTGATGCTACCGATGCAGGTTGGGATGCTGCTGCTGCCATTCCTATGGTAAAGGTTTCTCCCGGTGTGTTTGAGCTTGTCACCAATCTTAGTGCAGATGCTACCGAAGGTTTCAAATTCCTGGTGAATCAGGGAGCCTGGGCGCCAATGTACGGCACCGTGGAAGGTGCCGACTTTGAAAGTGGTGAACTGGTATATCGCGAAACCGAAGGCGATCCCGATCCGAAGTCCATTCCGCCGCCATCGGCCACCGGCCAGTATCTTATTAAGATGAATACCATTACAATGACCTATACTGTGAATCCGCAGTAGTATCGAGGAAAATTTATTTCTTAATAAAAAAAAGCTGCTCATCTACCGGGCAGCTTTTTTTTATGTGTTGATTGCTGTTTTGAATTTGGATATTAGCTTTTATAGCTCTGATATTACTTATTGTTTGTAGCTCATCTGCAACATGTCAATAACCCCGGATGTCCGGGGTCAGATAGCCCGGTCAGAAACCTGCGGGCTTTAGCCCGCAAAATTTTTACATCAATATCTTTCCATGAACTCATCATAACATTTCTATTTATTTGGGCTAAAGCCCACTGAAGTGTTTTTGACTATTATCCCCGGCCTAAAGGCCGGGGTTAGTGATTAGATGGCCACAAAATTTTATATCAGAGCCGCTTTTATCCGAAATTTGTCATTTGCCCTGGGCAAGCAAACTGATTTGGTGTATTTTTGTTAAGACATTAGATTTGCAATCATTAAAAAAAACCGGACATGAAAATCATAAACCCTCTCTACGACAAAGCTTTTAAGTACCTGATGGAAAACACCAAATATGCCCGCAAAGTATTGTCGGTAATAATGGATGTGGAGGTGGAAGAGGTTTCGTTGGGCCAGCAGGAAACTACTTTCCCGGATGTGAAACGAAGCCTTACCTTGTTTCGGCTCGACTTTAAAGCGGTTATAAAAGAAGCCGATGGGAGCCGAAAAACGGTGCTCATCGAACTACAAAAATCAAAATATGCTACCGACATTCAACGCTTTCGGAATTATCTTGGCGCCAATTACATGGCCAGGCAAAAAGACCTGAGCAGTGTTGAAGAGCCCCCGCCCGAGTATTCGTCGGGCTATCCCATCATTACCATTTACATTTTGGGTTATAATCTCGACGATTTACCCTACATGGCTGTAACTGTAAATCGGGAGATAATCGATTCGGTGAGCAAGGAAAAAATTGAAGTCAGGAGTTTTTTCATCGATCACCTTACGCACCAGTCGCACATTATACAAGTACGGCGTTTGCCCGAACGACGACGGACGCGCCTGGAAAATTTTCTGATGTTGTTCAATCAGGCCTGGTGTACCGAGGAAAATTACATCATCGACCTACAGGAAATTCCTGAAGGATTTGCCGACATGGCTGAATACCTGCAACGTCCGCTGATGGATGAAACATTTCGCCGCACGCTGGAAGCTGAAGAAGAGATCGATACCATTTTTGATGCGCAGGAAGCAAAATATCTGAAAAAGATTGCAGAGGCAGAAGCAAGAGAAAAGAAAGCAAGGAAGAGTGAAAAACTGGAACGGAAGCAGAAAGAAACAGAGCGCAGACAGAAAGAAACAGAGCGCAGGCAGAAAGAATCTCTGGCATTAAAGCTGGCAACGTACATGAAGCAGAGTGGAGCAGACATCGAAGATATTATTAAAGAGACAGGATTAGCGGCTGAAACAATCATTGATTTGTAGGTAGCTTCTGCTGCACTATTCCACAATTACAATAAAAATTAATCATTGCAAAATATTACTTTTGCAGCCGATGAAAAATATAAGAAACTTCTGTATCATTGCCCATATCGACCACGGAAAAAGTACCCTGGCCGACCGATTGCTCGACCTCACACACACCATTGGTGAGCGTGATAAAAAAGAACAGGTGCTCGACAGCATGGATCTGGAGCGCGAACGCGGCATTACCATAAAAAGTCACGCCATACAAATGGTCTATAAGACCGATGATGGCGTCGACTATCTTTTTAACCTGATCGATACGCCCGGGCACGTGGACTTTTCGTATGAAGTATCCCGTTCCATTGCCGCCTGCGAAGGGGCTTTGCTCATCGTGGATGCTACCCAGGGTATTCAGGCACAAACCATCTCCAATCTTTATCTGGCCATCGACCACAACCTGGAGATCATACCGGTGCTCAACAAGATGGATCTGGAAGCTGCCATGCCCGAAGATGTTAAAGACCAGATAGTAGATCTGATCGGCTGCGATCGCGACGACATCATCGAAACCAGTGGCAAAACAGGATTCGGCGTCGAGCGCATTCTTGAAGCAATCGTGGAGCGTGTGCCGGCGCCCTCCGGCGACCCGAAGGCACCCCTTCAGGCGCTGATCTTTGATTCGGTGTATAATTCCTATCGCGGCATCATCGCCTACTTCCGCATCTTTAACGGTACGATACGAAAAAACGACTTTGTGAAATTTGTAGCTACCGGCAGAGAATACAATGCCGACGAGATTGGCGTGCTTTGTATGGGGCTTCAACCGCGCGAAACGATGGAGGCCGGCGATGTGGGCTATATCATCTCCGGCATTAAAAGCTCTAAAGAGGTGAAGGTGGGCGACACCATCACGCATGTGGACAACCCATGCGGCGAGATGATCTCCGGTTTTGAAAACGTGAAACCGATGGTCTTTGCCGGCATTTACCCGGTAGATGCCGACGACTACGAAGAGCTGCGTAACTCGATGGAAAAGCTGCAACTAAACGATGCCTCACTAACTTTTGAGCCTGAATCGTCGGCAGCACTGGGCTTTGGTTTCCGCTGCGGATTTCTCGGACTGCTGCATATGGAGATTGTGCAGGAGCGGCTCGACAGGGAGTTCGACATGGATGTAATTACAACGGTGCCCAACGTAAACTATAAAGCCTACACCACCAAAGGCGAAGTAATAGATGTGCACAATCCGTCGGGGATGCCGGGCCCCAATATTTTAGAACATGTAGAGGAGCCAATGATTCAGGCCCACATTATTTCCAAATCAGAATATGTGGGCGCTATCATGAATTTGTGCATCGACCGGCGTGGAGAACTACAAAATCAGGTTTACCTCACCAGCGACCGTGTAGAGGTTTCGTTTATGTTGCCTCTGGCCGAGATCGTTTTCGATTTTTATGATAAACTAAAAAGCATCTCGCGGGGCTACGCTTCATTCGACTACCACATCACCGGCTACCAACCTGCCAAACTGGTGCGGCTGGATATCTTGCTCAACGGCGAGCCGGTAGATGCACTCTCCACCCTGATCCATCACGACAACGCCTATACCTTTGGGCGCCGCATGTGCGAAAAGTTGCGTGAGCTTATCCCGCGTCAGCAGTTCGACGTAGCCATCCAGGCGGCCATCGGCGCCAAGATCATTGCCCGCGAAACAGTGAAAGCGCTCCGCAAAGACGTAACTGCCAAATGCTATGGCGGTGACATTTCGCGAAAGCGGAAGCTTCTCGAAAAACAAAAGAAAGGCAAGAAACGCATGCGTCAGGTTGGTAATGTAGAGGTTCCGCAGTCGGCATTTCTGGCGGTGCTGAAGCTCGATTCGTAGCTAACGGACTGGAGCAAATCTGCTGGCATTGTGATTCAGCCTGATGCTCAGCAGTAAAAACCTTAGGCAATCGCTATGATAAAATCATCCGCAGGGTGAGGTTTTTTTTTATTTCCTATCATGCTTCATTTTTCTCTTTCTCCGTCACCATCGCTATGATAGTACTGCCGATTTTGGGTTTGGCTTCCGTGTCGGTACTTATCACGGTGAGTTCTTTGCTCTCGGTGACTATAAACATCGGGATGGCGCTGTCGTTGTATTTAGCCAAAAAATCTTTGTAGGTAAAGTCTTTGGTAATTTTTGTGCTTTTGATAGTGGCGCCGGCAAAGAAGAGCTTGCGCAGATGGGCAAAGTTGATGCCTTCGCCAAAGAGGAAGCGCCCGCGCAGGTGCTTGGGCGAGAAGTCCTGCTCCTTGCCTTTTTCAGTTTTTACGGGGATGAGCTGATAAAGCTCGTGGCTGTCGAAGATGCTGTTGAAGAGAACCACTGCCAGGGAGTTCACCTCATCGTTTGAGGTAAGCGCAAAGAGCTTTCCGATGCCGCTCAGCGGGATGTCTTCCACCACGTTTTCGCTAAGGACGCTGCCATACACCGTGGTGATGCCGGCCAGCCGCGCTTTGGCGATGTCGGAGCGGTTGGTGTCGACCACCACCACTTTGAAACCTTCTTTTTTTACGGCTTTGGCAATCTCGAGCGCCCAGGTGTGGGCGCCTACAAACAGGATCCCCTGCGAGTCGCTTTCGGCCACCTTGAGCCAGTGCGCCACAGGTTTGGAGGTAAGCCCATAAATCACCACCGTGGCCACGATTACCGAGAAAGTAACCGGCACAAGGGCGCCGGCATTTTCCATGCCCGTTTCGGCCAGGCGCAGCGCAAAAATACTCGACACGGCGGCAGCCACGATACCACGTGGCGCCATCCACGACAAAAACAGTTTTTCGCGCACCGTCAGCCCGCTGCCTATCGACGAGAGAAATACCGACAACGGACGCGCCACCAGGATTAATATTGCCAAAAACCACGGTATGTTGAGCGACAGATCCGCGAAGGCGCTCAGGTTTAAGCGGGCGGAGAGCAGGATAAACAATATCGAGATGATGAGCACCCGCAGGTTCTCTTTAAACTCCAGGATGTGTTTTACCGAAACGTATTTCTGGTTGGCCATCACAATGCCCATCAGCGTTGCCGAAAACAACCCCGACTCGGGCTGAATCAGGTCGCTCGACAGGTATGCAGCTACCACCAGCGACAACGAAACGGTGACCTGCAGAAAATCGGGCACCCAGTATTTGCGGATGAGCAACACCAGCAGCCAGGCAAAGAAAAATCCTGTGAGGCTGCCAAAAAGTATCGTTCTGCCCAGACTAAACAAAACTTCAGTAGTCGCGTCCTGAAAGCGGCTTACGCCAATGGCTTCGAACACCAGCACGGCAAGCAGCGCCCCGATAGGGTCTATCACGATGCCTTCCCATTTCAGGATGTCGTTCACGCGCTGGTTGGGACGGATGTGCCGCAGCAGCGGACCTATCACCGTTGGGCCGGTCACCACCAGGATGGCGCCCAAAAGGATAGAGATTTGCAGGTTTAGCTCCAGCAGGAAATAGGCCGCAGCAGCAGTCACCACCCAGGTTACGATCACACCAATGGTTATCAGGCCTACCACTACGCCGCCAATCTCGCGCAGCTCTTTGAGGTTGAGCGTCAGCCCGCCCTCGAACAGGATGATGGCAACAGCCAGCGACACAAAGGGCAGCAGCAGGTCGCCCATCAGCAGGTCAGGCTGCAAAAAACCTGTGACAGGCCCGGCAACAAAACCAAAGATTAAAAGGAAGAGGATGCTGGGAAACTTAATCCGCCACGCAAGCCATTGCGCGCCGATGCCAAGAATTATCAGACTGGCCAGACTTATCATTATCTCTTCCGACATATCATATTTTTTAAGTTGAAATTTGCATTAATGCAAATGCACCCACATTGTTTAGCTGAAGCTAAAAAAGGTTTCAAAAGTAGCTATTTTTTCACGTGGCGGTCATTTGGGGATTGTTTTAAGAGCCAGATCCAAACATGATCAAAATCAGAAACCTCTTTCCCGTCAGAGATGTAGAAAATGCGCGGCGAGGAATTGAGAAATCACGTCAGATCATTTTATTTAGCTTAATATTCTTACATGTTAAGAAAAAGTTAATTTTGTCTATGCTGTTTTTGCTGTGTTTTAAGCGAAACCTTTTGATCTTGATCATCAAAAAAAATGAAATATCAACTAAAATGCTTTTTATGAAAACATCATTACACCTTGTTTTGGCGATCGTTGTTTTGTTCTTTACTTCCGGGATGTCATCAAACGATGCGTTTGGCCAGCGTAACCCACAAGCCCCTGAAAGTGAATATTCGAGACCATCTGTCACCATGTTTTTTGCAACTTTCCCCGGCGATAACAACAGCGAGAAAGCAGCTAAATCGGCCAAAAAAATTGTCCTTACCGACAAGTATTTCAATCACAACCTGAACGAAATCTCCATCGAACTAAGCAGGAGTTTTAAAGATCTGAGCTACGAAGCAAAAAAAACTGAACTGAAAAAGTATCTCGAAAAGGAAGGTGTCGGCAGGAAAATGATTGCCAAATGGTTCAGCAGGCAGCCCGACGGGACGTTTAATCTCGATTACATCCACCAATGCGGGCTTTACAATGCCTCCGACCAGGATGTTATGATGTCGGGTGCAGCCAAGCGGGGGGAGGCTGTTCTGTTTGATGCAGGCGAAAAATTGGTAAACAAAACCTATGTGCTCGTATTGTCACCGAAAGAATTGGTCTACAGCGACGACGAAATTTCGCATGGCTGGACGGCGACCTACGACATTTTCCTTTTTAAACTCGATTTTGATAATGACGTGGTGAGCCGGTTCTACGCCCAATGGCCATTTGATGATGACCCCGAAGATGTGAAAAATGAAAAAATAGCTGCTTTCGATACACTTTCATTTTCGTTGTCCCCATTTTACGGAAAACAAGGAATGTCGGCATCAGGTACGGAGACTTATGCGCTCATTAAAAAACCTAAAACTTCCGACCAACTGCTGGATGAAACAACCCAACAAATGTACGAGGATGCTCTCTTCAACATCGACAAAGACCTGGAGCCTTTCAGGGTTAAAATGAATGTTTCGGCAACGCGTCCCATCCGATCAAAAATTGGTAAAAAAGAGGGTTTAAGATGCGACCAGCGGTATTTTGTTTACGAATATGTGTGGAACGAAAAAACCGGAACTGCCGAGATCGACCGCAAAGCCGTTGTAAGAGCCACAGGAAAAATTGCTGATAATCGCGGTGTAGCCACCGGCGAAAGTGGCGAAAGCCGGTTTTACCAGGTTTACGGCGGCACAGTTCGTCCGGGCATGGTGATGCAACAACGCAACGATGCCGGACTTTCGCTCATCGCCGGCTATGAAGTTGGCGGCATTGGCGGTTTCGATGCCCAGCTTTGGTTCAGAGCCGGTATGTTTTTAAATGTTCCTTCACTATATCTGATGGCTGATATT
>JAAYIU010000201.1 GCA_012523265.1 Bacteroidales bacterium | reverse complement strand
GCCAACGACGAACGCGAAAACACGCTCAACCAACTGATCACCGAGATGGATGCCTTCCGGACCAACGCCGGTGTCAACATTCTGGCAGCCACCAACCGCGCAGACATCCTAGATCGTGCGCTCTTGCGTGCCGGTCGCTTCGACCGCCAGATTCATGTTGAGCTGCCTGATCTGGAAGAGCGCAAAGCTATTTTCCTGGTACATCTCAAGCCTATTAAGTTCGACGATTCGGTGGATGTGGATTTTTTGGCCAAACAAACGCCCGGGTTTTCCGGTGCCGACATTGCCAACGTAAGCAACGAGGCGGCGCTCATTGCTGCACGAAAAGGCAAAAAGATTGTGGAAAAACAAGATTTTACCGATGCCATCGACCGCATCATTGGCGGGCTGGAAAAACGAATCAAGATAATCTCGCAGGACGAAAAGCTTACCATTGCTTATCACGAAGCCGGTCATGCTGCCGTTAGCTGGCTGCTGGAGCATGCCGCGCCGCTGGTAAAAGTTACCATCGTGCCGCGTGGCAAAGCGCTGGGTGCTGCCTGGTACCTGCCCGAAGAGCGGCAAATTACCACCTTTGAGCAGATGTTTGATGAGATGGCTGCTGCCCTGGGCGGACGCGCTTCGGAGCAGATACGCTTTGGACAGATCTCTACCGGCGCTCTCAATGATCTTGAGAAAGTTACCAAGCAGGCCTTTGCCATGATCACCTACTTTGGCCTCAACAAGCGCCTGGGCAATGTCAGTTATTACGATTCTACAGGCCAGCAGGAGTATTCTTTTACAAAACCCTATAGCGAGCGCACCGCCCAGATTATTGATGAAGAGGTGCACAAGCTCGCCGAAGAAGCTTATCAAAAAGCTGTGTCGCTGCTTACCAAAAACAAAGAAAAAGTAGATCAATTGGCACTTGTGCTGCTCGAAAAAGAGGTTATTTATAAAGAAGATCTGGAGAAAATATTCGGCAAACGAACTTTTAAACGCGACATTGAGCGGGAAAAAGAAGGGGTAATAGACCGCGAACGCATGCGCAAAAAGCTGAAACAGGTGAAAGAAGAGCTGCGCCTTGAAGAAGAAGCCGCTAAAAATGGTGACGATAAGAACGAGCAAGATACGGCTGCTGCTGATAAACCCGTTGACGCCGAAACAAAGCCAGGTGCCAGAAAAAAAAGGAAATCTCAGCAATCATAATATTTTGTCAGGCTGATGAACGAAACCACCTCGAAAGAAAAAGTTTTCAAAAGCATCCGCAATGCTTTGATCGACAAAGCCGACGCTCCTTTTACGGATGTCGACTTTGAATCGTCGGTATTTCAGGATTTCAGAGAATCTATCGAGGTAACTTTTGCTCAGGAGCTAACGCGCATTGGCGGAAAATTCGCCTATTGTGAGCACGAAGCCGACATGATCGAAAAGCTGAAGTTCATCATTTACGAAAATAGTAACCGCGAAATATTCTGTTTTGATCAGGTGCTCAAGCGTTTGCTTAGTGAGCGTGAGATCGCTTTTCAGAGCGATCCTGTAGCGTTGATGAACGTCGGCATCGGCCTCACTTTGTGCGAGTGCCTGATAGCTCGCACAGGATCCATTATGGTGTCGTCGCGGCAAATGTCAGGGCGGCGGCTCAGCGTTTTTCCGGAAGTACACGTAGTAATAGCTACCACCGATCAGTTGGTAAAAAATCTACAAGATGCTTTTGTATTGATGAAGAAAAAATATGCCACCACGCTGCCCTCGGCCATCACCGTTATTTCGGGACCGAGCCGCACTGCCGACATCGAAAAAACGCTGGTGATGGGCGCAAATGGTCCGCGTCAATTGTATCTTTTGCTCGTTGAAGCAGAAGAGGGTAATTAGCAGGCAGCCATTAAACGAAAGACAAAACAGTGACAGGAAACCTTCAAATATCATTTTTTTAATTTTTAAAACGACACACAATATGGAAAAAATGGACAACTGGGTGCTCGTGTTTAATGCACGCAACATGGCTTCGGCACAAATCACCGCCGGTATGCTCAAAGAAAATGGCATCGAAAGCCACATCCTCAACAAGCAGGATTCGGAGTTTTTTATTGGTAGTGTAGATTTGTATGTTGAAACACAAAACGAAGCAAAAGCACGACAGCTCCTTAGCGAGCACAGCTCCGGCGAATAAATTTTGGCAGAGGATACTCACAGGAGCCGTTTATGTAGGCGCTGTGGCGGGATTGATCGTTTATAGCCATTTGCTTTTTTCGTTATTGTTTCTGGCCATCAGCCTGTGGGCGCTCTATGAGTTTTACAGGATGGTCAGCCTGATCGGTCGTTACCACATCCGTTATGTCGCCGGCATAGCAGCCGGTGTGGTTGTGTATGCAACGCTGGCGTTGGTTTCGTTGCAATGGGCAAATCCGCGATTGATGTTCGTAAATCTGCTGTTGTTGCCGCTGATGCTTGTAGCCGAATTGTATTACAAATCGCCGACACCTTTTCGCAACGTAGCGCTGAATGTTTTTGGCATCTTCTACATCATCGTGCCTTTCGCCTTGCTCAACTTTTTCTTCAATCCGGCCTTTTCGCCCACCGGCGACCACCCGGCCATTCTTTTGGGATTTTTTATCCTGCTCTGGGTGTACGACTCGTTTGCTTATCTTTTTGGTGTGTGGCTCGGCAAGCATCGTCTGTTTGAGCGGCATTCGCCCAAGAAATCGTGGGAAGGGCTTATTGGTGGTTTTGTAGCGGGATTTGCAGCGGCTTTTATCATTGCCTCTTTATGGCCGCAATACACCTTGTGGCAATGGCTTGTAATGGCCGCCATCATCATGATATTTGGTACTTTTGGCGATCTCGCCGAGTCGATGCTCAAGCGAAGTATTAAGCTAAAAGATTCGGGGCGTGCATTGCCAGGCCACGGTGGCTTGCTCGATCGCTTCGATGCGTTGCTGCTGGCGGCTCCGGCAGTTTTTGTTTTTTTGATGTTGTTTATCGATTGACTATGAAAATCCACAGAGAAGGGTACACTACTTTGGTTATTGTTATTGTGTTGCTGGCTGCGACACTTACGGCAATCAACTATTTTAATCCGGCACAAACACCCGTACACTATGTGGCCTATGCCGCAGCAGTGGTGTTTTATATTTTCATTTTGCGCTTCTTCCGCGATCCACAGCGCATCGTCGACATCGATAACACGCAAATCATCGCACCCGCCGACGGCAAAGTAGTGGTGCTGGAAGAAACTATCGAAAACGAATATTTTAAAGATAAGCGCTTGCAGGTGTCTATTTTTATGTCGCCCAACAACGTACACAAAAACTGGTATCCCCTTAGCGGAATAATAAATTACTACCGGCACCACGCCGGAAAGTTCCTGGTGGCCTGGCATCCCAAATCTTCCGAACTCAACGAGCGCACCACCGTTGTGATACAAACGGAAAGCTACGGTGAAATTTTGGTGCGACAAGTTGCTGGTGCTGTGGCTCAACGTATCGTATGCTATGCCGAGGAGAGCGAAATTATCGATCAGGGTGAGGAGATGGGTTTTATAAAATTTGGTTCACGGGTGGATGTTTTTCTGCCGCCGGGTACCAAAGTACTGGTGAAAAAAAACCAAAAAGTAAAAGGCTGCCGCGATGTTATCGCCAAGCTTGGGTAGATGCGGGGCGCTTGGCGCAGGGCGAAAGATGCTCTACTTTCTCGTTGTTCCCTTCGGCAAGCTCAGGGCAGGCTGTTGTTCGTTGTTTTGTGGGTCGAAGGGGATTTGTGAACCCAAAGCGGGGGTTTGGACGAGGCACAGCCTCGTCCGGTTTATTTTTGCAGGCTTTGCCTGTTTCAGTTAGGTTATAATTTAAGAGCACCTGACCCAGCGAAAAGTTATTGTTGCATTTTTTAGAATTCTCTCCGCCGGTTGGCGGATCAAAATGACACGAATTGGCATGAAAAGGGGGAGGCGGGATCGGGCGCATAGCGCCCGATCCCGCCTCCCCTCCCATTAGCGCCTGCGCGCGGTCATTTCGAACGAAGCGAGAAATCTCATAAATTTCCTTATCAGCTTGAAAACACAAAATACAATCTGCAAATATTTCTATAGTAGAAACTTGTATTGGCGACAATGTGAATTGGGATAAGAGAATTGTAACCCACTGAATAACAATTAACAGGTAGGGAGTCCTGAATTTGTCAGAACTTCATTTCGCTTTCGCTAAATCTTCATTCATGCGCAGCAGATTCCGCTTTTGCAACTCTTGCGTTGGGATTTTCACCTCAGCCGATCCACACACGTAAGCACCAAGCTCGTAGGCTTCATAAAAAAACACCAGATATTCCGGCCGAAATCCCCAGAGCTGTTCATCTACATCAATCGTGGGCACTTCCGTGAAGCAATCTTCCGGATTTTCAAAGTAGCGCGCGAGAAGCTCGTTAATGATATTGATATTTGTATCGGATGAAAGATCAAGCACTTCCTCTAGACCAATAAAATGCTGGTGGCGGAGGTCGTAGTTGTAGGTATGAAAAGCGGTAAACCCATGCGCTCCCAGCGCATAGCTGTAAGTCTCGAGCCTCAGGCTGATGGTGTCGGAGGTGCTGAGCAGGATTTCGTAAGTGGTGTATAATTCAAATTTTCCGCGCGCCTGCACAGTATCGATATAGCCCGGAACATCTCCGACCTCCATTCCCCAATAATACTGCGCAGCCGTATCCATAAAACTTTCGATGCGGCTGTTGAGCGGTTTCAGCAACGAATCGTCGGCTGGCTGATCAGCTTTAAAAACCGGAAATTCCTGATTAATGTAATAATAAGCGGTGTCGCCGGTGATGGTGCTTTGTTCGATAACGCCGTATTCGATTGGCTTTTCGTCAGCCTGGTGGCGGTTGCATGCCCAGAAGGTAGCCACAAGGGCAACCAGAAGGATGGTTTTTGTTTTCATAATATGTTTATTAAATCGTTTAGGTCATTAATTTCGTGACGGATATTGCTGTTATGCTCAATTTTTTTTGGATTAAAAAACACGGCGTCTATCCCTGCGTGCATTGCGCCTAGCACATCTACTTCCAGGTCGTCGCCAATCATCACACTGCGGCTGGCGTCGGCTCCGGCTTGCTGCAGCGCGTATCTGAAAATATCGGGGTCGGGCTTTTTACACCCTGCCTGCTCCGAAGTGATCACATGGCTAAAATAACTGTCAAGCGAACTGTTCTTTAGTTTGTGATATTGCACCTCTTAAAAACCATTGGTG
>JAAYIU010000414.1 GCA_012523265.1 Bacteroidales bacterium | reverse complement strand
GTCTGATTATAAATTATGAAATCAGTTTTTTTATTAAAAAATAAAAAACCATGTCCCACCGGATTTGGAAAACCGAAGAACGTTTGTTGTGCCGTCGGTTGGTCGTCGATATCGCTCAACAGGTTGCTGATGCCGGGTGTGGGATGCTCAAAAAACACCCACGAATCAGTTCCGTCGGGGCGCCGCCCGTAGGAGATGTCGGTTTCCTGCGCCGGAAAAGTGAGGGTGTCGATGGGGGCAAAACCGGTGCTTTCGGCATCAAAAATCCCCAGCTCCTCGCCGCCTTTGCTCAGCTTAAAGTTGGTGTGGAAAATGCCCTGCTCCTGGTCTTCGTCGCACCACACCAACAGATATTCATCCGGCTGGATGGTGTAATCGGGCATCAGCCATTTGCCGGGATTGGCAAAATTATCACTCAGGTATTTATCGCCCAGCCAGAGGGGTTCATCGCCGGCGTTGTAGATTTCCAGCCAGTCGTCGTGCTCGCCTGCCTCATCGGTGATACCCGTGTCGTTGCTTGCCAGCAGCTCGTTGATGAAGAGCGGCCAGGCAGAAGCGGGACTGACGGTCATCGTTTCGGGATCGCAGGGATAGAGCGTGGTGTGGCCAAAAGTGTCGGCAGCGCTGATCTGATAATTAATTACCGACTGACCCTCCGGTAAATTCACCTGTAACGAAAATCTGTCGTCGCTGCCTGCGGTCATCATCGCGGTTTGCCAATCGCCGTCATTTATCTGATAAAGCAACGTCACTTCCACCGGATCGTCGTCCGTAACGGTGGCTTCAACCCAGGCACTTCCCCCCGCGCCATTGTGCATTGCCGAAAGATAATTTACGATGGGCGTTATGTTGTTCAATTGCAATTGGCTGGCAGTGGCGGCACGGCGGCTGGTGACAAATTCCGTAATTCCAACAGGAACATGCGCACCGGTGCCATTGGTAAATGCGCTCAGAAAATCGTCAGGCGAATAGCCATAGTCAAGCGGATAGTAAGGATCGTTGATGATGAAGGGGTAGTTTTGATTTTTGATGATTTCGAGGCGCTCAAAAAAAGGAGAGGGTGTCATCAGCGCACTGATTTGATGGATATAATACGAAAACCAGTCGCGGTATTCGGGTATCTCCATCAGCAGCTCGAAAAGCGGACGATACTCCGAATCGTGGTCCCATTCATAAATATTGCGTGTAGCCCAGTCGATGCCAAACCAGTCGATGCCATAGGTGTTGTCGAGGTCGTAGGGGATGTATTCAAACCGACCGGTGGCGGGATTATCATAAAGATAAAAATTGTTTTTATTAAAAATATAGCCGTCCCAATTGGCCGTCATCACATCCATGGCGGCAACTTTCAGATAATCCTGCACATTAAAAACTTTTTCTAATTCACACGGCAGATCAGCAATGGGTGTATTGTTGAGCACATCGATAAAATGCGCCAGGCCGCTGTAATCGTCGGCTGTCTTGTTGGTTTTTAATTCGTAAGCCCGGCGGTCGCCAGCCATAAATTTATAGAGATCGGGGTCGTTGCCCAAATAATTCAGATCGGCAGGATAAAGGCATTTGTACAAATTTCCATCCTGGCTGCCGTAGCGTTTATCTGCAAACTCTTCGTCGATATGCTCCACATTGATGTACAGCCCGTGATAATTGTTGTTGATGTATAGCTGCACAAATGACGAGCGCGACGCCGGAATGCCGGCATTGTGGCAAAGCTCCCAGCTAATTTTAGCGCGTGCCACCGTGGGGTCGTTGTGTTCACCGTTCAGGTTAAGCTTTTCCACACCATAATATTTGCGGCCGCTTTGGTAGGTATTAAATGAAACTTTAAAGGATTTCTTGGCCGAAGCCCGCGAAGTGTTGCCCCGCAGCCTGAATCCTATTTCGTGGACGGTATCGCGCAGGGTGCCATTGTCGAACACAAACTCTGCCCGCCATTCGATGTCGCTTTGCTGATTTTCCGGTTTATAAAGCCAGGCCAAAGTGTCGCGGTTGATGGTGATGTCGATACGCGCCACCACATCATCGCCATAAACGGGGCCATCTTCCGGAAAAATGGGTTGCCCTGCAGCAGGATTTATCAGCGCAGCCGCAAGTGTAAGGATTGTTATTAACAGGTAGAAATATTTCATTGGTGTTTTATACTAACTATTTAGCAGGCTTTCATCAACTATGTTCAAAATGGTCATTATCATAGACCCCCTCTAACTCTCCCTGAAGGGGGAGAATGCCGGCGCACAGGCCAGCAGGTCGGGTTTTGCAAATTCTGTAGGGTACTTTCTTCATTATATTGTTGTTCACAGTTATAATACTTTAATTGCTCCGAAACCATTCACAGCAGCGGCTTGTGCGGCTGGCCTCGCTTTTCGCCAACCGGTGTAGAATGCCTGTCCCGATTATCGGGAGGTCGGGGATGGGCTCTGACTGCGTAGAAGATTACCCGCCGCATGGAGCAGACCCCCTCTACCTCCCCCTGCAGGGGGAGGATGCCGGCGCACAGGCCAGCAGGTCGGGTACTGCAAAGTGTATCAGGTGCTTTCATTATCATATTGTAGTTCACAGTTACATTACTCTAACCGCTCCGAAACCATTCACAGCAGCGGCCTGTGCGGCTGGTCTCCCTTCTCCTTTAGGGGAATGCCTGTCCCGATTATCGGGAGGCTGGGGATGGGGTCTTTGAACGTGTTTTGTATTCATGTCTAATTTGCATTAATACTTGGCTTAAATTTTCCATAACTTCTTCATTAGTAAATCTGAGGACTTCAAATCTTCCCATTTCGGCAGAACGGTTGACATCCCGCTCTTTTGTTTCTGCTTTTTGATGAATTCCTCCATCTAACTCAATAACGAGTTTTGCCTTGTGGCAATAGAAATCGGCAATAAATATCCAAATGGGATGCTGCTGGCGGAATTTAAAGCTATCGAGTTGCTTTTCTCTCAGGGCTGTCCACAATAGCTTTTCTGCATCGGTCATATTTTTTCGCAAATTTTTAGCTTTCGCAATAATTTCAGATGAAGCACCATAATTGATGTTTTCTTCGTAATGCCGTGTTTTACTATTATGTGTCATGGATTTTGTGTTTTAATTTCGTT
Organism: Bacteroidales bacterium; assembly: GCA_012523265.1. GTDB lineage: Bacteria > Bacteroidota > Bacteroidia > Bacteroidales > 4484-276 > SABY01. The sequence continues at coordinate 1,935 of JAAYIU010000414.1, read as the reverse complement.
TAATCCTGCACTATATTTAGCTACAAGGGGCAATGACAATCCCATAGAAGCCCCCCTTCTAACTCCTCCGTCAGCCGCCGGAGAAGGGCCGGGGATGGGGTCAATGATATTTGTTGTTCCATTCATCCAACTAAATAATTACTTTTTAAATAATGAAATCGTAATTCTACTCTTTACCGCAATTTTATCACCAGCGCCTCCTTGGCGGGAATGGTCAGATTCTCCAGCACCACCGTGCTGTCGTCGAGAATATTTTTTCCTGCGATGATTCCGTGCAACATCTCATCGTAGCGTTTCAAATCCAAAGCATGTTTTTCACCGCTGTTGTTGAGCACGATCATCATCAGCTCGTCATCATCATGCCTGAAATAGACATACACATTGTCCTGCGGGATAAAATGGGTGAGTTTGCCGGTTTGCAGCACGTCGTGGTTTTTTCGGTAGTTGGCCAACTTTTGCGTAAAGCGCAGCATCTCCTCCTCGTCGGCGGTGCGCCCGGAGGCCGTGAATTTGTTGGCGGAATCAGCCTGCCACCCTCCGGGGAAATCTTTGCGCATCTTTCCGTGCCCATCGCTTTCGTTGCCGCTCATGAGTATTTCCGTTCCGTAATAAAGTTGTGGCACCCCGCGTGTGGTGAGCGTAAAGGCCACGGCCAGCTTCTGGTTGGCGAGGCTGTGGCCCACTTTCGTAAAGAGCCGGCTACCATCGTGATTGTCCGGAAAAATTACCACTTTGGGATCATCACCATACACGAAATCCTGCGCCAGCACATCGTACAAGCGCGTTATCCCTGTCGACCAGCCCGAAGTTTCGTTAAAAGCCATACCAAAAGCATCGTACATGGCAAAGTCGAAAATGTAGGGCAAATGCGATTCATATCCCGTTTCTACCGCCGGATCTTTTTCCCAGGGCGCCAGTTGCGCCGGCACGCCCATCCACACTTCGCCCACAATCGAGAAATCAGGATATTCCTCCAGCACCCTTTCCGACCACTGCGCCATCTCCTCTTTGTAGGGATAGGGATAGGTATCCATGCGGATGCCATCCAGACCGGCGTATTCTATCCACCAGATGCTGTTTTGGATAAGATAGGTCATCAGGAATGGATTTTTCTGATTCAGGTCGGGCATGGAGGTGTCAAACCAGCCTTTGGTAAAAAGCGTTTGATCGTAATCGGAAGCGTAAGGATCGAAAACCGTGGAGGCGCGGAAATTGGACCTGGTAAACTCCGCAAACTGATGCACCCAGTCGTTGGCAGGCAAATCCTTCATCCACCAGTGGTTGAGGCCGCAGTGATTAAAAATCATATCCATCACCGCCTTCATGCCGCGCTGGTGCAGCATCTCGTTGAGACGGCGGAATTCGTCGTTGGTACCAAAGCGCGGGTCTATTTTGTAATAATCCGTAGTGGCATAGCCGTGGTACGAATAAGCGGGCATGTTGTTTTCGAGCACCGGGTTGAGCCACAGCGCCGTTACGCCGAGGCTGTCGATATAATCCAGCTTTTGCATCACGCCCTGCAGATCGCCACCGTGGCGTCCGTTGGGGTTGCTGCGGTCGGCAGCTTCCAGCATATCGGGCTGCGTGTCGTTGCCGGGGTCGCCGTTAACGAAGCGGTCGGGCAGCACGAGATAAATCAGGTCGCTGCGGTCGAAACCTTTGCGCGACGCCGAACTCTTGGTGCGCGGCAACAACTGGTATTCGTAATCCAAAGCCTTCTTACCATCACATTCAAATTTGATAATAAAGGTTCCTGCCCTTGCTTCGCTGATGTCAAGATCGATAAAAAGATAGTTTGGATTGTCCGTTGTCGAAACTTTCCTAATGTCCACGCCGGGATAATCAATTGCAGGTTTGCAAGTGGCAATGTTGTCGGCATGCACCAGCAGCTGCAGGTTGGGATTGTTCATGCCGCTCCACCAGAAGGGCGGCTCC
>JAAYIU010000134.1 GCA_012523265.1 Bacteroidales bacterium | reverse complement strand
GTGTTGCCATATCCTGTTTCTATATCGTCGAGGGCGAAGTAGGCGTTCTCAATATCTTTGAGCTGAGATTTGTCTTTGTTCTTACCTCCAATTTCGAATATCATGGTGTCGTCTACTTTAAAATTACCCGTTTCAGGAAATGTCAAAAGGTGATGGTTTCTGAGCTGGTTAGCAAAGAATGTCTCTCTTTGGGTGCCGATATTCGGGGTGCTATAAAAACAATAATGCAAATTGGTGTTGTTTAAAAATAATTTATCGGGCTTTCGCAAAATCCTGTTTCCTGTGGCTTCTTTGCTAAGTGCCTGGATAAGTTCAGCGTTTTCCAGGAAACTGAAATATTTCAACAAAGTGCGTTGGTCCTTGATAAAAAGCTCTTTACTGATCAACGATAAATTTGGCGTGTAAGGAGCGCTCTCCGAAATTAAACTCAGCAACTTTTTCAGCTTTATCGATGTTTCAAATGGAATGCCGGTTACAGACGGAATGTCGTTTTCAAGAATCACCGTTATCACATCCTTCAATCGCTCAAAATAGTGATCGGGCGCTTCATTATAAAAAGGATAATAACCCGTTCTTAGGTAGGCTTTGAAATGCGGAATAATTTTAACTTTTGAAATGATTTGATTTGAAATTTCAACATGTCGTGTCAAAAGATGGTCCAAATTCATTGGTTCGATTTTTTCAATATCATTAAAGTCCAAATATTCCCTAAACGAAAACCCTGGCAGATTATAGGAAATCTTACGGCGGCTCAAATCACCTTTGGCCTTCTGTAATTTTAAAATGGAAGAAGCTGAATAAATAACAGTGAGATCGGGATACCGGTCGTAAATTGTTTTCAGTTCAGATGACCAGTCGTGTTCCGGATCTTTCGATGGATAACGATGCACTTCATCGAAAAAGAGGTGCTTGCCGCCATTTTTATAAAACTCATCCGCAACTTCAATCAAATTTCTTTTATAAAAATATGGATCATCCAATGAAGCATACAGTGCCGCATTATTAACTCCCGCGTTCAGCAATTTGGCCTTTTGCAACAGCATGGTGGTTTTTCCCACGCCTCTTGCACCATTAATTTCAACCAGCCGGCCATCCCAATCGATGGTGTCAAACCTGAATCGTTTGAACTGATGGCTCACTGAGTTTATAAGCAGGTTGCTGCTTTCGAATAATTCTATCATAGAAGATATTTTCCGCAAAGATAATTATCTTGTAATGGGTTACAAAGAATATCCAGATTATTAGTAATGGGATACAAGATATTTGATTATTTTTTGTAATGGATTACAGGAAATGATCGATCAGACAGTTTGGATATCGGGTTGGAGAAACCACTTCCAAACCGGCAGTACTACAATGTTGAATCCTTCCACTTCAGTTTCAAAATCTTCGTCTTCGGTGAGGATCAGGCCATCATTCAGATTGTAGGTTTTGATAGCTTCCAGAAGACCATCTACTTCGCGTTGTCTGGTTTTTTCGTCTTTCAGGCTACGGCAAACCTGTATTGCCTGCGTTATTCGCAAACTTTCTTTAATTACAAAGTCACATTCCTTTTGACCCTGATGAAAATAAATATCTTTTTCTCTGCGCATCAATTCCACAAATACAATGTTCTCGAGATATCTGCCATAATCTTCCGAAACACGGAATGAAATGGCGGACAGGATTCCATTGTCGATGCAATAAACCTTGCGCCGATTAGCAAATTGCTTGTTTAATGAATGATCGTATTTATATATTTCAAACAACAGGAAAGTGTCTTTGAGATACTCGAAATATTTATCTGCCAGGTCGTACGATAATTGAAGTGTGGTTTTTACCTTGTTAAGGTTGAACGGTTTTCCTATGTTTGAAAGTAAGAATAGCGCAACTTTTTTAACGCTGTCAAAATTTTTCAGGTTGTAACGCGCCACAATATCTTTAAGGATGATGGTTTCGTAATACATGATCATCTCTTGTCGTCTCAACTCATCTACAAGCGAAACAGCCTTGGGGAAACCACCAGCAGTGAGATAATCATTGAAGGCTTTTTTGTAAAGGATTTTTTGTGTGATCAGCTTATTTTTGTCTGGCGCAGGTAAATTTTTAAAAAGCAAATATTCATCAAATCCCAGCGGGAGCACATTAATGGCGAGAAACCTTCCGCTTAGCGCCGTTCCAAACTCTCTGCTAAGCAGTTTCGACGAAGAACCCGTTACATAAAAATGCCCCCTGTCGAGTTCATATCCTGTCAAAACCCATTTTTCCCACTGATGTACGTTTTGTACTTCATCCAGAAAAACGTGCGGTTTTACCTCATGGTTCACAAACTCCTTGTAAGTTTCCAGAATTTGCTCCAATAACTCGCTATCCGGTTCATCGCCAAGACGCGGATCTTCAAAATTCACAAAAAGAAATGCCTTTTTATCAATTCCATTTTCGGTAAGATACCGGATATGGTTGATCAAAAGCGTTGATTTTCCGGCTCTGCGTATGCCTTTCAAAACAATTACCTCTCCGGTGGTAAGATATTGGTTGATCTTTTCCTGATACAATGGCCTCGGAAAAAATTCCGGAACGGGCTTGTCCCAGTAATTCCAATCGTTGAGGATGCCAAATAATTTATTTTTGTCCATGCTGATGAAATCGAAAAAAGATTCAACAAAGATAAAATACTTTCCGTACACAGAAACAAAAGGCAGTAAAATGTTTCTGCTGACAGAAACATTTTGAAATCCCATTACTACTTCAAAATCTATTTTCAAAAAAAAACCTCCGAAAATTCCGGAGGCTTGGTTTTATCTGTTTTAAGATTGTATTTTAAACGATCACTTTCCTAACGGCATCCAGCACCGTTCCATCCACCCATTTTATTACCGAAACAAGTTCATCGGAAAGTTGCGGTTTTTCAGGTCTGCCGCAAATTTGTTCGGCTTCTTCTTTAAGCTCTTGGATGGTTTTGATGGGAAGCTTTGAGTTTTTCAGTTTTTCGATCAAGTCCTGCCGCAGCGGGTTTATGGCGATGCCACGCTCTGTAACGATCACGTCGATGAGTTCGCCGGGGCCGCACAGGGTTGTAACCCGATCCACAATTACCGGCATGCGGTCGCGGAAGAGCGGAACAGGCAGGATGGTACATTTGCTAAAGAGGCAGTTTTGCCAGCCGCCGATGCCGTGCAACAGATAGCCGTCGGAGTGCGTCACCACGTTGGCATTAAAATCTACGTCAATCTCGGTGGCGCCGAGCACCACCACATCCACCATCGAAGCAAAGTTGCCTTTGCCGTGGTAGTTGTAGCTTGTAAACGGGCTGGTGTTGACATGTCCCGGATTTTCGCGCATGGAGCGTACGCCTTCCAGGTCGAAGGTTTGGCCGTCGAGGATATAGTCCACCAGTCCGTCTTCGAGCATCTTCACCGGGTATTTGTTGCTGCCGGCGCGGATAAAGCGTGCTTTCATTTTGCGCTCACGCAACATCTGCTCAAAATATATCCCGATAGACAAAGCTGTTCCGCCGGCGCCGGCCTGGTACGAAAAGCCGTCGCGTACGATGCCTGCTTCGTCGCAAAACTGCGCCGTCATCTCAGCTATCAGCAGCCTGTCGGGGCTTTTGGTGATCTCGGTTGTTCCGGAGACGATGCGTTCGGGCAAACCAACTTTATCTACCTCCACCACAAAATCGACATAGTTGCCGTGAATCTGCCAGGGAATACACGGGAAAGGAACGATGTTGTCGGTGACCACGATCACGCGGTCGGCGTATTGCGAATCGGCCAATGCAAATCCAAGCAGTCCGCATGCCGCAGGGCCGCGGTCGCCGGTGGCGTTGCCAAAAGGATCGGCTGTGGGAGCGGCGATGATGGCAATGTCGATGTGTACGTCGCCATCCTGTACGGCCTGGTAGCGTCCGCCATGCGAGCGCAACACACTCATGCCACGCATGCCTCCTTCGCTGGTAAACTTGCCCAGCGGTCCGTTCATGCTGCCTTCGATGCGCTGTACTGTGCCGTCTTCCAGATATTGGATCATCCTTTCCTGACAAGGAAACGATGCCGACGGAAACCAAACCAAATCTTTAATACCCAGCTCGTGCGCTGCATCAAAAACCTGCATGGCGATCAGGTCGCCGTTGCGAAAATGGTGGTGCGATGAGATAGTCATCCCGTCGCGGATGCCGGCGCGCACCAGCGCGTCTTTGATGGACGGCACACGCTTGTCGCCATCAGCCGGGTAGTTGGCGCAGGTGGCGATGGGTGGCGCATATTTGCGGCCTGTGGGTTTGTATTTTCCTACACCCAGGTAGGGTGTGTGTTCTTTGCCGTTGAAAAAGGTGGGCACCACGCGTCCGGCGGCATTGGTAACCAGTTTATCGTATTTTTTCATCTTTTCAGTTTTACTAAAATTTTAAATTAAAAATCCGCGATCCAATCCGGATTTGAATATTTAATAAGTTTATTCGGCAGCGGGCGCAAGGAATTCATTGCGCCAGTCGGCACTGATGAGCTGCAGGCTGATGGCCAGGTTGATAACTTTCTGCGCGCGCTTTACCACGGGGGCATCAATCATTTTTGTTCCCAGCGAAACCACGCCAAGTCCTTTCTCGGTAGCATCCATAAAGGCGTTGACAATCTTTTTTGCTCTATCTATTTCTGCCTTGTCGGGCGCAAAATTTTCGTGGATCACTCTGATCTGACGCGGGTGGATGCATCCCATACCGTCGAAGCCGAGGCTCTTGCTGGTGAGCACATTTTGGCGCAAAGCCTCCATATCGGCAATGTCAGAAAATACCGAATCGATGGCCTGGATGCGGGCGGCCTTACAGGCATTTACAACCATGCTGCGGGCGAAGAATGATTCGGTGGCTTCGTTGGTGCGGCGCACGCCCAGGTCGGCGGTATAGTCTTCGAGGCCGATGGCCATTGCCACAATATTTTCGGCTGACGAAGCTATTTCGTAGGCTTTTATTACGCCGAGCGCACTTTCGATGATGGGCATGAGCCACACCGGTGCATTGAGGTTGTGCAGCTTTTGCAGCTCAGCGATGCGGCGGTTGACAGCCGTGATTTGTTCGGCGCTTTCGCACTTGGGCACCAGAATCAGATTGACGCCATGCGGGACGATAAAATCCAAATCCTCGAGGCCGGCGGGAATCTGGTTGATACGCACCATCTTTTCGGCGCCGTAGAGGTTGAGGCTTCGCAAGGCATTGCGCACCAAAAAGCGGGCTTCATGTTTTTTATCAAAAGCCACCGCATCTTCCAGGTCGAGGATGAGGCCGTCGGGATGATGCAACCCGGCGTTGATCATCAGGCTGGGCGTATTGCCCGGCAGATAAAGCCGCGAGAAGCGGTCGCGGTCTTTGGTGGTTTCGTAGCGGTTGGCTTCGAGGTATTCGGTAAGAAAAGACTTTTCGCTCGTCACAAGTTTTTTTACAGCAGCTTCGAGCCGTGCAGCCATGACGAATGGCAGGGCGCCGCTGTCTTCCATCACCACATGCGCATTTTCGATCTCAAAAAAATCGAGCACCTCATGGATGCGACGCATAATGTCGGCGCCAAACATAAATTTTACTTTGCTGGTAAGCTCAATATCGATGCCCCCTGCGTTGGTAAGCCGGATGGTAACATGACAATCCGAACGTACTCTTTTGCCTTTATTTCCGGCTGTAGCGGTATTCTCCAATTTTCACCTCCCTGTTTGTTTTTGTTTTTATTAATAAAAAAATGAAAGGGTTTGCCGGCAAATTTATTCTAAAATAGTGTTGGAATAACTTAGAATGGATAAAAATTCGGAGGACGTTAACAAATGTACAGCCCAAAGAAATATACGCGTACTTTCGCGCCATGAATCTCATCCTTACGGGCATCGCCTGGTTTTTTATCATTTTGGTGAGCCTTTTGCCTTTCCGGGTGCTCTACATCTTTTCGGATGTCGTTCGGTTTTTTATTCAACGTGTTTTTGGTTACCGCAAAACCGTTATCCAAAACAACCTGCGTCGCTGCTTCCCCGAAAAGTCAGCGAAAGAAATAGATACCCTTACCACGGCAGCCTACAAAAACCTTACGGATGTGATGGTGGAAGGTTTCAAAGCTTTTACGATAAGCAGGCGGCAGTTGGTGCGACGACACAAAATCCTCAACCCTGAACTTCTTGATCAACTTTCGGCAACTTCGGGATCATTCATAGCTACGCCTTGCCATTACGGCAACTGGGAGTGGGGAGCGCTGGCGCCGGCGGTACAAATAAAGGATTTCCGGTTTGTGGCTTTTTATACCCCGCTTAGCAATCCTTATCTCGACCGACGAATTCGCCGCAACCGCTCGCGCACCGGAACACTGCTGGCTTCTACACGCGCTACCAGCCGCACCTTTGATGAGCTAAAAGCTACCACTTCGGTGTTTATCATGGCTGCCGACCAAAGCCCCTCAAATCCCGACAGAGCCATCTGGGTAGATTTTTTTGGACAGAAAACAGCCTTCCTCAATGGCCCCGAAAAGCACGCCAGGCAGCACAACCTCCCGGTTGTGTTTGCCGACATAAGGCGCATAAAACGTGGTTTTTATACTTTGCAGCTTTCGCTGCTCGAAGGGAATCCGCAAAGTGCGGCGCCAAAAGCTATCACACAGGCTTATGCAAATCGCCTCGAAAAAATTATCCGCCACGATCCCGGCAACTGGCTCTGGTCGCACAAACGATGGAAACTGGACAAATTTAAACCGGAAGAGTGCTGAGGTAATTTATTTGAAATTATAATACACACCCACGTTTGCGCCTAACGACCAGAAATAGAAGTCCGAAGAATCATCATCTCTGATTTTGGTTAGCGAACGTCTGTAGATCGGTTTTACCCGAATGAATAATCTTTCGGAAACAAGATAATCCAGACCAAACCCTGCCAGCATCATCAGATTAATCTTATCAGGTGGTTCCGGATTATCCAGATCGCGCGTCTGCACGTTACCACTATAACCTTGCAATTCCTCGTAATAAGAATTTTTATAGAAAATGGAGGGTATTAGTCCGGCGGTGAGATAAAGGCTGAAGCTGCTATTTAAAAGATAATAGTTCGCTTTGACATGAATATCCAGATAGGTAAAATCGGCATGCGCTCTGGTATGACCCATATCCAGGAATGGAACCAGGTCGGTTTGGTATCCTCTGTGTGAAATGTGAAATCCAACATCAAGCGCAAGCCTGCGCGAAATCTGATAATTCATATTAGCACCTGTGGTGTAGCCAAAAATTGGTGCGATGATGCTGTCGTATCTATTTGTCAAGGGTGGGTAGAACTTATCGGTGATAACGTTAGAATAATCCGGCGAGAAGCTAAGGCCAAAGTATATTGCAGGAGCTTTCTGACCTGCTGTCTTTTGCGCAAGCACAGGATAAGATGTAAGAAGGAGAAGTATTAAAATCAACTTTTTCATACCTAATTTAAAAATTACCATGCTTATTGCTCTGATTTTAGCCACGGCTTCACCGGGCTGGCAAAATCGTAGCGTGGCAAAGGCGCCGAAACATCCAACAAACGATAATTTCTCATCCTGACGATTTTCCAGTTTTTGTTACGGAAGCCATTGTCGCCGTAAGCCTCAAAGTTGTAGCCCATGTTGAGCAGCTCCATGTCGAAGTAGCGGATGCAAGGCATAAAACTGCTGCCATATTTCATCAATGCACTCATAAAATAAATGCCTGTGTTGTAACCCGACCAGGCAAATTCGCCCGGCTCAGCATTGTATTGCTGCCGGAAATCACGGGCAAATTTCCGATCTGTCTCATCGTCCATATCCACATAGGCTTTGGCCAGATAATGCACGTCAAGGTTGTTGAGATATTCCATATCCAGCCCGTCGATAGCCAGCCAGTCGGGCATTCCTATCAGCGTGATGTTGTATTGATCGCGCAACTGATTGAGCGCCCGCAGCAGCTCCATGATGTACACTTTGTTGGTGGTGTAGGCCACCACTACATTGTTACGGTTTTCGGCGGCCTGTCTTTTAAAAACTCTTAGGCTGTCGCGATTGTAGAAAAAGGTGTGAAAAAGTGCACTACCAGAGGGACGTGGCGCAAGGTGTTCGGTAAAATGTCTTTTTATAATTTCAAAACCTACCTGATCACGGTATTCGTTATGTTTGGTAATAAATATCTGTGCCTTGGGGAAATGGTTGTTGAGATAATCCGTAAGCACCTCCGCCTGATCGGGATACACCGGCTGCACCTGAAAAACGTACGGGTTGCCCACGGTGACTTCTTCGCGCACCGAAAACGGGTTGACCAGCGGAATCTGGTACTCGCGCGCAAAATCAGCCATCATTTCAAAACTCTTGCTATACACAGGCCCGATAATAACATCCATTTGCTGAAGCTCCGGATTGTCGATGATCTTTCGTGTGGCAGCCACGCTGTTGGGAGCGTCGTAGACAAAAACTTCTGCATTTAGCCCCACTTTTTTGAGCGAATCGAGCGCCATCAAAAAGCCTTCGTAATATTCGATAAATGCAAAAGGTTTGATAAAACGCGGGTTAGGGTCGTCGATGTAACTAACGGGTGAAGCCAGCACAGAATCCACTGTGGGGAAATCAAAAGGCAGCAGCAGCGCCACCTTATATTCTCCCATCATACGCATCTGATGGCAGCTTTGTTCTGGCGGCATGATGGCAGCCTCGTGCTTTAGGCGTTCCAGTTCGAGCATCGCTATGCTGTCGATGGCCGGCTCTTTTTCGGTTTTGATGACGGGTAGCGGGATGCGTATCACTTGCCCCTCCTGCAACCGACGCGCTATGTAGGGATTAATTTGCCGGATAGCGTCGGCGTCGATTTCATATTTGCGCGCCAGCCTGTTTACCGACTGATTTTGCTGTATCCGATGCGTAACAAAGTTTGCCAGCGTCGGCGTTTTAGGAATCCGGATGATCTGCCCGCTTTTCAAATTCTCGCCCAGCTCGGGATTGTAGGCAAAAATGCTGTCGACACTTACGCGATAACGAAGCGCCAGCGGATATACCGACTCATTGCTTTTGGCCTGGTATTCAAAATAATTTTTTTCGGGTTTTTCCTGTGGCTGAGCAGTTTCCGTTTCAGGCAACGGTATTTTTATCACAGCTCCCGCCACCAGCCCGCCGGGAAGCCCGTCGTTAGCTTTGCGCAAAGCCTCCTCACTCACATTGTATTGGCGCGTGAGGCTGTAGATGGTTTCTTGGGCGGCCACGCGATGATACCTGATGCTGGCCGGCGCTTCCTGCTGCGATTTGGGCACCGGTGAAGCCGGAATTTTTATGATCTGCCCCGGCTGCAAACCATCGCTGATGCCATAATTACTGTTACGGATGTCGGCGATGGAAACGTGATACGCCCGCGAAATGGCGCTAAGGGTTTCACCACGGCTCACCTTGTGCAGATAATATTCTGCACCGTTGATGGTCTCCGACACATTGGAACGTACGACCTCTTGCCCGTTTTGTGCCATCGCAGCCGCGGGAAGCAGGATGATGAGCAGCATTACAGCAACCTGTGACAGCTTCATAAAGAACATTTTTTTATAAAAAACTTTTTAATCATCAAAAATCAGAAACTGCTTTCGCAGATAATTATTTTCCGCTTTGCGCGAAATCATTCCCATTCGATGGTGGCGGGAGGCTTGGAGCTGATGTCGTACACCACGCGGTTTACCCCTTTCACCTTATTAATAATATCGTTAGACACTTTGGCTAAAAAATCATACGGCAACTGCGACCAGTCGGCAGTCATGCCATCGGTAGATTCGACAGCACGAAGGGCCACTACATTTTCGTAGGTGCGTTCGTCGCCCATCACGCCCACCGACTGCACGGGAAGCAGCACCACCAGCGCCTGCCACACTTTGTCGTAGAGCTTGTGGGTGCGCAGGGATTCGATAAAGATATGATCGACTTCCTGCAGCACGCGGATACGCTCGGGGGTAACTTCACCCAGAATACGGATACCCAGCCCCGGCCCCGGAAAAGGATGGCGGTACAATATCTCCGGCTTAAGCCCAAGCTCTGCTCCTACCCTGCGCACCTCGTCTTTGAAAAGTGTGTTGAGCGGCTCCACCACTTTTAGCTTCATAAAATCGGGCAGCCCGCCCACATTATGATGCGATTTGATGGTTGCCGAAGGTCCGTTTACCGACACCGATTCTATCACGTCGGGATAGATGGTTCCCTGCACCAGCCATTTCACATCCTGAATTTTATGTGCTTCGTCGTCGAACACTTCGATAAAAATGCCGCCGATGGCTTTGCGTTTTTCTTCCGGATCGCTCAATCCGCGCAAAGCGGCCATAAAACGGTCGGCAGCATCCACGCCTTTTACGTTCAGTCCCATGCCCCGGTAGGCTTCGAGCACCGTAGCAAACTCATTTTTGCGCAGCAAGCCGTTATCCACAAAGATGCAATGCAACTGTGTACCAATGGCGCTGTGCAAAAGCATGGCCGCTACCGACGAATCCACGCCGCCCGACAATCCCAGCACAACTTTGTCTTTCCCCAATTTGTGGCGCAGCTCTTTGATGGTCGCTTCCGCAAATGATGCCGGCGTCCAGTCGGGCGTGCAGCCGCAGATGTCGATCACAAAATTGCGCAGCAGGGTGGCGCCTTCAGTGGTGTGATACACTTCGGGATGAAACTGGATGCCATACACCGGTGTGTCGGCAATTTGGTATCCGGCCACAGCCACGTCGTGCGTGCCGGCAATAACTTTGAACTGATCGGGAAGTTTCAGGATGCTATCGCCATGCGACATCCATACCTGAGAGCCGAGGGTCATGCCATGCAGCAGTTTGTTTTGCGCATCGATATGGTTCAGATTGGCGCGGCCGTATTCGCGTGTAGCTGTGGGCTGCACCGAGCCACCAGCCTCACGCGCCATCCATTGGGCACCGTAGCAAACTCCCAATATCGGAATATTTTTCTGTTGTATCTCTTTCAGTTGGGGCGCCGGAGCACCGGCATCGTTCACCGAATGCGGGCTACCGGAAAGAATTACCCCTGCTACCCCGGCAAGGCCAGGAATTTTGCTGTAGGGAAAAATCTCGCAATAGACGTTCAGCTCACGCACACGCCGCGCGATGAGCTGTGTGTATTGAGATCCAAAATCAAGAATCAGAATTTTTTGTTGCATGCAGCAAAAGTAGAAAAATGCACCATCGTAGCACGCAAAAAAAGGTTGGTATCGAAAAAGAAGTCCTGTTCGGCGTTTGTTTTTATCTTTGCCCGTTCTAATCAAAACACAATGTAACCGCGTCGGATGAAGCTGTCGATAGTAGTTGTTAATTACAACGTAAAATATTTTCTCGAGCAATGTCTGCATTCTGTTTTCAAGGCCTCGGAGCAGTTGGAGACGGAGGTTTTTGTTGTCGACAACCGTTCGGTGGATGGCTCGGTGCAGATGGTCAGGGAGAAATTTCCGCAGGTAAAGCTCATCGAGAACCAGCAAAATGTAGGTTTTTCCAAAGCCAACAACCAGTCCATCAGGCAGGCAAAAGGCGAATATATCCTGCTGCTCAACCCCGATACGGTGGTGGAAGACGACACTTTTGTAAAGATCACCGACTTTATGGATGCGCATCCCGATGCCGGCGGGCTGGGTGTGAAAATGGTGGATGGCAAAGGCAAATTCCTGCCCGAAAGCAAACGCGGACTTCCTACTCCTGCGGTGGCTTTTTATAAAATCTTTGGTCTGGCAGCTCTGTTTCCACGCTCCAAAACTTTTGGCCAGTATCATCTTACCTACCTCAGCAACGATGAGGTGCATCAGGTAGATGTGCTCTCCGGCGCCTTCATGTTGCTGCGACGCACCGCACTCGACAAAGTGGGGCTGCTCGACGAGGCGTACTTTATGTATGGCGAAGACATCGACCTTTCGTACCGCATCACGCAGGGCGGCTTTCGCAACTATTATTTTCCGCACACGCGCATCATTCATTACAAAGGGGAGAGCACCAAAAAGAGCAGCATCAACTATGTGATGGTGTTTTACAAGGCGATGATCATTTTTGCGCGCCAGCATTTCTCACAGAAAAACGCCTGGCTTTTCTCGTTGCTCATCAACATAGCCATTTATTTTAGAGCATTCCTTTCGATACTTCGGCGCCTGCTCAACAACATTATGCTGCCGCTGCTCGACGCGGTGATTATTAATGCAGGCATCTATTTTATCCAAAGCTACTGGGCGCATTCGGTAGTTTTTAAAGATGGCGGCGACTATCCGCCTGAATTCCTTCTGGCGGCGCTGCCGGCCTACATCGTTGTGTGGTTGGTTTCGGTGTATTTGTCGGGTGGCTACGATAAGCCCATCAACTTTTTCAGGATTTTCAAAGGTCTTTTTGCCGGCACGGTGGCCATCCTCGTTATTTACAGCCTGCTGGACGAAACGATGCGGTTTTCGCGGGCGGTGATTCTTCTGGGCGCCTTGTGGGGCTACATTGCCATGACCGGGATACGACTGCTGTTCAGGATGCTGGGATTTCAGGATTTTAAAGCCGGCCTTACGCAAAACAAACGCTACCTGGTGGTGGGCGAACACGATGAAGCCGAGCGCGTGGCCAAATTACTTACCACCATAGAGATGCAGCCGGCTTTTATCGGATTGGTAAGCCCGCAGCCTTCCCCCGACAGTGCCTTCACCGGCTCGATGAATGAAATTGATGACATTGCCAACATTTACAAAATCAACGAAATTATCTTCTGCGCTAAAAGCATTCCGTCGCGAAGCATCATCGATAAAATGACAGAGCTGCAACGCCTGAATATTGAATTCAAAATAGCGCCTCCCGAAAGCCTTTCGCTTATCGGCAGCAACTCCATCAATACCGCCGGCGACCTCTACACCATGGAGATCAATCCCATTGGCACCTACCCCAACCGACGCAACAAACGCCTGCTCGACGTGATGATTAGCCTGGTGATGCTCTCCGCACTGCCCGTATTGGTTTTTATGGTGAAACGCCCGGCACATTTTATCGGCAACATTATTCTGGTTCTTTTTGCACGCAAAACCTGGGTGGGCTATTGCCCCACCACCAATGATCAAAACGCCCGCCTTCCGGGTATCAAACGTGGTGTCCTCAATCCGGCCAATGCGCTGGCCATCGACAACCTGAGCAACGAAACGCTGGAGCGGCTCAATCTGCTCTATGCCCGCGACTACAAAGTAAAAACCGACCTCGACATCATCACCAAAGGCTATCGGCGACTGGGGAATTAGTTTAAGATTGTTCGTTGTTCCCTTCGGCAAGCTCAGGGCAGGCTGTTGTTCGTTGTTTGTTGGCGGCAATTCGTGTACTTTTGCCGGTGGTTTGGGCTTGAACATTTGCAAAGTGCCGTTGTTCAATAGCCAAAAACATCTCTTTATTATTTTAATAAAAAACTAAATGGCTAATTTTGAAATTATTATGCCCAAAATGGGCGAGAGTATCATAGAGGCAACCATTACCAAATGGCTCAAAAATCCCGGCGACACCATCGCCGAAGACGACTCACTGGCCGAAATCGCTACTGATAAAGTAGATTCAGAGATTCCCTCACCGGTAGAAGGAACCATGAAAGAGCTGCTTTACAACGAAGGCGACGTGGTACCGGTAGGAAAAGTAATCGCCATCATCGAAATGGAAGGCGACGAAGATGCACCGGAAGAGGAGCTGAAGGAGGCCGTAGAAACTACCAAAGAAACCACACAGGAAACCAAAGACGCCCCCGAACCCAAAGAGGACAAAGAAAAGCCCGCAACAGACGAAAAACCGGGCGACTTTTCGGCAGCTTCACGGTTTTACTCACCGTTGGTAAAAAGCATTGCCAAAGCAGAAAATATAGCCTTATCGGAGCTGGAAAAAATAAAAGGCAGCGGCAAAGACAACCGCGTAACCAAAGACGACCTGTTGCAATATCTTGACGACAGGAAAGACCAAAAGGCTCCCGCTTCTGCCGCTTCGGCACCAGCAGCCAAAAGCCCGGCACCAGCAACCCCGGCGGCAGCGCCCAAAATGGATGCACCAAAAGTATCTGCCAGCGAGGGCGACGAAATCGTGGAGATGGACCGCATGCGCAAGCTCATCGCCGACCACATGGTGATGTCGAAGCAGGTTTCACCGCACGTCACCTCCTTCATAGAAGTGGACGTTACCAACATCGTCAACTGGCGCAACAGCGTGAAAGATGCTTTCCAGAAACGCGAAGGACAAAAGATCACTTACACACCCATATTTATCGAAGCCACAGCGCGCGTACTGCGTGAGTTCCCGATGATAAATGCCTCGCTCGACGGAACCCGTATCATCAAGCGCAAGCGCATCAACATTGGCATGGCCACCGCGCTGCCCGACGGCAACCTGATTGTTCCGGTGATAAAAGACGCCGACGAACTGAACATGGTGGGCATGGCCAAACGCGTGAACGATTTGGCCAACCGCGCCCGCAACAACAAGCTCGTCCCCGACGAAATACAAGGAGGCACCTTTACCGTTACCAACTTCGGCAGCTTTGAGAGCCTCACCGGCACACCCATCATCAACCAGCCGCAACTGGCTATTCTTGGCCTGGGCGCCATCAAAAAGCGCCCCGTAGTGCTCGAAACCACCCACGGCGACGTCATCGCCATTCGCCACATCATGATCCTGTCGCTGGCCTACGACCACCGCGTAGTCGATGGCGCCCTGGCCGGCATGTCTCTGCAACGTCTGCGCGACGACCTGGAAGGCTTCGATGAAAATATGAGCATTTAGAAAATTATTAAAATAATATTGTACTAAAGCTGCCCCGGGGTTGTAAGGCAACGCTGGTAGCAGCTTTTATTTTTTATAAAAAAATATGGAATTAAAACTCAACAAGCCCATTGCTTTTTTCGACCTGGAGACCACCGGCATCAAAGTGGCGACAGATCGTATTGTCGAAATCAGCATTGTCAAGATCATGACCGACGGCAGTCAGAAAATCCTGACGCGCAAAATAAATCCCACCATCCCCATCCCGCCATTTACCACCGAAATACATGGCATCAGCGATGAGGATGTGAAAGATGCACCTACTTTTAAGGAAGTCGCCCACGAGCTGGCACAATTTTTTGGCAATGCCGACCTGGCAGGCTACAACTCCAACCGGTTCGACATACCGCTGCTCATGGAAGAATTTTTGCGTGCCGACGTCGACTTCGACCTCAGCGGACGCCGCTTTGTAGATGTGCAAAACATCTTTCATAAAATGGAACCCCGCACCCTGAAAGCTGCCTACCAGTTTTATTGCAACCAGGAGCTTACCGAAAACCATTCGGCAGAAGCCGACGCGGTGGCTACCTACGAAATCCTCAAGTCGCAGCTCGACATGTACCGAGGCACCAAATACAAAGAAAAAAACGGAAAGATAACGGAACCGGTGGTAAACGACATCGCTGCGCTGAGCGAATTTTCGGTGCAGCACAACAACGCCGACCTCATCGGGCACATCATTTTCGACGATGTGAACGTCGAGGTTTTTAATTTTGGAAAACACAAAGGCAAAAGCGTGGAAGAAATTTTTGGCCGCGATCCCTCTTATTACGACTGGATGATGAAAGGCGACTTTCCGCTCTCTACCAAGAAGGTGATCACCGCCATCAAGCTCCGAAGTTTCAACAAAGGTACTGCGGTGAAATAAATGCCTTTGGTAACTTTTCGCGCGGCAGCTCGTCTGATATCATCGAAACAGTATTTATTTTTGCAAAAAAAAAATTAATCAGGCAGGTATGATAAAACGTGTATTTATTGTCGCGATGCTCTGCATGGTGGCGCTGGCAGCTACGCCAGCGCAGGACAGAGTTATCGAATACCTGAAAGCTGCCATTCAGCTCAACGAGCAGAACCAGTACGAGGCGTCATTAGAACTCTGCGACCGCGCGCTGCAACTTGAGCCTGCCCTGAGCAGCGCCTGGTTTTTGCGCGGATACAACCACTACCGTTTAGAAAAGTACCAGGAAGCCATTATTGACTTCTCGGTAGCCCTGCATTATCAAAAAAACTACTCCGACGCCTATTACTATCGCGGGAAGTCGCACCAGGCCAGCGGCAGCTACTACCAGGCGCTCCTCGACCTGAACAAAGCCCGCAAGCTCGACCCGGGAAGAGCCACCGTGCTTATGCTGCGCGGCATATTCAGGTAAGTGGATGATGGTTGGAGAATTTTGGTAGCTTTGCCTGCATGGATAAAATCAGAGATAATACAATAAAGCAATACCTTGATTTGATAAAAAGCCAGTATTAAACGATTCTGACCGTTTTGACACGCAGGTTAAATTAATGATCCTGGCTTCAGAAATTGATTCGAGGATAGAGCCACATCCATTTTCATTAGACGATTTTCAATTCGGGAATCCTTTTGCAAGCGAGATTATGAAAACCGGGATAAGAATACCAGCATAATCCTAAATGAGCCAAGCAAAGGCATCTCGCCTGTCTTGTTTAATATAGGCATCATCTTCATCATTTGCTTTATTGGCTTCATTGTTTTATGATAACATTAAAATGAAAAAGAAACACGGCATATCTCTTAGTGGCGGCTCGGCGCGCGGGCTGGCACATATTGGCGTGCTGCAGGCGCTCCTGGAGGCTGATATTAAACCAAAGGCGGTGGCCGGTGCCAGCATGGGTGCTATCGTTGGGGCGCTGTATGCTGCCGGCATCAGCCCACAGGAGATTCCCGGATTTTTTAAAAAGGCAAGTATGCTCAACTATTTTACCTGGAAGCTGCCGCCACACGGAGGTATGCTTTCGAGCGATAAGCTGGCCGACGAGCTGGCGGAAGCGCTGGGCATAAAAACTTTTGAAGAGCTTCAGATGCCTCTATTTGTTTCTGTGACCAACTACACCCGCGGAAGGACAGAAATTATCAGCAGCGGCCCACTGGCGCTGGCGGTAGCTGCCTCAGCGGCAATTCCGTTAATTTTCAAACCTGTCGAAATGAATGGCGATCTGTATGTGGATGGCGGCATCACCGATAACCAACCTGTAGGCCCGTTGCCCAAACTGTGCCGCAGGATTATTGCCAGCCATGTAAACCACATCAGCAGTGAATATAATTCGACAGCGCTAAAACAGATGGCCGAGCGCAGCTACAATCTGGCCATTTATGAAAATGTAAAATCTAACCTGAAGAAGTTTTGCTGTGTAATCGACCCTCCCGGGCTGGCGCAGATGAGCCTGTTCGACTTTCAGGCCATCGACCAGATCGTGCAGATTGGATATAACGAAACCAAGCGACTGCTGGAGGCGGGCAAACTGCGCTGAACATAAACTATGTTTAGCAACTGTGCCATCAGTAGCGCTTTCTGTTCGTTGTAGATGTTCTATCTTTGCGCAAATTTTTTATAGAAATATGGCACAGAACCTTTCAGAACAGGAACAGATACGCCGGCAGTCGCTGGCTGAGCTTACGCAAATGGGCATCGATGCTTATCCGGCACAGGAGTTTATGGTAAACGTTACCGCTAAAGAGATCCACGAAAATTTTCCCGACAAAAAAGTTTACGAAGATGTGCGCATAGCCGGACGCATCATGAGCCGCCGCATCATGGGCGCCGCCTCTTTTGTGGAGCTGCAGGACGCCACCGGACGCATACAATGCTACGTGAAGCGCGACAATATCTGCACGGGCGACGACAAATCTTTTTATAATCATGTTTTCAAACAGCTACTCGACATTGGCGATATCATCGGCGTAAGCGGTCGCGTATTTACCACCAAGATGGGCGAAACAACCATCGAAGTCCATGAGCTGGTGATATTGGCCAAATCGCTGCGTCCGCTACCGGTAGGTAAGGAAAAAGACGACAAGGTTTTTGATGCCTTCACCGACCCTGATATGCGCTATCGCCGCCGCTATGTGGATTTGATCGTAAATCCGCATGTGAAGGAAACTTTCGTGATGCGCTCCAAGATGGTCAACTCCATCCGCGAGTTCCTCAACGCCAAAGATTACCTGGAGGTGGAAACGCCGATTTTGCAGCCGTTGTATGGCGGCGCTGCAGCACGGCCTTTCACCACACACCACAACACGCTCGACATGAAGCTCTATCTGCGCATCGCCAACGAGCTTTATCTGAAGCGACTGATCGTGGGCGGTTTTGACGGCGTTTATGAGTTCTCCAAAGATTTCCGCAACGAAGGCATGAGCCGTTTTCATAATCCGGAATTTACGCAGATAGAACTTTACGTAGCCTACAAAGATTACGAATGGATGATGAACCTGGTGGAGGAGATGATCGAAAAAGTTGCTCTGGATCTGCACGGTACTACCGTGGTGCAAGTAGGTGACAACCAGATCGACTTCAAGCGCCCCTGGAAACGCTACACCATGTTTGAAGCCATCCATCATTTTTCGGGTGTGGATATTTCGGAGATGGATGAGCAACAGCTTGCCGATACCGCCAACAAGCTCAAAATTCCGCTGGATGCCACCATGGGCAAAGGCAAAATCATCGACGAGTTGTTTGGCGCTCTGTGCGAACCAAAACTCATACAGCCCACTTTTATCACCGATTATCCCATAGAGATGTCGCCGCTGGCTAAGAAACACCGGAGCAAACCGGGCCTTGTCGAACGCTTTGAGGCGATCGTAAACGGCAAGGAGCTGTGCAATGCTTTTAGCGAACTCAACGATCCTATCGACCAGCGTCGCCGGTTTGAAGACCAGCTTGAGCTGGGTAAGCGTGGCGACGAAGAGTCGATGCTGCTCGACGAGGACTTTCTGCGTGCGCTCGAATATGGTATGCCGCCAACGGCAGGACTGGGCGTAGGCATCGACCGCCTGGCCATGGTGATGACCAACCAGAATTCCATACAAGACGTGTTGTTTTTCCCACACATGCGTCCTGAAAAGAAAAAGGTAATTCCGCAAGCCGACGACTTTGCGCGCATGGGCGTGCCCGAGCACTGGGCACCGCATATGATCCCGGCAGGCATCGCCTCACCCGAAGAGCTGCGGGAGGCCAAACCTGCACTCATCCAGCAAAAGCTAAGCGTGTATCGTAAAAAAAACAAATTGGAAATATCCGCCCCAACGCTCGAAGAAATTGAGACCTGGCAGAAGGGTTGATTAACATATTGAAGAATTAAAAAAGGAATTGCAAAAAGTAATGATGCGGGGGAGTTACAAAATCTAAAGCTCAATCATAGCAAGCCGGCAATTTTGAGAAGCTCGGCAAAGTCGGGATCTTTTTTGGCCTGTTCGCGGGTAATTTGCTCCAGCTTGCCAAGCCGCTCTTCATGGGTAACTATTTTGTGCCGCACAGGGTCGAGAGCAGTGCGCCTGTCCCAGATAATAAATCCGAATATAAAAAGCATTATGGTTATCAAAATGGCAATGCCCCAATAAAGTATATCGATCCTCGAATTAGTGGCGTCTATCCTGGTTACCACAGCCTCAAATTTAGAATCCATTTTTGATTCCAGGGCTCCAAATTTAGTATCCATTTTGGAATTTATGGCTTCAAACTTTGAGTTCATCTCGTTGCGAAGTGATTCAATTTTTTCGTTGGTAGCTTTTAGCTGCTCCTCGGTGCGCATGATGCGATCACGGTCGTCCAGGGTAAACGGAACTTCCCGCGTTTGGGCAAATCCCTGCAAAACAAGGCTGGTAAAAAACAGAAGAATAATTAACTTTTTCATAATCAAAATGAATAACGAAAACAAAGATAGGAATGTTTTCATTATTTGAGTTTCAAAGCTATCACCAAAAAAGTCGATGGACTGAAAAATAATAAATTTAACAACTATCGCCTTTCCTACCTGCTGTAAACTTGCTGTCCGCCAACGAAAGTTTTCATAACTTTTACCTTTGGCACTTCTACCAAAGGAATCTGCATGATGTCGGTGTCGAGCACCACAAAGTCGGCTACTTTGCCAGGCTCAAGGCTGCCTTTTCTGTTTTCTTCAAAAGCGGCTCGTGCTGCCCAGATGGTCATGCCCCGTAGCGTTTCTTCGCGCGAAAGCGCATTTTCACTTTGAAATCCTCCATCAGGAAATCCGTCAGCATCCTGTCGGGCGGTAGCGGCAAAAAATGTAAGCATCGGGTTGATTTGCTCAATGGGAAAATCCGTTCCCAGCGGAATCCATCCCGACTGATCGAGCAGTTGCTTGTAGGCATAAGCACCTTTAATACGCTCCTGCCCCACCCTGTCGGGCGCCCAATACATGTCGGAAGTGGCGTGGGTAGGCTGCACCGAGGGAACAATGCTGTATTTTCCAAAAAGATCAAAATCTTCGGGCGCTACAATTTGTGCATGCTCGATGCGCCAGCGCAGGTCGTTGGGGCCTTGCAGAAATTCGCCATAAAGATGCAGCATCATGCGGTTGGCCGAGTCGCCGATGGCATGGGTGCAAACCTGATAACCATCGTCGATGGCCTGTTGGCAAATGCTGCGGATGGTGTCGGGATGGGTGAGCAAGATGCCACGGTTGCCCGGATCGTCGCTGTATTCGTCGATGAGGAGCGCGCCGCGGGAGCCTAAGGCGCCATCGGCGTAAAGTTTTATGCTGCGCACACTCAGGCGGTCGGTGATATAAGGCCCGCCGTCGACGTAGGTATCGAGATTTTCCTGTGTGGGCGAAAGCATCACGTTGACGCGCATTTTCAGTTTTCCGGCACGTTGCAACGAATCGATGATTTGCACCTGTTGGGTTTCCAGTCCGGCGTCGTGCACACCGGTGAGGCCAACGGCAAAACAATCGTCCTGCGCCAGCAGCAACGCACTGATAATTTCTTCTGCTGAGGCTTCAGGAATAATATTTTTAACAAGCTCCATGGCATTGTCGATGAGGATGCCGGTAGGCTGGCCGTTGCTAAGAATTATGTCGCCACCTTCAATCTTTGTTTCCGCAGAGATTCCAGCCAGCTCCAGCGCTTCACTGTTGACCAGCGCGGCATGTCCGTCGATGCGGGTAAGCATTGCCGGATTATCGGGGAAAAGCTCGTCCAACTTTGATTTGTCCGGGAATTGCTTGTCGGCCCAATCATTCTGATCCCAGCCACGCCCTTCGATCCAATACAAATCAGGGAATTTTTCGTGATGCTGTTGCACGCGCTCCACAACTTCCTGCATTGAGCGGGTTCCTGTAAGATCAGCACGCTTCAGGCGCCCCAGGCCATAACCCAGAAAATGACAGTGCGCATCGATAAGACCGGGATAAACTGCTTTACCACCCAAATCATAGATCAGATCGGCGGAGTATTTTCCGGTGATTTCATCGTGGCTGCCTACCGCCAGAATTTTACCTTTTGCGATGGCCATGCCTTCGGCGGTAGTGAAACTGCTGTCGACGGTATAGATGACAGCACCGGTAATGATCAGGTCGGCTTTGTCCATTGGGTTGCAAGCATTTATTAAAGTTATCAAAACAATTGCTAAAGGAATAAGGATGTTTTTCATAGCTAATAATTATCTGTGTTAATCTTTAGTTTTTGATGACAAATCTAAATTTTTTAAAATATCCAAAACCTCTGAAATGTCTTCAGCAATCCATTTTTTATTAATAAAATCAACAACGAAATGCTGATTTTCAGAGATGGAGATATGGCAGTCGGATTTTGTTTCCTGAACCACATGGTAGCCTTTTCGTTCCAGCGCTTTTTCGAGCCAGATGCGATGCAGCCCGCTGCCGGCAACGGCTACCTTACCAATCTTTTCGGCCTCAAAAGTAAATGTTCCTGAAAACCTGTCGAAGGTTACCTGGGGATTATCAAAATAATTTCCGAATTCGCCATTTAATACCATGTCTTCGGGCGTGCCTGTGGCGATAGGTTTTTCTTTGCCCATCATCCAAATGCTGTCGGCAAAGCGGATGGCCAGTGTCAGGTCGTGGGTGGAGAGCAAAATTGCTTTGCCGGCGCTTCGGGCAGCCTGTCGCAGCAGTTTTAATATCTCCACCCTTGCCGGGAAATCCAGGAATGCTGTGGGTTCATCCAAAAATATCAACGGTGTTTGCTGTGCCAGCGATTTTGCGATCATCACTTTTTGCTTCTCACCATCACTTAGTTCATCAAATTTTCGATTGGTAAGATTTTTAATTCCTGTTTGTTCCAGCGCCTGATGCACAATGGCACGGTCTTCGGGCTGCAAGCGCCCCATAAAGCCGGTGAAAGGCGTGCGTCCATAAGCCACCATCGAAAACACGTTGGTGTTGGCAATTTCCACCTGCCCCGTAAGTACCACACTTACGCGCCGGGCCAACTGCGCCGGAGTGATCATACTTAAATCGTCGTTACCAAAAAAAACCTTTCCTGCTAAAGGCTTTTGAAATCCTGCTAAAGTGCGGATAAGCGTGCTTTTGCCCGAGCCATTGGGTCCCAAAAGACAAATCACCTCGCCGGGATACAGTTGCAAATTAATATGCTGATGCAGCAAATTAACCGCGCCATGGCTCAATTTGTAGCCAATAGAAAGATCGCTGGTATGCAGACTGGCGCTCCTCATTATGAAACGGAAATTTGGTTGCGGCGAAGGATGATCCACACTACCACCGGTGCGCCGATGAGCGAAGTAATGGCATTGATGGGCAGCGCACCATCAAAACCCGGAAGGCGCGCTATGAGATTACAAAACAAAGCCAGCGCCATGCCCGAAAGCAACGTGCCCGGCATTACCAGCAGATGGTCGGAGGAGCGCAACAATGCACGGCTGAAATGCGGCACCGCCAATCCCAGAAAAGCTATCGGGCCACAATAAGCCGTAACAACGGCAATCAGCAATCCTGAGGTAAAAATGGCAAGCAGCGAAATACGCCGGGTATTTACGCCCAGGTTGCGGGCGTAGTTTTCGCCAAGCAGCAGGGCATTGAGAGGTTTTATCATTAATAAAGCCAACACGATTCCGATTATTAATAAAGGAATAAAAAAGGCAAGTTGTTGCCACGAAACGTTGGCAAAGCTGCCCAGACCCCAGATGACGAAAGCCTGTAAATCTTCTTTAAGACTATAAAACTGAAGGATACCCACGATGGCCGTGACGGCGTAAGCGATCATAATACCGATGATGAGAATAGTGGCCGGGCTGCGAAAGCGCGCTGCCAACGCCATGATGAGCAGCAACACGCCAAAAGCCCCTGCAAAAGCTGCCACCACCACACCGAAGTTGCCCGTGACGTGGCTGATGGAGATGAACTTGCCGGCGGGCATTGTAATAAATAACATCATCACCGCCACGCCCAGGCTGGCACCGGAGCTGATGCCGAGCACCGACGGGCCAGCCAGCGGATTGCGAAAAAGCGTTTGCATGATGAGGCCGGCTACTCCCAAAGCAGCGCCGGCAAACATGGCCGTGAGCGCTTGTGGCAGCCGCGCACTCAGCACGATTCCCTCCCAGGCGGGATGTGTAGCAGCGTGTCCTGTTAATATTCGTACAATTTCGCCCGGCGGTATCATCACCGAACCGATCGTAATGTTTATTACAAAAAATATAACAATGAGCAGGCTCAGCAACAGCAGTTTGAATACAGCGTTGTGCGGATGAATCTGATATTTAGCAGCAGCGTGCGTCATGGCATCAGATGATAGTATTGGTTTTTGTGATCATGAAGCAGGTCGGGATGAAAGATGTGGATATAATCGGCCAGCAGGATGTGCGGCTGCAAAAGTCCCTGCTGGTGATAAGCCGTCGTGCGGGTGTTGCATACCAGCACCTGCTTTTTTTTGAATGCGGCGAAATTCCGGTAACGTCCGTCTTCGCGGGCTAGCAAATCGTAAGTGTAAATGGTGTCAGAATAAACCAGCAGGCGCCAGTAGTCGGCGCCGAGGCCTCTGTTGTAAACGGTCTCGAAGTCGAGCATCAGGCCGCCGGTGTTTTCGTTGTCGCTCCAAAGATAGTGTGCGCCGGCGTCGTGCAGCAGTTGCGCCACATAACTTTTGCCGCCGGGGAGATTCCAAAACCCGCCATATTGTTTTCCGGCAAGCACCTTGGGCCGATGCGGCGTATTGGCAGCAATTTGTTTGAGATGGTTATAAGATTTGCTGATTGAATCGAAAATGGAAATGGAGCGTTTTTCGGTGCCGGTAAGCGCTCCCATCATTTTAATCCATTCGGCGCGTCCTAACGGGTGGTTTTCCAGAAAATCGCCGTTGGGAATCACCGTTAGTCCGGCATTGGTAAGCGGCTCAAAGGCCTGCCCTGCCTGCGGCGACACCATTACAATTTGTGGCGCCAGCTCCAGCAAAGCTTCGAGTTGATAGCGCCCTGCAATACCGATTTCTTTGATTTTCCCGTTAGCCACCCTCTCTTTAAACTTTCCGGAAACTACATAATTGGCGCCAGCCACACCCACCAGCGCCTCCATCTTATCCAGCGCATCGAGCAGCGAGAGATGTGTGGCCGAGAGACAGACCATGCGTTGCACAGGAACTTCAAGCGTAATTCCATCAGCATAACGATTGCCGGCGCAGACGCTGTCCACCAGATAAAACCGCGCTACCGGATGCAGCGTGTCAGCAGGATTAAATATTTCGAGCAGCCGCTCCTGCTCTCCGTCGGTGATGCGAAAACCTGTGGCTATCACCGGGTTGGTGGTGGCAGCGCCGATAGCAGTAAATTCGGAAAATGAACTTTTGGATTTTTCATTACCACAGCCTGCCAGCATGACGATCAAGACTAACGACAGCGCAATTTTGCGAAAGCTTGAATAGAAATTCCGAATTCCAGATTTCAAATGACAAATAAATCTCAAAAAACAAATTTCAAATATTCTAACGGTTTTGGTCATTGGATTTTCGATGATGAGATTTATTTGATTTTTGCTTGTTTGTAATTTGGAATTTCGCAAAGATACGTCGTAGTCATGGTTGAAGGAGCACCTCCGTTTAATCGAATAGTTCTTCGTCGCGTTCGAGCAGCAGTATGGAGTGTTGCGGGACGATAAAGTATTTTTCGCCGTGGTACACTATTTCTACAGCGGCTTTTTGCATAAAAATGGCCAGATCGCCTTCTTTGGCTTGCAGCGGGATGTATCTGGTTTTTTCGCCGGAGTGTTTCCAGGGTTCGTCGTTATCGTCGGCAGAAATGGGAATGGGATAACCCGGACCGGTGCGGATGACGTAGCCGCTTTGCACCTCCTCCTTTTCGGTGTAACCCGCCGGAAGGTAAAGGCCACCGCGCGATTTGTTGGTCTGCGTTTTGGGTTTTATCAACACCCGGTCGCCAACCACGATGAGCCGGCTGATATCAGCACTCTTTGTCATTTCAGATAATGAGGTTTTGTCATTTAGCATAAAACGCAAAAGTAATGATTCCGGCTTACAACAAAGGCAAGGTGACTTTGAAGAATTCGGGCTGTGTTTCTATCAGGATTTGCTCGTCGGCGATGAGTTTGTACTGGCTTTGCAGGGTTTGCAATCCCATGTTTGTGGAGTAAGTGCTGGCTTTGTGGTTGCGGTTGTTTTTTACTGAAAGGTTCTGCAGGTCGGCAACGATTTGTATTTTCAGCGGATGGTGCTTGTTGGCGATGTTGTGTTTGATGGCATTTTCGACAAGTAACTGGAGGCTCATGGGCGGAATGGCGCGTTGAAGCGCCAAATCATCAATTTCCATCTCAACCTGCAACCCTTCACCAATGCGCTCTTTGTGTAAAGCAATGTACGACTCGATAAAACGCAGCTCCTCCTGCAAGACCACGGTTTTTTCGTCGTGACTTTTTAAAACATAACGATACACATTGGTGAAATTTTGCGTGAAAGTTTCGGCTTCCTGCGGGCTAAAGCGGATCATGGATTTTAAAACACTCAGGTTGTTGAACATAAAGTGCGGGTTGAGCCGATCCTTCAGTGAGTTGTAATCGCTTATTAGTTTGGCTTGTTTCAGCTCGTCGATTTCTTTGCGATTGTTAATCCACTCTTTTCCAAGATGGGTGATGATGATGATGAGTAAATGGATTATTAAAATCAGCAGCCCGGTAATCAAAACGATCTGGGTGGTGGTGTGGTCTAAAATGTTTTTATCCACAAAAACGCTTTGCGCTATCTGAAACCAGATAAATATTAATATCAACGACAAAGAAATGACGCTGATGGCCTGCAGATAGATGTTCCACCTGAAACGCTCTATTTTGTTGAGGATGCGCATGAGCAAAAGGTTGAGTTCCATAATGCTGTTGAATGCCACGGCAGCTATAAAAAAGGCGAGTGGCGGCAGCTTGTCGTGAAACGGAGGCTCGTCGGCCAGGAATTGAGAAACGTGAATCAGCAGGATGGAGACCGCAGTAATGATGGATAGCCTGATAAAAACATACAGCGGCTTGTATGAGCTAAGATCGATTAGAAACTGAAGTCGTTTTTCATCAAACATATTCGTTGTTCTTTATTTCCCCATCCAAATTTTAAAGTCGGTTGCCTTTAATCGACTCACCGGGATTTCAAAATCAGGTGCTGGCCTGGTCACCACTTTTAACTTTCCGCCCAAGTCGTTGTAAACCTTTATTACCGCATCGATATGAAGTATGGTTTTGCGGTTAGCCCTGTAAAATTCCGCCGGGTTCAACTCCGATTCCAACTGCTCCAGGGTGTAATCCAGCGTGTAATTTCTGCCTTCAAAATCGACGGCAAAGGTGAGCTTATTTTCGCTGAAGATAAAGGCTATCTTTTTGGTTTCGATGGTTTGCCAGTTGTTGACGCCGGCAACAAGGAAGCGCGTGCGGTACTCTTTTTTTCCGGAAAGGATATTTTTGACAAGTTGGTCGTATTTCTCCTGAACCTGAAAAATCTCACTCCTCCCGGATTGAAATTCTGATAAAAGCTCTTCGTATTTTTTAATGGCAGCTTCGAGTTCGGTTTTTTCTATGGGCTTCAGCAGATAGTCGATGCTGTTCACTTTAAAAGCCCTGATGGCATATTCGTCGTAGGCTGTGGTAAAAATAATGCGGCACGACGGCGGCAGCGCCACCTGATCGAAAATAGAAAAACAAATGCCGTCGGAAAGTTGAATGTCCATGAGGATGATATCAGGGGCGGGATTGGATTGTAACCAGGCCACACTCTCCTGCACACTTTCGGTGATTGCTTCTACCTTCCACTGCGGGCGCAGCTCAGCAATGAGTTCGCGCAACATGCGGCTGTTGGGCGCCTCGTCTTCTACAATCAAAACTCTTATGGCTTTTTCTATACTATTTTTCATGATGTTTATCACAATAAAACAAAACTACACTTTTGCACTATGCTAATGCTCACTTCTTACTTTACACTTTCTACTCATCTCTCATCACTCCTCACCTCTATCTTTGGGTTCTAAGAACAGTAACGACTCTAAAGACACTCCACCACCTTTCATTTCTCATCGCTCATTTCTCATCTCTCATCTCTCACCTCTCCAGCCGACTGAATACCCGCAGTAAATTGCTTTCGTGGACTTTGAAATTCGCAACTTAACCTGCCGCATTAATGATAATTCGAGAACTTAACCTGCATTATTTAAGGTTGTAAACGATTAGAAACCCGCAGTAAATTACTTTCATGGATTTTAAAGTTGGTGAGTGCATCAATTTTATTGCTGTAAGCCTTTTGCCATTCGGCTTTTGCTTCGAGCACGTTTACAATAGTTTCCATTCCCACCTCATAGTTGTCGTCGCTGATGCGCATATTTTCGCTGGCCTGCTCCAGGGCGATGCGGGCCATTTCTACACGGGTCCAGGCATCGGTGTAGTTGAGGCGCGCCTGTTCTATTTCGAGTTGAAGATAATTGGTGGCTTGTTGTAGTTCAAGCTGTTTGGTATTAAATTCTGCTTTAGCCGATTTTATTTTGCCCTTTCGTTCGCCAAAGGTGACGATGGGTATATTGATGCTCGCCAGGGCGTTGATGCCATGTTGATCGTAGTTGTCCATATCTTTCAATCCCATCACCAGGTAATTATAACCCACCGAAACGCCCACCGTTGGCAGGTAATCGCCACGTACCATCTTTATGTTTTGTTCGGCCATTTCCACTTGGCTTTGCATCAGTTGATATTCGATGCGGTTGCCGGCACGCAAGTTATTCAGGGTATCCAGATTGATGCTTACGTTTGCTATGCTGTCGGTGATTTGCAACTGTGTGTTCAAATCCACACCGATGATACGGCACAAAGCCATTTGCGACAACGCCAGTCCGGTTTGGGCTTTCTGTGCCTGCAGCGCGGCTTCGTTGTATTTCACCTGCACTTTGAGCAGTTCGTTTCGGTTTATCATCCCGGTTTCGTAGCTATCTTCCACTACCGCAGCAAGCCTGGTGAGCAGCTTTTTATATTCTTCGGCCAGCGCTACTTTTTCCTTCACCGAAAGGTATTGGTAATAAGCCTGGTCGGTGGCATAGATAAGTTCGGCTTGCTGCAGCATTTTGTTCTTGCCGGCCATGTTTTCGCCAATGTTTGCCATTTTGTTGCCGGCATTTATCTTGCCTCCGGTATAGATGGGCTGCTGCGCCGCTAAATTTGCCAGGGCAGTACCATACATTGTGATATCGAGTGGGAGAAACCCGTAGAGGTTAAAAACGGGATTGCCGTCGGGGCCAATGATGGGCTGGCCGCTGGCCGGGTCGATGGCTACGTTGGGCACCAATTCGCCGGTTGCAGGGTCGAAGGCCTGGGTGGGCAGCAGGAGGTCTTCGCTAATTTCCTGCTTCGAGTACAAGCCGGTACCGGAAAGCGAAATATGCGGCAGACGTGCTGCTTTGGCAGCCATTTTCTCACCTTGCGCCATGTTGATGTTTTCGTCGGCAATTTTCAATGTCTCACTATTTTCGATGGCCATTTGCCTGCATTCATCCCGGTTCAGTACCAGCGTTTGCTGAGCCGACAGCAAGTGAGCCGAGAAGAGCAGGAGGATAAACACTATTGAGGTTGTATTTTTCATATTTCTATTTTTATTAAAAAATAATAAAGCACGAGATTTCCTGATGTCACTAACTGTTGATTTTTACACGATAAAATACCGAATACAGCAGCGGAACAAAGACCAGGGTGATGAGCGTGCCGACCAAAAGACCCGAAATAATTGTTACGGCCATGGCCTGATACATCGGGTCGGTGAGCAGCGGAAGCATGCCCAGAATGGTGGTAAGCGAAGCCATAATTACCGGGCGCACCCTGGAAATGGTAGCATCGACCACAGCGCGGTATGCCGTAGGACTTTCCTTGAGCCGCAAATGGATTTCGTCGAGCAACACGATGGCGTTTTTGATGATCATGCCCGATAAGCCGATAAGCCCCACAATGCCCACAAACGAAAAAGGCTGCCCGGTGAGTAACAAACCGGGAACAATGCCAATAATAGATAGTGGCAGGCACAGGACAATGATTAGCGGGCGGCGGTAATCGTTGAACAAGAGCAAAAGCACCAGCAGGATAATACCTCCTGCCTGCGGCAGATAGCTGAGAATTCCTTTCAGCGCATCGACTTTCATTTCCGATTCTCCCACCCACATAAAGCTATAGCCGGGAGGCATGTTAATGTTTCGTATAGCCTCGTCGAGTTCGGCCTGAACCTGCGCCGGCCCCACGCCATCGACAGCATCGCATTGTGCCTGTATCACCCTTTTCCCGTTTACTCGTCGCACCACCGGTTCTTCCCAGTCTATTTCCACACCATGCGTAATGGTGCTTAAAGGTACGGCGGTAATGGCTGTCTTGATCATTTCGTTGGCGCTAAGTGCGCCGGTGGATATTTTTTGCAAAGTAGTGTTATCCATGATCCCATGTATATTTGGCAAAGCACCCCATACGGGTATGTCGTTCAGATCTTCGATGCGGCTGCCATCGCTTTCTCTTAGCATCAGGCGGACTTGCAAAGGCGTTTCGCCCTGATAAACTTTTGTTATGGGCAAGCCGTCGGTTGCGGCAAGTATGGCGTTGCTGATGTCGTTGCGTGTGATCATGGCTTTGTTGGCCGAGAGCGGGTTATAAATTGCGGTGAGAGATTTTGCCTTAGGTTCCCAGTCGCTGCTTACGGTATATTTGTCCACGTTTGGATTTTGCAACATGTATTGTTGTGCCTGGTCGCTCAGATGTTTCAATACAGCCGGGTCAGGACCGGTAAACTCCGCTTCCACCGTGTGCGACGATAGTATTGATATGGAATATTTGCGTATGCGGCTCATGGCTTCGGGATAGCTCGTGCGGAGATATTGAGCCAATACCGGACGCATTTTTATCATCGTCTCGAAATCACTGAAGTTAACGATAAGCTCTCCATAATTATCCGCATTTTCGGTCATCATGGGGCGTACCAGCGAATAGCGCATGGGCGACATTCCGTGGCTGCTCACCACCATTTCCACTTCGTCCAATGAATTAAAATAATCGC
Organism: Bacteroidales bacterium; assembly: GCA_012523265.1. GTDB lineage: Bacteria > Bacteroidota > Bacteroidia > Bacteroidales > 4484-276 > SABY01. Next base: position 7,183 of record JAAYIU010000134.1, on the reverse strand, counting down.
TGATTTCTTTTAAGTCTTCGTTCACCTGATCGGCGTTGCTGCCTCTGGGTAGTGTATATTCGATGTAACATTGGTTGTAATTAAAATCAGGAAAGAATGTTTGATCAACCCTTCCTATCATCAGCACAGTGATGAATAAAAGCACAAAGGTGGAGGCAACAACAAATATCCGATGATGCATGCCCCATTCCAATACCCGGGTCAATCTTCGATAAATGGGTTTATCATAGAAATTTACAGCTTTCCGCCCTTTTTTCTTATTACTATTTTTTAATAAAATGGCTGAAAACAAGGGTACCTGTGTTAATGCCAGCACCCAGCTCACCGATAAGGAGATAGCCAATACCACAAAAAGATCGCGTATATATGTTCCGGCAGCATCGGGCGAAAGATAAACGGGGAAGAATGCTGCTATGGCAATAATGGTGGCACCCAAAAGCGGGATAGCCGTTTGTTTAGCTGATTTGGTGTACGCTGTTTTCCCTTTGCAACCTTTATCTTTTTCTTTTAAAATGCCATCCAAAACCACAATGGCGTTGTCCACAAGCATGCCCATGGCCACGATGAAAGCGCCCAGCGAAATGCGCTGCATGGTACCATCGGCAAGCATCAACAGCGGGAAAGTGGCCAATATGGTCAGCACCAAGCCACTGCCTATAATTACCCCGCCACGAAAGCCCATGGTAAACATGAGTACTACAATAACGATAAGCACCGAAATGACGAGGTTCCACATAAAACCTGTGATTGCATCGTCGACCTTTTCGGGCTGAAAAAACACCTTCTCGAAAGTGATACCCGCAGGGATCTGATGTCGCAACGAGGATAGCTTCTTCTCTACCCTTTTCCCCACATTCAGAATGTTGTCGCCACTCTCCATCGAAATGCCAATGCCCAATGCCTTTTGGTTATTAACAAAAAAAGTGTTTCGCAAAGGCTCGTTGTAAGCCATTTCCACAGTGGCAATATCGCCCAGCTTAAAGGAAGAGCCGCCAATAGCAGTAATCAAAATATCACGAATATCATCAACGGTAGTGGCCTGGCCATCTACGTTAACGCGCAATTGCTTTGTTCCCGACTGCAAACTGCCGGCATACAATACTTTGGTGTGATCGCTCAAGGCCGAAAAAATCTGTAAGGGCATAACGCCCATCTCGCTCATCTTGTCGGGCGAAAGGGTAATGTGTATTTCGGGCGACTGCTCGCCATACACGGTGATCTTGCGCACGCCTTCTACCTCGAGCATGTTTTTGCGGATAAAGTTGGCGTAGTCGCTCATCTCCTGATACGAAAAACCATCGTCGGCCACCATGGCATAAAACATCCCATACACATCGCCCATATCGTCCATCACGATGGGTTTTTGTACCCCTTCGGGTAGCTTGGGGATGGCCAGTTCCAGCTTCCTGCGCAGGAATTCCCAACGCTGTGGAATGTCGTCTTGTGGCACGTCCATCTCCAGCTCTATCTGTATTACCGATACATTGGCCTCGGAGCGCGACTTTATCTTGTTGATGTCGGCCAGCGCCGAAATTTCGTTTTCCAACACATTGGTAACCTCCATCTCCACCTGGTGCGCCGATGCGCCCGGATAAACCGTTACCACATTGGCCATCATCACCGCTATCTCAGGGTCTTCGAGCTTGCTCAGCTTTTGGTACGAATAAATTCCGCCTAAAACGATGGCCACCAAAAGGAAATAAAAAATGTTCTTTTTCTTAAAAACGTATTCGGATATATGCATGACGGGATTTTTTTACAACAGATTACCAACGTTTGATTTGCTCACGGGTGCCACTATTTCCACAGTGTCGTTTTCTTTTAGGAGATTAAGACCTCCAATCACCACCTGATCGCCGGCTTGAAGGCCAGCGGATACCTGCAGATTTCCATTCCTGATCTGCTTGCTCAGCACAATCTTCTTGCTGCGAACCGTGTTGTCCTCGACAAGCCACACATAGCTTTCGTTCTGTTTTTCGAACACGGCATTTGCCGGAAGGCTAAGCAAAGAATTGAAGGGCGTGGTATAATAAATTTTCACCGATACATTCATCCCGGGTGCTAACGGCGAATTTGCGTCGGGCTGGTGATGCAGGTAAATGGCATATAGGCCGTTGTTGTTGGCTTTGATGTTGTAATTATCCAGGGTGAGCGCAAAGGTTTTTCCGGGAATATCATCCTGCGTACATTCAATTTTTGTAATTGCGTCTCTTTTCAAAAACATGGAGGAGGGCACATTTATTTCTACCCTGAGCTTGCTCACGTCGATCATTGTAGCGATAGGTGTTCCATGATTTACCAGTGCACCGTCGTCGAACATCACTTCGGCAACATAACCCGAAAACGGCGCGTACAACCGGGTATCGTTCAACTGGTCGTTAACGTTTTCGAGCTTGGCTTCGGCCATCTCTTTGCCTGCCTTCATTTTTTCGTAGTCGTTGTCGGCAACGCTGTTTCGCCGGTGCAACTGCTGCACGCGCGCGTACTCCGAGCGCAGTTGTTCTACCTGTGCCTGTGCGGCTGCTTTTTGCACCTCATAATCGCGGGCATCCATTTCGGCAATCAACTGCCCTTTTTTCACATAATCCCCTTCACGGACATGAATTTTCTTGATAGGGCCGGCCACGCGAAAAGCAAGGTTGATTTTTTGGTTTTCCTTAACAGTCGCCGGAAACTGTTTTTGCTCAACCAACGAATCCTGTTGAACCCGGGCGGTTTTTACCAACTTTACGTAAGTGTCGGAATCCTTGCCATTGCCCGAACCACAAGAAGATAATACCGCCAGAATCACTGCGATGCCGATGGCGTAAATAACGCTTCTCTGATTTACATTTTTATAATTCATTTTACCAGTCTTTTTTGTAATCATTTTAATTTCATTATCAATGGGCAAAAATAGGTATGCCTGGAGAAGCAAGCCGGAAATCATTCGCCTAAAACACCGAAGTGCTCCATTTGAGGAGTGAAATGCAGGAAACTGCTGCCAGGAAAAATTAGAAATCACATTGTTTTGTTCGTCTCTGATATTCTTTATTGAGTGTATCACATCTGCAGCATTTGAATAACCCTGCCCTTTAGAGCGGATTTGGATAGCCCTGCCATACTTTATACATCCATACTTTCTCCATGAACTTATCATAATGTTCTATTTATTTGGGCTAAAGCCCAGTGATTTTTTTGCCGTTTTTTATCCCCGGCCTAAAGGCCGGGGTTAGTGATAAGTTGGCTAAATAATTTGTAACTATATAGGTCTCCTTCGGCAGCTCTGGTTTGGCCACTTCCAGAGACCCCCTCTAGCTCCCCCTGAAGGGGGAGAATGCCAACGCACTGGCCGCTGCTGTGGCTTGTGCGGCGGGGCTCCCTTCTCCTTCAGGGGAATGCCTGTCCCGATTATCGGGAGGTCGGGGATGGGGTCACGATGATTTGGATTTCAATGACGCTACCTAAATAGTTACAATAATTTTACATCAAAACCTTTTGTTTTTGTCAATCACGGCAAGAACCTCGGGGATACAAAAGGTTATAACGGGCAGTTCTAAAAAAAAGCGAACCGCTGAGGGGTTCGCTCTTTTTGTTTTCTTTTTATCAACAGATATTTACGCATTTGCAAAAGTAAGCTCCCCTTGCTGCGCATCTATTTGGATGGTGTCGTCGCGGGTGACGCGGCCTGCCAGGATCATTTTGGAAAGCGCGTTCATCAGGTTGCGCTGGATAACGCGTTTTACCGGGCGGGCGCCATATTGCGGATCGAAGCCTGCGTGGCCTATCCAATCCAAAGCTGCCGGCGTTAGTTCCAGATGAATACCGTTTTTGGCAAGCTGGTTCTGCAACAGGCGGATCTGCAATTCGACAATTTCACGAATTTGTTTTTCCGACAGCGGGCGGAACATGATGATCTCGTCGATACGGTTGAGAAACTCCGGACGAATGGTGCGCTTGAGCAACTCGAAAACCTCCCGGCGGGCGGCTTCAAACTTCTGCTCGTCGTCGCTGCCATCTTCGGCGCCCAGCTTTTCCTGTATCAAATGCGAGCCAATGTTGGAGGTCATAATGATGATGGTATTTTTAAAATCCAGCAACCTTCCTTTGTTATCGGTAAGTCGGCCGTCGTCGAGCACCTGCAGCAGGATGTTAAAAACGTCGGGATGGGCTTTTTCAATCTCATCGAGCAGTATCACCGAATAGGGCTTGCGGCGCACGGCTTCGGTAAGCTGGCCGCTCTCTTCGTAGCCCACATATCCGGGAGGGGCGCCAACAAGCCGCGACACGGTGTGGCGCTCCTGGTACACCGACATGTCGATGCGGATCATCGAATTTTCGTCGTTAAACAGAAACTCGGCCAATGCTTTGGCCAACTCGGTTTTTCCAACGCCGGTGGTTCCCAAAAATATAAATGAACCTATGGGGCGACGGGTATCCTGCAATCCGGCGCGGCTGCGGCGTATGGCGTCGGCAACGGCGGTGATGCCTTCCTCCTGCCCTACCACGCGCTGATGCAGCTTGCTTTCGAGATGCAGCAGCTTCTCGCGTTCGCTTTGCCGCATCCGGCTCACCGGAATGCCCGTCCATCGCGAGACGATCTCGGCGATGTTTTCGCTGTCCACCTCTTCGTTGATCATTGGGCTGTCGCCTTGCAGTGTGCTAAGGCGGGCTTTGAGTTTTTCAAGCTCATCTTCCTGTGCCTTAATTTTGCCGTAACGAATCTCGGCCACTTTGCCAAAGTCGCCTTCCCGTTCGGCGCGGTCGGCTTGCAGGCGCAGGTCTTCGATGTTTTTCTTGCGGTTTTGAATGGCCTCCACCACTTCCTTCTCGGCCTGCCACCTGGCGCGCATAGCATTGCGCTGCTCGCTGAGGTTGGCAATATCTTCCTGTAAGTGACGCAGTTTTTCTTTGTCCTTTTCGCGTTTGATGGCTTCGCGCTCAATCTCCAGGTGGCGGATGCGGCGCTCGATCTCGTCGAGTTCTTCGGGCAGCGAGTTGATCTCGAGGCGCAGCTTGGCGGCAGCTTCATCAATCAGGTCGATGGCCTTGTCGGGAAGAAAACGATCGGTGATGTAGCGTTGCGACAGCTCCACGGCAGCAATGATGGCATCGTCTTTAATCCGCACGTGGTGGTGTGTTTCGTAGCGCTCTTTTAGTCCGCGCAAAATAGAGATGGCGTCGAGGGTGTCAGGCTCATTCACCATCACAATCTGGAAACGGCGTTCGAGGGCTTTGTCTTTTTCAAAATATTTCTGGTATTCCTTGAGCGTGGTAGCACCGATGGCGCGCAGCTCGCCGCGTGCAAGCGCCGGTTTTAGAATGTTGGCGGCGTCCATAGCACCTTCACCGCCGCCGGCACCCACCAGGGTATGTATCTCATCGATAAAGAGCATGATCTCTCCATCGGAATCCACCACCTCTTTGATGACGCTCTTGAGCCGCTCTTCAAATTCGCCTTTGTACTTGGCGCCGGCAATCAAAGCGCCCATGTCGAGCGAAAAAATATGTTTCGACTTCAGGTTTTCGGGCACGTCGCCATTAATAATACGATGCGCAATACCTTCGGCAATGGCGGTTTTCCCCACGCCAGGCTCACCAATGAGTATCGGGTTGTTTTTGGTACGTCGCGAGAGAATTTGCAGGATGCGCCGTATCTCTTCGTCGCGACCAATCACCGGGTCGAGCTTGCCACTGGCAGCCAGCTCATTCAGATTTCGTGCATAGCGATTCAACGCGTTGTAGGTATCTTCGGCATTTTGTGTTTTCACAGTTTGCCCTTTACGCAAAATTTTGATAGCTTCGATCAGGTTCCTGCGGTTTACACCATGCTCATTAAGCAGAGCAGAGGTTTTGTCATTTACCGAAAGGATACCCAGCAACAGGTGCTCGATACTTACGAACTCATCGCCGAACTCCTTGAGGTACGACAGCGCCTTTTGCAAAGCGGTATTGGCATCAGCCGACAGATAGACCTGCCCGCCGGTTTGCCGCGCATAGGTCTGCAACAACCGGTCGAGGCCGGTAGATAATGCATTCATATCTACATCCATTTTCTTTAGCAGAAATGGAATTACATTTTCGTCAATCAACAGAAGGCCTTTGAGCAGATGCGTAGTCTCTATTTGCGGATGCTGCGATGCCTGCGCTATCTCCTGTGCTTTCTGAACGGCCTCCTGAGCTTTTAAAGTGAAATTATTCAGGTTCATAGGTTTTAATTTTTTTGTTGAAAACATCAATTATCAAACATCCGGCCACCGGGCAAAACCGGGATTTTGAAGCAATGTTGTCAGTTAACTAACTGATTTCAAGTGTCTTTTTGTCAATTATTTTAATAATAAAATAGAAATGGATGACAATGAAAAATGTTGTAACCAAAGGTGCATCTGAATTTTTTATGGATGATTACAATATTTTCGACAGGAAACCATTTTCATCACTTACCTGAAGGATGTGAGCGAAGTGAGGATGCAATTGCAGAATAATCTCTATTTTCGCGATCCAAAACGAGCACAAAAAGCATGGCATTACAAAGCAAAAACAAGTTTTCGACGATCACCGCAATCATTCTATTGATGCTGCTGCATGTTTTCGACAGTGCCGGGGCGCAGGAGCCACAGCTTGCAGATACCACACGGGCATGTATGACCGACAGCGTGCTGCTGGATGCCGGCGAAGGGTTTATCAGCTATCTGTGGAGCACCGACGAACAAACGCAGACAATCATCGCCAACCAGCCAGGAAAATACAGCGTGCTTTGTACCCGTCAGGATATGTCGGTGGTGGAAGATTCCACTTTCGTGATTCTGCAAAATGCCTACATCGACATGGTGGATACCATCCTGACCTGCTACTCTTACCCGGTGACGCTGTGTGTAGTTCCCGACACGCTCATGTATCAATGGACTTCTGACGACCCGGAGCTTTTCATTCCTTTTAGCACGCGTGCCTGTGTAGAAGTGACGCCCGAAAACGATACCACCACCATTTATGTACAAATCAGCGACAGCGCCAACACCATCGTTTGCACCGACAGCGTACAGATTTGGCTCTACCCGCGCATGGTATTCGCCGAAGTAAATCAGATCAACAAAGGCTGCCCCGGCACATGCAAAGGACAGTTGCAGGTAATCGTTGAAGGGGGGCTGCGTCCTTATTCGTATAATTGGTTTTCGGCTGCTTTTCGCGATTCCCTTGCTTATAG
>JAAYIU010000010.1 GCA_012523265.1 Bacteroidales bacterium | reverse complement strand
GATTATATCCGCGCCGAGATATCCTCGCTCATCGACACGCGCAACTTTTTCCTGGCGCTTTACGATGAAGATACCAACTCGCTGAGCTTACCTTATTTTAAAGACGAAAAAGATACCTTCGATCGATTTCCTGCCGAAAAAACAATGAGCGCTTTGGTGATAGAAACCAAAGAAAGTATGCTGCTCAGCCGCGAAAAGCTGATGCAACTCATCGATGCGGGAACGATTAAGGCCGTTGGGTCGATTCCGCATGTCTGGCTGGGAATTCCCCTCATGGTCGAAGGGAAGGTGATAGGAGTGATGGTGCTGCAAAATTACCAGGATGTTGATGCCATCCGCGAAGAACATCGGCAACTCTTGCAGGTCATCTCGCCACAGATCACTCTTTCCATTGTTCGCAAGCAGGCCGAAGAGAGGCTGCGCCGCTCGGAGCAGGAACTGCGCGATGCCAACCTCACCAAAGACCGCTTTTTTAACATCATAGCCCACGACCTCAAAAATCCTTTCAACGCCATCATTGGTTTTTCCACGCTGCTGTGTGACGAGTGGAGCGATTTTGACGACGTCGACAAAATTACCATGGTGCAAGCCATTAGGCAATCGTCAGAAGGCGCTTACGAATTGCTGATGAACCTGCTCGAATGGTCGCGCCTGCGTGTGGGTACCATCGACTACCATCCCGACATGGTCGATATCAACAATGTCGTCGAGCGAAGCATCTCTTTGTTAAAATCCAACGCTGACGAAAAAAACATCCATCTTACTTTCGAACCTTGTGAAAGCCATCAGGTTCTTTTTGATGACAACATGCTGCGCACCATCATCCGCAACCTGCTCTCCAATGCCATCAAATTCACTCATGGCTTTGGCGTCATCAACATCACCACCTTTTTCGATCCAAACTATCCGGCCATGCTCAGGTTCTCAATTGCCGACAGCGGTATTGGCATCGCTCCCGAAAAAATTAAATCACTATTTTCCCTCACCGAAACATCCTCCACCTCAGGCACCAACGGCGAGACGGGCACCGGCTTAGGGCTAATTCTTTGCAAAGAATTTATCGACAAAAACAATGGGAAAATCTGGGTAGAGAGCACCCTCGGCACCGGCAGCTCGTTTCATATGGCCATCCCGATTTATGAGGCTGCTCGGAAATCTTCAAGCGGCTGAGTATCGGTCGGACACAAAATCAGTTTTATATTTTTTAATAGGGCGGCTGGCGGGCTTTCTGCTTTAACAACGAACAACGAACAACGAACAATAAAAGAACTTGAGCGTAGCTGCCTGCCCCGACCCATCGGGGAAATCCCGGGAGCCTTGCGATTCGGGACACAAACAACTCCTACCAGTACTCCATCTTTTCCCCTTCCGCAACAATCGTAAGCCGTCGTTTCTCTGCTTTTTCACAGCGTCCCACAATCTTTGCGTCCACGCCAAAAGATTTTGAAATCTGGATGATGCTGGCTGCTGTGGCGGCATCGGTGTAAATCTCCATGCGGTGTCCCATGTTGAAAACCTGGTACATCTCACGTGTGGGAATTTTTCCGCCTGAATTAATCATTCTGAACAGGGGAGGGGGGTAAAACAGGTTGTCCTTTATGATGTGCAGACGATCAGTGAAATGAAGAATCTTTGTTTGTCCGCCACCGCTGCAGTGCACCATGCCATGAATTTTCGGACGCACCTCTTCAAGAATTTTTTTTAATATAGGCGCATAGCTCCGTGTGGGCGACAGCACCATGCGTCCGGCATCCATTCCTGCTATTTCCGTGGCATCGGTAAGATTGTGTGTGCCGGTATAAACGAGATGTTCAGGCACACGATCATCAAAGCTCTCGGGATATTTGCCTGCGAGGGCATGGTTAAAAACTTCGTGGCGCGCCATGGTCAGGCCATTGCTGCCCATGCCGCTGTTGTATTGGGT
>JAAYIU010000089.1 GCA_012523265.1 Bacteroidales bacterium | reverse complement strand
TTGAAGTATGTCGTTGAACAACGATTCGCCTTCATCTACGGTTACACAAATTTCGGGTACAGCACCATTAATGGTATAGCAAACCTCGAATGGACCAGTGCCAGAGAGAATCTCACACAGGGTAACATTTACAGTTTCATCGTAGCAATACTCGAACGTATCGTTGTATCCGGCTTGTTCGCCATTGAAGCAGATGTGAGCATCTGGCTCGGGATTAACAATAACAGTAGCCATGTAGGGAGTAACGTCAGAAGCCATACAACCATTAGCATCGGTAATGCTGGTAATTTGGATGTCGTAAGTTCCGGCAGGCAGCACTTCGCTAAAGAGAACATCGCCTTCGGCAACAGTAACACAAACTTCAGGTTCGGCATTAACGGTGTAGCATACTTCGAACGGACCCGTTCCGGCAACGATTTCACAAAGGTCAACGGTTACGGTTTCATTGTAGCAATATTCAAATACGTCTCCGGTACCAGCAACTTCATCATTGAAGCAGAAAGCTGCAACTGGCTCGGGATTAATGGTTACATAGGCAATGTAAGGATCAACATCCTGTGCCATACAACCATTGACGTCAGTAATAGAGGTTACGTTTACTGTGTGGGTTCCGACAGGTAATACATCTGAGAAGAGGTTTTCGCCTTCGGCCACAGTAACACAAATTTCGGGTTCAGCATTCAGTACGTAGCAAACTTCAAACGGACCTACGCCAGCCCATACTTCGCACAGCGAAACAGTAACAGTTTCGTTGTAGCAGAATTCAAATTCTGAACCGGTTTCGGCCAATTCGCCATTGAAGCAGAATCCTACGGCAGGCTCTGGGTTCAGGGTGAGAGTCATACAGTCAGAAACCGTAATATTACAAGGATCGATTGAGAACACTTCAATACAAAGCTCTACACTTACGTCATCTATACCAGGTGTGTAAGTGGCTGCCAGTAAAGTAGGATCATCAAATGAACCACTTCCATTATGCGTCCACAGCACACTGCTATAATTCGAAACATCAGGATTGGTGGTAAATTCTTCGTATGCACAAATCGTTGCATCGTCACCTGCGTCAGCTGTCGGCGGTTCAAGAATGGTTAGCTCCATGCAATCTTTGTATTCACCCAGACAAGCAGAGCCATCATAGGCGGTCAGGCACAAAGTAACAACACCCATTTCACCAGGGCCAGGAATGTAAGTAGGATTAACCACATCGGCAGCAGGATCAAAAGTACCGGTTCCGGTAGTTGTCCACAATACGCCACCCGTAGCATTTTCTACGAAAGCATCAACAAGTTCGAAAGTTTCGCCTGAACAAATGGTACCATCTTCACCAGCAAAAGCAACCGGCTCCTGAATGATGTAAAGGGTCATAATATCAACAGCGGGATAGGTACATGGGCTTTCGGGGAAAGCAACCATAATCAGTTCAACCCATCCTCTTTGGATATCATCGGGACCAGGAGTGTAAATCGGGTCTTCGATAAGCTGGTTGTTCCAGGTACCATCGCCTTCGCCATAGAATGCGAAATCCCAGAACACGCCACTGGCATAGGTGGTTGTACCATCAAGCTGAGCGCTTTCGCCTTCACAAATCTCCTGATCGTCGCCGGCATCAGCTATGGGGAAATACTGAATGTTCAGTGTCATGCAGTCGGTATCAGACACTGTACAAGGATCTATCGGAGCGGCGGTAAGGCAAAGCTCTACAAATCCATTTGCAATGTCGTTATCACCAATGGTATAGACGGCATTGAGTAAGGAAGCGTCATCAAAAGCACCATCACCGGCAGATGTCCATAATTGGCCGCTGGCATTGGTAACAGCACCATTCAATTGATATTGTCCGTTGGTCCAGGGAGGCAGACAGAGATGTTCGCAAACAACACCGTCGGGGCCAGCATCAGCAACCGGGTTCAACTGGAACATTAAATACACATCGGCAGTGTCGGCAGCACATGTTGCACAACCCATACCGATAAGATGTAATTCTACAAAACCAGCGGAAAGGTCAGCAACACCAGGGGTATAAACCGGATATTCGAGTGTAGCATCATCAAATGTACCGTCACCGTCGGTAGTCCACAATACGCCACAGGCATTCTCGAGGAGATACGGATCGGGCGTGTAAGTGGCATCTTCACAAATCATGGCTTCACCTTCAATTTCGATATTTACAGGAGGCTGGAAGCACAAGATCATGATGTCCGTAGAACCATTTCCCAAACAAGGTGCGAGAGGTGATACAACAACACCAATTTCGATACATCCCGTAAGATAATCTAACGGGCTTGGATAGTAAGTTGGATAGGGGACATTTTCATTAGAAAATTGACCAACACCATTCGTTGTGAACCATTGAATTGCATCGTAATTGCTTACATTAACATTACCTGTAAAGTCGTACGACTGATCGTAACAAATAGTTGCGGTGTCAGGGATAATATCAATAAACGGCAGCAACTGAATGTTGATCAAAATATCAGCGGTAGCGGTAGCGGCAGGAAAACAAGGGCCGACAGCCTGGACAGTAAGGGTGAGAATAACAGCTTCGTTGGCTATGTCGCCAGAACCTGGGGTGTAGGTAGCATTGAGCAAAGTTGCATCATCAAATTCGCCATCACCTGTGGTAGTCCAAAGCACGCTGCTGTAATCTGTAGCTGTAGCAATGGAGGTGTAGGAACCGTCTTCACAAATAGTAGCTTCCTCTTCACCAAGATCAATGGCCGGCAAACGTTGAATGGTCAGCGCCATTGTGTCGATAGCAGGTTCGGTACAAACTCCGCAGGGAGCACCTATTAATATAAGGTGTACTGTTCCGCTGATGACATCCTGAGCCGAAGGTAAATAAATTGGGTCTTCGATAGTTTCATCGCTGAACGAACCGGTACCGTCAAAGGTAACCCATTGCAGACCGCAAACGTTTTCAGAAAAACCATCAAGCTGCACGGGTTCGCCTTCACAAACGATCATGTCGGATCCGGCATCAACAACAGGAGCCGGGTCGAAACAAACCACTACTTTGTCGAGTTCATACAACGAGCAAGGCTCAAGAGGATAACCAATAAGAACCAGCGTAACGCAGGGGCTTGCCAGGTCGCCAGGGCCAGGATAGTAGGTAGTAATCAAATCATCCGGGCAGCAGAAAGTACCATCGCCGGTAGTAGCCCACATAAAATCAGATACACACTCTACTTCACCGATTAGCTCCGGATTTTCGGTCTCACACACGGTGAAATCTTCACCTGCATAAACATCCGGTGCACACAATACGGTAAGTTCCATCGAACCTTCGCCGGCAGTGCTGCAAGGACCAATAGGCCCGGCGGTAAGGGTAAGGGTAATTACGGTATTGGCATCAGCGTTAACGGCAACATAGGTAGCGTTGAGCAGGGTAGGATCTTCAAAATAGCCGTTGCCGTTATGCGTCCACATGTAGGAACCATTGCTGTTTTCTACGGTTGGATCGGTAGTAAATGTCTCGTTGGAACAAATGGTGTCGTTTTCGCCGGCCACAACTACAGGTAGTAATTGATAGCAAAGCAACATCATATCTTCATCAGAAACTGTACAGGGATCAATGGCTTCAGCAGCCACCCATAACTCAGTACAAAGACCAATCTCAGCAAATTGCAGAATGTCGAGTGGACTGGGATAATAGATGGGTTCTAAAATATTTTCGTCTGAATAAAAACCAGCGCCATTGGTAGTAAACCATTGTAGTGATGCGAAATTTTCACCTTCAACCAAGTCGGTAAAATCCATGAAATCACCTTCACAGATTGTGTAGGTATCGGGGATAATATTGATGGTGGGAGGAGCCTGAACCGTAATGGTAGTGCTATCAATAACCGATCCGCAAGCCACATCAGTTTCGGCAGTAACCTTAAAGTTGATAACGCCACCCAACAGGTCATTAGGACCATAAGTGTAGGTAGGATTCACCAGGGTAGGATCATCAAAATCACCATCACCATCAGTTGTCCAAAGTATAGTGTTAGTGATTGATGCCATAACCGGAGCCAGAGCGAGGTTGTCATCAAACTCAACGCTTGCACCACTGAAGGTGTAGCTTGTAATAGCAGGATCGAGGCAGAAACCATAAGGTTCACCTGCACTTACAGCCGGAGGACGTACATAATAAATAGCTACCTCACCACTGACACCAACAGTGCAGGGATCGATTGGATCTAAAGCCAGCACAAGACGTGTAGGTTCTAATCCTTGATCAAATGTGGAAGAAACATCCAGCGGTGCAGGAAAGAAAGTAGGCTCGAGTGTTTGATCATCCGGGGTAAATAAATTGGACACTGAGTTGATAGAAGCCCACTGCACCATTCCATAGTTATCAGCAGTTATCAAACCGGCAAAATTAACCGGATCGGGTTCCACTTCAACAGGAACACAGGTGAATACAAATTCCGGCATGTCCAAAGTAGGAGGCGCCTGGAAGATGATTTCAGTAACATCACTCAGAGGGCCACATGCCAGTGAGATACCTGTAAGGGTAAGTTCTACACTGCCATTTGTAAAGTCGGCCATACTTGGTGTGTAGGTAGGATTGAGCAATGTGGGATTTGAGAAAGTTCCCGTACCGTTCGACGACCAGTTGAGGCCAATCAAATCGGCAGAAGCAGTAGCTTCGGTGAGGGCAATAGGCACAGGTACATCAGCACAAATACCAGCATAATCTCCGGCATCAATGCCGCTCAAAATAACGGTAACGTTTGATGTAGCAGTGAGAACACCACTGGTAGCTACTACTGTAAATGTAGTGGTTTCGGTAACATTGTAAACCAGCAATTGGGTATTACCAATCGAGGTAGCTCCGATAAACCATTCCCATGTATCCACCGGATAAGTCAGCGGATCCAGGTTCAAGGCATTGAGCGTTACATCGCCCTCAGCACACAACGTACCGGGAGTGACACTGGCCTGAACGATAAAAGCCTGTGTAAAACTCTCAAGCGTGGAAGCTGTCCCGTTCCAGACGTCACCTCCTGCTGAGTAAGTGGCACCGGTGAAATAATCAGTACCGGTAGTAACATCGTGGAATCGCCAGACAAAGGCCTCACCGAAACTGAAGCCAGGCGTACCTGGGAAATCACCATAGGCCACAAAGTTGTCGTTCAACCCTGCGCCCAGCTCTACATAGCCGCCACATACCATCGTACCGGCATCATCGAAAAAGACACCGATAAAATCGCCATCTTCTACGGTAATACCACCAACGTCCAACGGAAGTCCATCCGGGACAATAATTGAATGGGTGAACGGAGTTTCCGTCACCTCCCATCCTGCAGGCGGCTGCGCCATTGCCAGAAAAGGCAGCAGCAGCAACGAGGCAAGCAGAAATTTTAATTTGTAAACTTTAAAATACATGTAATCCTCCTTTTTTAAGGTTTTAATAAAGAAAATTGAATTGATTATTGAATTCCATTTGATTCCAAATGCGGTTAAATTCGCGGAACAAATATACTATAAAATGTAAACTACAAGCACATCGCTGTTTTTTTTGTCCATTTTAAAAAATCTTAACACACCAGCTATTTCATAAATTTTTGCAGGCATCACCTTCTGCAAGGTTTACAGATGCAAGCGCCCAAAATCCGAATTTAAATTATTTAAAATATCCATCCGGGAAAATCTATGAAAATTAATGATCAGGCATTGTGCACAAAATTATCAGGATCCTCGATGAAGTAAGTTATTAAAATCAGATTTTGGATACAAACATAAAGTAATTCGACCTCAGCAGATATAATTTAATGTTTTTTAACGATTAGCCATCAATTTATTCGTGGCCGGCCTATCGAAGAGCTACTAAACAAGCAGATGGTTTTCTGGATTCTAAAGTGAGAATAAATACCCAAAAATCACAAATTTTGGATTAGAAAGGCTTTTGAGGTTCCCGCCCCCGGATATGAAGGATGTTCATTGCCAAGCAACTTATCGTGGCATACAGAAGAGCTGACAAAGCCGTTTATGTGTAAAAATTTAAAATTTCATTTTTTATCAGGCAAAAAAAAACAGACGACCGAGGCGTCTGTTTTTTTTAATCACATTCATTAATTATCGTGCGCTAATCTTTCACGGCATCCACCACCGCTTTGAAAGCATCGGGATGGTTCATGGCCAGGTCGGCCAATACTTTTCGGTTGAGCGTGATTTGATTTTTATTCAATCGGTCGATGAATACGGAGTACGACATTCCGTACTGCCGCACGCCGGCATTGATACGTTGAATCCAGAGTGCTCTGAAATTTCTTTTTTTCTTGCGGCGGTCTATGTAAGCATATTGAGCGCCTTTTTCGTAGGCATTCTTAGCTACTGTCCACACATTTTTGCGGCGCCCGAATTGGCCTTTAACTCTTTTAAGGATTTTTTTGCGGCGTGCCCGCGATGCTACTGCATTTACTGATCTTGGCATTTGTTTTAGTGTTTTGTTACGTTAGCGCCCCGCTCCCCGGGAACTTTTCCGCTAAGCGTAAGTGAATAATTAATAATTACTACTTGGCAAGCATACGTTTTACATTCTGTGCGTCGGCACTGTCGACCATGGCATAGTAGCCCAGGTTACGTTTGCGCTTTTTCGACTTCTTGGTCAAAATGTGACTTTTGTATGCATGTCTGCGTTTAATCTTTCCCGTACCGGTAAAGGTGAACCTTTTCTTGGCACTGGATTTTGATTTCATCTTCGGCATTACTAAAAGTGTTTTAAAAAATGAATAAATAAGAATTGTATGTAGGTTCTGTTATTTCTTGGGTGCCATAATCATAATCATGCGCTTGCCTTCGAGCTTGGGCATCCTCTCTACCTTACCCACATCTTCGAGTTCCTGAGCGAATTTTAGCAGGATGATTTCTCCTTTGTCTTTGTAAACGATGGTGCGTCCTTTGAAAAAAACATCCACTTTTACTTTTGCTCCTTCTTCGAGGAATTTCCTGGCATGATTCAGCTTGAAATTAAAGTCGTGATCGTCGGTATTAGGCCCCAGCCGAATCTCTTTTACTACAACCTTAACCGTTTTAGCTTTAATCTCTTTTTGTTTTTTCTTTTGATCGTACAGGAATTTCTTGTAATCAATCACGCGGCAAACCGGTGGATTGGCCGTGGGTGAAATCTCCACCAGGTCAAGCCCCTGCTTTTCGGCAATTTCTAATGCATCTTTAATATTGTAAATGTCCTGTTCTACATTATCACCAACTACCCGCACTACGGGAGCTTTGATGTGCAGATTGATCTTGTGAGGATTCTCGATTTGCCTGCGTGCAGGCCTTCTTCCCGAGAATCGCTTTTTAAATGGTGTCGCTATAACCTTTTCTCCTATTTTTTATGAATACTTCGCCGGATAAACGAGCATACATGGGTTTCCTTATCCGACATTAATTTTTATCTGAAAGTAATTTCCTGATCTCCTCACGAATTAATTCTGAAAAGCCATCCACCGAAAATGTACCCAGGTCGCCTTCGCCTTGGCGCCGTACCGAAATGGTTCCGTCGGCTTCTTCTCTTTCGCCCACGATGAGCATAAAAGGGATACGTTTCAATTCGGCATCGCGGATTTTCTTTCCTGTCTTTTCGCTACGGGTGTCGATCTCAGCGCGGACTTCAGAACTTTGCAGCAAAGATAAAACTTTTTCAGCATACGTGTGGTACTTTTCGCTGATAGGCAATCTGATAGCCTGAACCGGAGCCAGCCAGAGCGGGAACTTGCCGGCGCAATGTTCGATGAGCACGGCCACAAAACGCTCCATCGAGCCAAAGGGCGCGCGATGTATCATCACCGGACGGTGTTTCTCGTTGTCGCTGCCGATATATTCAAGCTCAAAGCGGTCGGGCAGATTATAGTCAACCTGAATGGT
>JAAYIU010000058.1 GCA_012523265.1 Bacteroidales bacterium | reverse complement strand
TGTGGCTGAGCTAAACGACAGATGCCCATCATGTAATTATCCCCAGCTTGCTTTTTATTTTAGCTGTAAGAATATCGATGGCTACATGATTGGCGCCACCTTGTGGCACAATGATGTCGGCGTAGCGTTTGGTAGGCTCGATAAACTGCAGGTGCATGGGTTTTACAAAATATTCGTAATGCTCCAGCACGCCCTGCACCGAGCGACCACGCTCTATCAGGTCGCGGCGCACAATACGCATCAGCCGGTCGTCGGTGTCGGCATCCACAAATATTTTGATGTTGAATTTGTTGCGAAGTTTGGCATTGGTAAAAATCAAAATCCCTTCCACGATGATGACTCTGCTGGGAAAAATCGTCACCGTTTCGCTGGAGCGGGCACAGGTAACGTACGAATAAACGGGTCGTTCGATGGCCTTGCCTTCCACAAGTTGGTCGAGATGCCTGATGAGCAACTCAAACTCGATGGAGGCTGGATGGTCGAAGTTGATTTTTTTCTTCTCCTCCTCCGGCAGGTGGCCATTGTCTTTGTAATAAGAGTCCTGTGAGATGACCGAGACAGAATTTTGTGGAAGTCCGTGAATGATCTTGTTGAGCACGGTGGTCTTCCCTGATCCCGATCCGCCGGCAATTCCGATAATAAGCATGGTGTGAGCTGTATTTGTTAAGTTGAGCAAAAATAAACAAATACAAACAGAACGGAGAAGAAGGCTAATTTGGCTTGGTTCCAAATTGCAGCATAATTGTTTCACCGCTGAGGCGCAGAGGAAAACAAAAAATCCATCACCACAGAGGCACTATGGCACAGAGATTAAGAAAGTTCCTTCTGTTTTCCTCCGTGTCCCGGTGTCTTCGTGGTTTATTATTTTCCCTAAAGGCCTTGGTGGTTTATTCTTTTCCCTCACAACTTAGTAAACCCACACCAGCCCGGCATTGATGCCGACGTAGGAAAGCGCACTGTTGTCGTTGGTTTCGAAGCCGTAGTTGTAGCGCACATTCAGGGTAAAGTTGAGGCCGCCATAGGTTTGGATCATCAGACCCGCTTCGGGTGCCAGCGCAAAGCGCCAGGGATCATCTTTAATGGTGTACAACCCCGCATCAATCCGTTGCTCACTGTAGATGGTGCCCACATTAATACCTGCAAAAGGACGGATGTAGCTCCCTTCGTTGAAGTAATAGGCTGCATTGGCATAAATCGGGAAAGCATTCAGATATTTGAAATGCGTGCCGGTGATGGTTGTATTTTCGATGGTGAGGGAAACTTTATCTCTCTTTTCATAAAAAACATTCCAGTGTACCCCGCCGCCGATAGTTACGTTGTTATCGACAAACCAGCGGCCTTCCACGCCGATGCCTCTGAAGCTGGCTTTTTCAATAAAGTCCTGTGTTTTGCCCATAGGCAGCGATACCTCGTAAGTAGCATTCCACAAGGCTTGTTGTCCGAACGAAAAAAGTGTGGTGGCAGCAAACAATAGCGAGAATAATATCTTTTTCATCTGATGGCTTCTTTTAAAATTATTATCAGGATTTTATTAATTAATTTTTAGATAAGGCGATTGCTTAAAAGCCTGATCGATGTTGTATTCTACCCGGCTTTTGGTGGTAGCTTTACCACTGCCCAGCAGCCCGTTCATCGATCCTGACCAGATGGTGGGAATGGTGTCGGTAACCGTGGTGGCGTTGCGAATGTCATGCATCATCATCACCAGCGTTCCTACCGTGTAGCTGGTGACGTAGGTGCCGCCCCAGCCCGGCGGATAGTACCAGCCCCAGTAGTCGGCGCTTTTGTAATACCAGTTCCAGCCCCAGTCCCAATAATAGGGATAGTAATAATAGACGCTGTAATTTTTGGTAGCCATTACCGAAACGGTGAGGAAGACGTCGGGACGATTTATCAATGGCTCTGCCGGAGTGGTGTAGCCGTAAGCGTTCATGTTGCTACGCACTTTGTCGAGGATAAAATCATCCAGTTCGTGCGAAATATCCACGTTTGAAGAGGGATTGAGTGTGTCTTTGAGATGCACCACCGAGTCGGGCAGGTAGTATGTTTTTAGTGTGCCAAAATCCGTGTTCATGTCATAGGCTGTGGTGAGCAGATCCAGGTCGGAATAGGAAACGTCGTCGCCCGGATAGCAAGCTGTGAAGCCGATTGCGATGAACATCAGCGCTGCAGCGGCATTCAAAAAATGGATATGCTTTTTCATTTTTTGTTAAAAATTTAAAATTGAATCAATAAAGGATTTCCCAAAACTAATGTTCACTTACTGAATTAAGTTATTTTGCAAAAGTATCATCTTTGAAAGATGAGGAGCATTTTTTTGGGTACAATCTTCAAAAAGTCTCAATATGAAAAACAAATCGAAACACACCTCGCTATGGATAATTTTGCTTGTTGTGCTGACAGGCTGCAATCAGGCTCCGCATGAACCCGGAGGCACAAAGCCACTCACCGACAGCGAATACCAAATGATCAGCCGCGACATCTTCAGCCGGCTTGTTCCCGTAAAGGGCGAGTTGGTGTATGTGCCGGTTTACAGCGAAATTTATGGCACCGACATCGACCGCAAAATAAAACTCTCGGCCACGCTAAGCATCCGCAACATCGACATGGAGCAGCCGATCATCGTCAGCCGGGCCGATTATTACGATACGCATGGAAACCTTA
Source organism: Bacteroidales bacterium (assembly GCA_012523265.1). GTDB lineage: Bacteria > Bacteroidota > Bacteroidia > Bacteroidales > 4484-276 > SABY01. The sequence goes on along the minus strand of JAAYIU010000058.1, from coordinate 19,905 downwards.
TCCGGCAGTATCTCGATAATCCGCTGGAGCTGCGGCCGCTACAAACTAAAAGCTATGTGGTGGAGTATAAAGAGGCTCAGGGCGGCACGGGAGCCAACTTCATTGTGGAGTGGACTTCGCAGCAGCAGGTGAGCGAGCCGGTAATAGAAGCGGTGATGATAGGCACTTCATCGGCGCTGGGAATTTCGTTTGTGTGCCAGGGCAAAGTGATTAAATATCTCAACCCTTAGCGGGAATGTAGTTATCCGTTTGTCAGGGTGCAACCGCCAGGCTTGCTGTCGAACAAGGATTTATTACCCGAATAATCAGAGCTGCCATCCCTTGCACGGATTCCAAATTCCAACCGTCGGTAGCCGGTGTAAACAATTCCAAATCGTAATACACAAACTACCACTTCCCCATGACTACGGCAGAGCCGGCAGCGGCAGCGGCTTTTTCAGCATAATGCGGTGCGCCACCGTCAACCGTGCAAAACCATGTTGGATGAATATCTGGTTTTCGTCGCCTGCCGGACGGCTTATCTGATTAAAACTGGCTACAGTAAGACCTGCAAACCATTTTGCGTCGTTATAGCCTGCCGCCAACCTGATCGTATTGCTGGCATTGGCATTTAAACTCCCCCGACTTTCGGAGCCATCGGCAGCGTAGATGCGGGTGTAGCTGTAGCTCAAGCCCACGTCGAGCGAGGCAGAGATAAAAAACCGATGCAGCGCCACCAAAGTGTGGGCATAGCCAAAACGCGCACTGGTAGCAAAGCCTTTAAGATCATCATACGTGCCGTCGCCAAAAGCATCAGGGTTAATCAGATTTTCGGGCACAAAAGCCGAATCGGCATAAACTCGCTGATAGCTTACCGTAGCACCCAAAATTATGGAACCGGCACTCCGTCGTTGCACCTCAGTTTGCGAAAAAGAGGCGATGTACGAAAAGCGCTGTGGGTTGAAGACGTGCGTATAGTTGGCACCGGTAGAAAACACACGCATATCCGGACGCAACTGGTAAGCCTCCGGGTCGTCCCATCCCGCAATCATGGCGGCGCTGTTGTCGAGATAAAATCCCTGATACTTTTGCAGATAGAGATCAAAAACTCCTTTGCGCAGCATCATGGTGGTTTGCAAATCGAGATAGTTGGTCTCGCCATAGCGCTGGTTGCTTTCGCGGTTTAAGATTTTATAATCAATCGAAAAACCAATCCATTTATAGTTGATGCCTACACCTACAGACTGGTTGCCGTTGGGAACATATTCGAGCGAATAATCGCCGGTATTATTTTCGATGTCGAGATAAAGGAACTTATTGTTCATAAAAACCTTCACGGTGAGCGCTTCCGGAAAGGTTGCGATGCAGGAAGTATCCACAGTTGATTGGAACGCCCGCAGCGGGTTTTGCGCCACAGCCGACAGACAGCCTAAATGCAAAACAACCACACACACCTTCAATATCATTTGCCGAAAGGCCATTCTTGTAACTTTTGTTTTAATGAAATTTTTCACAGGACAAATCCATTGTTTTAACTTAACTCGCTTCTCATCTCTCTTTTCTCTTTGTTAAACTCATTCTCTGATTTCGGCCCTCTTCATGTTAAAATATTGCATTTACTTTGTGAGCTGAAAAAAACAGCGAACGACAGGGTTATGTTGCCTGCTGGCATTTAATTTTTAAATTTGCTGCCGATTTTAAGGCCCCATAGTTCAATGGATAGAATGTCAGATTCCGATTCTGATGATCTGGGTTCGAATCCCGGTGGGGTCACTTGGGAAGCCTGATTTTACAACAAAGTCAGGCTTTTTTATTGGTATCCGTTCATCGACGGAAACCTGGATAATTGTTCACAATGAGCGTCAGCAATCCTACATATCAACAACCTGTTCCCGACAGCCGGTGGCTGCAGGCCAGTGTGGTGGGCAGCCTTTGGGCCTCGATAGAGATCATTCTGGGCAGCTTTATGCACAACCTGCAAATGCCCTTTGCGGGAACATTGCTGGCCATGCTGAGCGTGATGCTGCTCACAGCTTTTCATCAGCGCTGGCGGGTAAAGGGGCTTTTCTGGCGGGCGGGGCTTATCTGCGCGTTGATGAAATCCATCTCGCCCAGCGCCATCCTCCTGGGGCCGATGACGGGCATTTTGGCCGAGGCGCTGCTGCTGGAACTTGTGGTGCGCATTGCCGGCGCCAACATCGTCGGGTACCTGCTGGGTGGTGCCGTAGCAGTCAGCAGCGCCATCATCCACAAGATGGTTACCCTGCTCATTATGTATGGTTTCGATTTTGTAAATGTAATTGTTAATCTTTACGAATATGCTGCCCATCAACTGGGATTTGCAACGCTTGCGCCACAGCAGGCACTTTTGCTGCTGTTCACTTTTTATGGACTGCTGGGAATCGTTGCCGCCGCCGCCGGCTATTTTGTCGGCAAAAAATCGCACCGGCTAACAGCTCCCCCTGACGATCAAATATCGGAAACAACTACCGGCAGCGATCTTTTCCAGATAGGCCACAATCAGCATTTTTCGGTGCCTCTGTTGTTTTATCATCTCTTTGCCATCGCCGGCAGCCTGGTCATCATGCACTATTATTCGGTGGTGGTGGGAGCCGTTTTTGTGGCCACTTACGTGGGATATTGCGTCATCCATTACCGTCGGTCGTTGCGGCATCTGAAGCGCCCGTGGTTTTGGGTGCAGGCGCTGGTGCTCACCTTTTTGGCTGTGGTATTTTATAATGGTATCGACAGCGGGCATCTTTTCAGCCGCGAGGGTTTGGTGGCCGGCTTAACCATGAATCTGCGCGCTGTGCTGATAGTGGTAGGATTTTCGGCTATCAGCGTAGAGCTGCGCAACCCGGTGGTAAAGGCCGTGCTGATGCGGCGCGGACTGGCGCAGTTGTATCTCTCGCTGGGGCTGGCGTTTTCGGTGTTGCCCGTGCTGGTCAGGCAGTTTGAGCGCCCGGTTGTGCTGTTGCGTTATCCACTGCGCAGCCTTATGCGCTCGCTTAGCCAGGCCGACACACTGCTGGCGAAATTTACAGCACATGCCAATAAACCCAAAGTAGTGATCATCACTGGCGAAAAGCACAGTGGCAAAACCACCTTTGCGCTCCATCTGGTTAATTATCTAAAAGAAAAAAATATTGCTTTGGGCGGCTTTGTGGCTCCCGGCTTTTTTATCGACAACCGGCGGGCGTCGTTCGAAATGCAGGCATTGGCAACAGGCGAAAAACTCCCGCTGTGCAGCATCCATCCTGGCAAAGGCATACGAATAGGGCCTTTTTATTTTGATAAAGAAACCCTGAAGACTGGTCACCAATTGCTCGACCCTGATCAACTGGGAGCAGCCAAAATTGTTTTTATCGACGAGGTGGGGCCGCTGGAGCTAAAAGGCGATGGCTGGGCTGCGGCCATCGACAAGCTGATGCATCATCCGCGCTTCACACTGGTGATGGTGGTGCGCCGCAGCATGACGGAGCAGGTCATCAACCGATGGCAGCTCATCAACGTAAAAATATTCGACATCGCGCTGCCGGGGCAGGCTGACGAAGCAAGGAGGTATTTTGGAGATGGATAAAAATAAAGTTCTTCAGGATAAATGGGAATCCGCGAGATCCTTCAATTTATTCAGAACAACCACGCGTCGACGCTCATAAGAAAAGGCTGAATCAAGGTGATTTTACAAAAATTTCCTAATTATTTAACCATAATGTGGCTACCAGTGGTTTTTGTGTCTATTTTTGAGGCTGATAAAAAATATACCATATTATGAAACAGAAAAAGCAAAAACCTTTAAGCAACGAAACGAAAATCCGTAAAGTTGCCAACAACGTCGATAAGAAAGCTAAAACCATTGCAAAAAAGGTAACAGCGCAAGTGAGCAAAAACGAAAAAGGCAAGCCATCCACTGCCGAAGTTGCCGACCTATCGCTGGTTGCCGAAAAATCCCAGGCATCAAATACTTCCGGGCAACTCTTGCCACCAACTTCTTTAATCGACCCCCGGCCATCGACAGAAACCGCTGAAAAGCCACAATCTTTGCCAGCTAACAATACCTCATCCGATAGCGCACCAACAGAAAATCCAACTTCTCAGAATCGCTCTTCAGATGCTACATCACAAAATATTGCTGCACCACGCAGCGTTGATGAGCCGCCTGTTACCACCCTGCCCACCCATGGCACTTCCGTGGCTGCTGCCGACGATACGGCTACACCGGTGGGCGCTGCCGAAACCACTCCCGAGACCAACCATAGCAACCCGTCACAAAATAAAGAGTTGCAAAATGAATCGGATCCTTTGCAGAAGCTTTCCGAAGAAGAAATCGAGAATACATTGCTCACAGAGGTGGCCTGGGAGGTGTGCAATCAGGTAGGCGGCATCTACACAGTGATACAATCCAAAGTGCCCGCCACCAAACTAAAGTGGGACAACAATTACCTTCTGCTGGGGCCTTATTTCTCCGACCAGGCTGCCGCCATTTTTCAGCCCGACAAGTCGCTATACGACGAGGCCGACCCCGATGATGAAGAAGAGACAACCCCCGACCCGGTAAAGGAGATTGTAAAAAATATGAACAGCATGGGCTTTAAAGTGCACTATGGCACCTGGCTCATCGACGGGCGTCCGCGCACCGTGCTCTTCGACCCTGATGCGCTGCTGCCCCGCGTGCACGAGTACAAATATCTGATGTGGGATCATCATGGCATCTCCCTGCCCGGCGACGACAAACTCATCGACCAGGTGGTGGCTTTTGGATTTCAGGTTTATGAGTTTCTGCGCCAACTGGCAGGCCACGAATACAACAACAAAAAGGTGCTGGCACATTTTCATGAATGGATGGCCGGAATTCCCATACCGGAGCTGCGCCGCAATCACATCAATGTGAAGACGGTATTTACTACCCACGCTACTATGCTCGGACGTTATCTGGCCATGAACGATGCTCAGTTTTACGATCATCTGCCGTTCTACAACTGGCAGCAGGAAGCCAGCCACCTCAACATCCTTCCCATCGTCAACATCGAGCGGGCAGCCTCACATGGCGCCCATATCTTTTCGACGGTGAGCGATATTACTGCCTACGAATGTCAATACCTGATTGGCCGTAAACCCGAAGCGGTTTTACCAAACGGCCTCAACATATTGCGTTTCGAGGCACTGCATGCTTTCCAGAATTTGCACAAGCAATACAAGCTCAAAATTCATGAGTTTGTAATGGGGCATTTCTTTCACAACTACTCCTTCGACCTCGACAAGACGATGTATTTTTTCACCTCCGGACGCTTCGAGTACTACAACAAAGGCTTCGACCTGACCCTGGAGGCGCTGGCACGGCTCAACTGGAAGATGAAATCGCAGGGTATCGACAAGACGGTGGTGATGTTTTTTGTCACCAAAAACCCTTATCATTCCATGAACTCTAATGTTCTGGAATCGCGGGCGCGGCTGGAAGAGATCAACCGCAACTGCATCGACATACAGGAAGCGCTGGCCGAGAAGCTTTTCAATACAATGGTGTCGCGGCACGACCTGGACGAATTGCCCAACTTCAACGATCTGGTGGACGACTACCTGTCGCTCCGGTTGCGACGCAACATCAAAACATGGCGCAACAACCGCATGCCTTCCATCGTAACCCACAATCTTGTCGACGAAGCAAAAGACCCCATCATGAACTTCCTGAAGATGGCGCATCTGCTCAACTACCGCGAAGACCGTGTGAAAGTGGTGTATCATCCCGATTTTATCTCAACGGCCAACCCGCTGTTCCACATGGAATACTATCAGTTTGTCAGGGGCTGCCATTTGGGAATTTTCCCGAGCTACTACGAACCGTGGGGCTACACACCGCTGGAGTGTGCTGCCAGCGGCGTGCCGAGCATTTCCACCGATCTGGCCGGATTCGGCTCCTACGTGCTCAACCATGTGCCTAACCGCGACGAGAAAGGACTTTACATCGTTTCGCGCAAGCACCGTTCCGACAACGACGTGGCCGAAGATATTGCCAACATGATGCTGGGAATCGTTAAACTCGAACGCCGCGAACGCATCGCCCTTCGCAACCGCGTGGAAGAAAACTCAGCCATGTTTGGATGGCGCCAACTGCGCAAATACTACGACGACGCCTACGCCCGCGTGCTCTCCTACCAGGATTAACGTTGAGAATAATAATGACTGAAAAAAGAATTTTTGTTTTAAAATAAAAAATTAGATTTGCAGCCTGAAAATAATCAAACGATGATAAAAATTTCAAACAACTGGTGGTGGTGTAAACTTATTCGCCCGGAAGAATAAGCCTGCGCTGCCATTGTACCCATACAAAAAAAGGCCGGAGACTATTCTTCGGCCTTTTTTTGTGAGCTTTTTTTAAAAAAATAATATGTTAAAAACAAGATACAGATGAATTTAAAAATGATCATTAAAATTTAAAAACGAAAAACAATGGACGTACGACCTTTAACAGAACTATACACCGACATTCGTCCGGGATACTATGGTGAATATGGCGGAGCCTATGTACCACCGGCATTAAACGAAAACCTTGCGCGTCTTGCCGAAGCCTTTTTTCGCTATAAAGACGAAAAGGAATTTCAGGATGAGTTTATCCACTACCTTAAAAAATATGTAGGACGCCCATCGCCACTTTATTTTGCAGCCAACCTGTCGCAAAAAGTGGGCAGCAGGATTTATCTCAAGCGCGAAGACCTGAACCACACAGGAGCGCACAAGATCAACAACACCATCGGGCAGGTGCTGCAGGCGCGCCGCATGGGCGCCAAAGAAATCATTGCCGAAACGGGCGCCGGGCAACATGGGGTAGCTACAGCCACTGCCGCAGCTTTGTTTGGCATTCCATGCAAAATTTTCATGGGCGCTGTGGATATCGAGCGACAGTCGGCAAACGTGAGTCGCATGAAGCTCCTTAACGCCGAAGTAATTCCGGCCACCTCCGGCACACAAACTCTTGCCGACGCCGTAAACGAGGCGCTTGGATATTTTATCGAACATCCCGATTCTTTTTATATGCTCGGCTCGCAGGTGGGGCCGCATCCTTATCCCAATCTGGTAGGCTATTTCCAGAGTGTGATTGGTCATGAAGCGCGCAACCAAATTTTTGAAGCCGAAGGGCGGCTGCCCGACAGCATCTTTGCCTGTGTGGGCGGTGGCTCCAATGCCATCGGTCTTTTTCAGGGTTTCCTGCGCGACACTTCAGTGCAAATCTTTGGCGCCGAAGGTGGCGGCGAAGGCGAGGTGCCACGCACAGCAGCAACTCTGTCGAAAGGGAAAACCGGTCTTTTCCAGGGCACTTATAGCTACTGCCTGATGGACGACCAAGATGAACCCACAACTTCCTATTCCATTGCCGCCGGCCTCGACTACCCGGGCATCAGCCCGCAACATGCTCATCTCAAAGACAGCCAACGCGCAAACTATTATCTCATTACCGACCAGGAGGCGGTGGATGCTTACATCATGCTTTCGCGCATGGAGGGCATTATTCCAGCCATCGAATCGGCACATGCCGTGGCCTTGGCCATAAAACTGCTCAGAGACAAAAAACAGCTGGCCATCGTCAACCTATCGGGTCGGGGCGACAAAGATGTAGAGCGTAAACTTGAGAATTTTATCTACAAGAAATTTGTGTAAGGAATTGATGGATTTCTTTGTTTAGGCCGGGTTACCACATGCTATCAATCTGACATTTGCTCAGGAGGAGAAATATTTTTCGGGAAACGTTTGGAGATTTGGAAACAATATCTACATTTGCAGCCGCTTAGTAAAAAGCACACGTTCTGAAAAATATTCCTCCTTAGCTCAGTTGGTTAGAGCATCTGACTGTTAATCAGAGGGTCGCTGGTTCAAGTCCAGCAGGGGGAGCTTCAAAATCAAGGGCTTACGGGTTAAAATCTGTGAGCCTTTTTTTGTTGGTGCAAACAATGTCGCACTACCGTAAAGATCTAAAAGAATACTACCAGAAAAAAATACTCCCTACAAGCTTGTAGAAAACCGTCAGCCCCTAACTTCATCATTATGTTTGCAGCAAAATCATTAACACACAAAATTATGCCGACGAAAAACGCAAAAACCTATTGCCTGGTTTGATATTAAAACTATTCCTGACGCCGGCTTTTGAAATTGCCATTACTTTTGCAGAAATTTTTTAAAAACAAAAAAGTTATCGATACATGAAGAAGATATTAGGAATGGGCAACACGCTGGTGGATATCATGGTGCGCGTCCCCGACGAGAAGTTACTGCATGCCTTCGAATTGGAAAAAGGCGGGATGCGGCTGGTGGACGCCGGATTTATCCAGCAGCTCATCAACGCCTGCGAGATTTATCCCTCGGAGAAGGCACCCGGCGGATCAGCCGCCAACACCATCAACGGGCTTTCTAATCTGGGGCTGTCCACAGGTTTCATAGGCAAAGTTGCCAACGACATCAATGGCACTTTTATGAGGGACGACATGATCAGCAACAACATCCACCCGATGCTGCTGCGTGGCCAAGCGCCCACAGGCGTTGCGCTGGCGCTGGTCACCCCCGACGCCGAGCGCACTTTTGCCGTCAACCTGGGGTGTGCCATCGAGCTGGCTCCCGACGACATCCACTCCGAAATGTTTCATGGCTACAGCATCTTTCATATCGAAGGCTACCTGGTGCAAAATCACGACCTGCTGCGCACCGCCGTGACCATGGCCAAAGAAAACGGCGTGAAAGTTTCGCTCGACCTGGCCAGCTTTGATGTGGTGCGCGACAACGAAAGTTTCCTGCGCGAAATCCTGACAAACTATGTAGATATCGTTTTTGCCAACGAAGACGAAGCACGCGCTTTTACAGGCAAAGAACCCACCGACGCCCTGCATGCACTGGCCAACCTGTGTGAAATGGCCATTGTGAAAACCGGCAAAACCGGCTCGATGGCAAAGCATGATGGAGTTGTACACCAAATAGGCATCCTCCCGGCCACCAGCATCGACACCACCGGAGCTGGCGATTTGTATGCCGCCGGTTTCCTTTACGGAATGGTGAATGACCTGTCGCCCGCCAAATGTGGGCAAATTGGTGCTTTGCTGGCGGGCAAAGTAATCGAAGTAATGGGCGCCAAGCTGCCCCCCGCCACCTGGAAGCTGATCAACGCACAGGTGAAAGAGATCGTGGGTGCTCCAAAAAAATGAAGGTTGTGTCCTAATAATTACCGGATGGTGACGTTAGAGTGTTTGTCCAAAAAAAAAAGTAAAACACTAAAGCACACACAATGGTAGCAAGCATTTTATTACAGATGGGACAAGCCGGCCAGATGCTGGGCGACACCACCATGGCTGCACAAAGCGGCGAGATAAGCATGTCGCTGTGGGATTTGGCGCTCAAAGGCGGATGGATCATCGCCATCCTGGCACTGTTCTCAATCATCGCCATCTACATCTTCATCGAGCGGTTTCTCACCATCAACAACGCCTCGCGCGAAGACACCAACTTTATGAACCACATCCGCGACTTCATTCACGATGGTAAGATAGATGCCGCCCTGGCTATGTGCCGCAAAACAGCCAACCCGATAGCACGGATGATCGAAAAAGGATTGCTGCGCATTGGCAAGCCCCTCAACGACATCAATGCAGCCATCGAAAATGTAGGCAAACTTGAGGTGTCGCGGCTCGAAAAAAATATTGCCGCTTTGGCCACCATTGCCGGCGCAGCTCCTATGCTCGGTTTTCTGGGCACCGTTATCGGGATGATTCGTGCTTTTTACGATATGTCGATGGCCGGCAACAACATCGACATTGCGTTGCTCTCGAGCGGAATTTATCAGGCCATGGTCACCACTGTTGCCGGGCTTATCGTGGGCATCCTGGCGTTTATCTGTTATAATATTCTGGTAGCCCGCGTCGAAAAGCTGGTTTTCAAACTCGAAGCCCGCGCCACCGAATTTATGGACGTGCTTAACGAGCCGGTGGCTTAGGAATTAAATGTTTTTAAATTATGGCGATAAAAACCCGAAATAAGCGCAGCATCGAATTCAGCACGGCCTCCATGTCGGATCTGGTATTTCTGCTGTTGATATTTTTTATGCTCACCAGCACACTGGTGGCACCCAATGCCATCAAACTTTTGCTTCCGCAAAGCAAAAGTAAAACGCTGGCAACCCAGACGGTGACGGTGTATATTAATGATAAAGCTGAATATTTTATTGGCGAAAATCCGGTGGCAGCACAACAATTGGAGCCGCTGCTCAGCCAGGCGCTGGCCGGACAAGCCGAAGGCTCGGTGGTGCTGCGCAGCGACGAAACGGTAGCCGTCCAGTATATCGTTAATGTGATTGATGCTGTAAATAAAGTCAACGAGAAATACAGCACCCGCCACAAAGTGATTTTGGCCACCCGACCCGGATAGTCTGCGGGTGTAAAGTCGAAGAGTTATTTATTAATGAATAATAAAAAAAAATACAGCTCAAGTGCGCTCGTGGGAACCATTGTATTCCACGGTTTGCTTGTGGTAATATTGCTGATCATGGCGCTGCGCACACCGCTGCCGCTTCCGGGCGAGGAGGGCATGGAGGTAAGTCTGGGCTACGACCCGACGGGCAGCGGTCTGGAGCAACCCAAAAAGCTGCAGCCCATCAGTCGCGTACAACCCGTGGTGTCGCCACCACCAAAGCCACGCGAAATTGTTACACAAAACACCGAAGAAGCACCAGCCATCGAAGAGGTGAGCAAACCCAAAGAGCAACCAAAAGAAAAACCAAAAGAACAGCCGGCAGAGCAGCCTGTGGAAGAGGTGAAGCCGCCCGAGCCAAAAGTAAATCCCAAAGCTCTTTACACCCCACAAAAGACCGACGCTACCGAGTCGGGCACACAGGGCGACGGCACCAAAGCCGCCGACCAGGGCAAAGAGACAGGCTCACCCGACAGCCGCAAAGCCGAAGGCAACGCACAAGCCGGCGACGGAATCTCTTTCGATCTGGAAGGGCGCGGCTCTATACATCTGCCCAAACCTGCCTACAATTCGCCCGAACAGGGACGCGTGGTGGTGAAGATATGGGTATACAAACAAGGTAAGGTAACGCGCGTGCAGACCGGCATAAAAGGCACTACCATTGCCGACCTTAAGCTTCAACAGCTCGCCGCCGATGCTGCACAAAAGGCGGTATTTACACCCAATCCCAACGCCGCAGACCTGCAAACCGGAACCATTACCTATAACTTTTTACGACGGAATTGATTTGTTGAAATTAACAACTGCTCATGTGCGGATTGCTCATACTCGTTTTTATCTTTCCCTCTTCATTTCCAATACCCTTATTCTTTTACGGCACCCAGCCTGCTTTCGATTCGTTCCAGATGTTCCGCTTTTGCCCGGGGAAACCATTGCTGCAGGCGGACACGGGCATTTTGTTTTACTTCATCGGTGATGTAATGCGACACCTGCGAGAGTGCAAACATGAGAACGGCCAGGTCGTCGGTGAAGCCTGCCACCAAAGCAATATCGGGGATGATGTCCATCGGCAGGATGAAATATCCAAGCGCAGCAGCAATGCCGGCTTTGGCTTTGATGGGAACACTGCTGCTTTGCATCAGATAGTACAGCAGCAAGGCCGCATGCACCACCTGCAGCCCGGCGCGACGCGAATAACTTTTGATCTTTTTCCAAAAGCCCTCTTCCGTAAAGAAACGGGCTATTTGTTTATCGTTTTTCAAGGGTTGACTTTTTTAGTAAAAATTTAAACGGAGCAGTTAAATCAATTATTCTGCCAAACAAGAGCCGGGCATATCTCCCAACCAGGGTAAGCAGGATTTTAATAAAGAAGCCCGCCGCCACCAATGATCAGCCGGATGAAAGGGCCCGAAATACTGGTATTGGTACCATCGGTAAACGAATAATCATCCAAGCGCCATTCGTCGGTGTCGAATGCCAGCAAATACCCGGCGCGTACTCCAACGACAAATCCGCCGGTGCCTTGCTGCGTACGATCTGCAAAAACAAACAAATCGGCACCCACCGAAAAATTGAGCATAAAACTGCCTTTGCTAAGCTCTGCCTGCTGATGCGGATTATCGAGCACCTCTTGCAAGGAGGCGGTAGCTGCGTTACGGTCGATAATGGTCACCGAATATCCGCCGCCACCGATCCCCAGAATCGGATACACGGTGTACAACGGGCGCTGCAACACAATGTAGCCGGCATTGAAAAATCCCATGCCTCCGCTGTGCCGCACCGAGAAATTTTCGTTGGCTGTTCTGCTGCCGATAAGCCCATTACCCTCACCACCAATCAAAAATCGCCGAAAAATATAGTGCCCGCCGCCACCCAAACTTACCGAACCATTGTTGATTTCGGGAATACCCGCTTGGACAAAGGCGTTGTTAAGATCATTAAAATCCATAAACGAATATCCAGCCTGAAAATAGCCGATACCGCCATATACTTTCGCTGGTGGCTCATCGGACTGGGAAAACGCTTGTGACGTTGCGACAAACGAAAATATCATCACCAGCATGATCAATGGTTTTGCATTCATAATCAGGTATTTTTTGATGTAATAGAACATGTCTAACCTTTTTGGTCTGTAACAAAAATAACCCCTGCGAAACAGTTTTGTTCTATTTTTGCCCGATGATAAATAACGAAGACCTTTTCAAAAAGATCATAGCCCATGCCCGCGAGTATGGGTTTGTGTTTCAATCGAGTGAGATTTACGACGGCCTTAGCGCAGTGTATGATTACGGCCAGATGGGTGTAGAACTCAAAAATAATATCAAAACCTATTGGTGGAAAGCCATGGTGCAATACCACGAAAACATTGTGGGACTTGACACCGCCATTTTTATGCACCCCACCACCTGGAAGGCTTCGGGACACGTGGATGCTTTCAGCGATCCGATGATCGATAACAAAGACTCCAAAAAACGTTACCGTGCCGACGTGCTCGTAGAAGATTATCTGGCCAAACTGGAAGATAAAATTAATAAAGAGGTAGAAAAAGCGGCCAAACGTTTTGGCGACAGCTTCGACCAGCAACAATACCTGACCAACAACCCGCGCGTGATGAAATACGCCGAACAGATTCAGGAGATAAAACAACGCCTCTATCAGTCGATGGAAAATGACGACCTGGTGGCTATGAAGCAACTGATCGAGGATTTGGAAATAGCCTGCCCCATCTCCGGCACCCGCAACTGGACCGACGTGCGGCAGTTCAACCTGATGTTTTCCACGCAGATGGGGTCGCTCGGCGACAGCGCCAACACCATTTATCTGCGGCCGGAAACAGCACAGGGAATATTTGTCAACTATCTGAACATACAGAAAACCGGCCGCATGAAGATTCCTTTTGGCATCGCGCAGATCGGCAAAGCTTTTCGCAACGAAATTGTGGCGCGCCAGTTTATCTTCCGCATGCGCGAGTTTGAGCAGATGGAGATGCAGTTTTTTGTGCGCCCCGGCACCGAGCTTGAGTGGTTCGACTATTGGAAAAACCAACGCATGCAGTGGCATCTGAGCCTGGGCATCCCCGCCGAAAACTACCGCTTCCACGAACACGAAAAGCTGGCACATTATGCCAACGCAGCTTTCGACATCGAATACAATTTCCCTATCGGATTTAAAGAATTGGAAGGCATCCATTCCCGCACCGATTTTGACCTGGGCGCACATCAAAAGTTTTCGGGGAAGAAGCTGCAATATTTCGATCCGGAGCTTAACGAAAGCTATGTGCCTTACGTGGTGGAAACTTCCATTGGCCTCGACCGTACTTTCCTGGCTGTGCTTTCGTACGCTTATCGCGAAGAAACCCTCGAAGATGGCTCCGAGCGCACCGTGCTGCATATCCCGCCGGTGCTTGCTCCTGTAAAGGCTGCCGTGTTACCGCTCGTCAAAAAGGAAGGCCTGCCCGAAAAAGCCCGCGAAATATTCGACGCACTCAAGATGGATTACCTGTGCCAGTACGACGAAAAAGACGCCATCGGCCGACGCTACCGCCGCCAGGACGCCATCGGGACTCCCTACTGCATCACTGTGGATCACCAAACCCTCGAAGACAACACCGTGACCATTCGCGAACGCGACTCGATGAAACAGGAAAGAATCAGCATCGACGAGGTTTCGGGAATCATCGCAAAACGCATCAAAGAGGATAGGTAGGAAATGTCTGAAAATCCGATATTTTTATAACAAAGGAGCAAAAATCAAAATACCAATTTTAGAACTTCTTAACTGTTAATTGTTATTCAGAGAGTTACAATTCTCTTATCCCAATTCACATTGTCGCCAATACAAGTTTCTACTAAAGAAATATTTTCAGATTGCATTTTGTGTTTTCAAGCTGATAAGGATATTTATGAGATTTCTCTCCGCCGGGTGGCGGATCGAAATGACCTCGCGCAAACGCTAGTGGGAGGGGAGAGGGATCGGGCGTGTAGCGCCCGATCCCTCTCCCCCATAGTCACAATCACCGTTGTCACCTTGAAGGAGCTTGCGACTGAAAGGTCTGTTTAATACTTAGGTTTTCAGTCTCTTATAAAAATCTGTCATTGGTACCGGACGAGGCACAGCCTCGTCCAAACCCGGGACTTTCCAATGTCATTAAATATTATACGATGCCATCGGACAAAAACAAACCAAAACATCCGATTGCGTTGGACAAATAGAAAGGTCTCCCTGTTTTTTTAAAGTCCCTATCAAAAAACGCATTGTGAACGGTTTCATTATCTGCAAGTAAAACAACGCGTTATTGTTTTTTGATTGTCGACATATGATGTTGTTTGTGATTGTTGGCTCCGGATACCGATGGTTGTTTAGTGTTCGTTTGGGTTTGCCAGCATTCAATTTCTAACGTTCTTTTACATTGGTAATCGTAATAATATTTTTGCACGGTGCGATATGTCCGGCGATTCATATCCGATGTAGTTTTTTATTAATAAAATGAATGAGATAAAAAATAGAATTATGACCATTTTAATCAGAAATGTCAAAAACGTTTTTTTTGCGCTTATCGCAATGTCCGCTCTCTTTTTGGGATCCTGCGACAAAGACAACGACCGCAACCCGCCCACACTGCAATTGATGAGCGGCGCCAACTACACCGCCGAGGGCACCGTGGCAGCCATTGGCCAGCCGTTGTATTTTGGGATAGATGCGCAGGGCGGCGACGCCAACATCACCAACTTTACCGTGAAAATCAAAACCAGCCACGGCACCCGCACCCTGCTCGATTCGGGTCTTAATGTGCGCAACTTTACCGTAAACGAAACATTCTTCCAGGGTGTGGAGGATACCGCGCAGTGGATTTTTACGGTGATGGACAAAAACCGTCTCACCGATTCCAAAACGCTGACGATTTACAAAGACCCCAACTCTACTTTTGGCGGCATCCGCCACTATCCTTCCATAGTGATGGGAATGGACGAAAACACCCAAATCGGCCATTTTATGGATCCCGCGACAGGTCATGTTTACATGCTCGATTCTGCCACCATCATGCAATCCGCCATCGATATTGTAGCTTATTTTAAAATGTCGGAAGACAACGGCGTACTGCTTCCCTCGCCCACCTTTTCATCGCCGGGCGAAGATGGTGATGCCGTGCTGGAATTTTATCCCGAGCTGGAGCAGTGGCAAACGCGCAACTACACCAAATACGACATCCGCGCCAACAACGGCGTAACACCACAGGCTTTCGAGAATGCCCACAACGACAGCCTGCTCATCGTTTCCTACGACGACGTGTGGGGAAAACGAAAATACAAATGGGCCGTCGCCGGAACCATCATCCCTTTTATGACCCAACAAGGCAAAAAAGGATTGATACGCGTGATACATGCCGACGAGCAAGCCACAGGAGTTATCGAATTTGAAATGAAAATTCAGTATTAATTATTAAACATAAAAACAGTATCAAATGAAAAAACAAATCTTTACCATTGCTTTGGCCTTGATGGCGATGTTTGCCTTTGGCCAGGAAACCATTACCGGATGGGACTTTCCCGTCAACAGCGGCGCCGACAGCCTCAACGCCAATATGGGCACCGAACAAAACCAGCGTTACGACATCCGCATGGAAAACGACGCCGGAAATGATGGCATGATAAGCCTCACCGAAGGTTTTGAAACTTACGCCGCCACCACCGATGGCTGGGACAACGGAATAGAAAGTAAATATTGGTCGGTAAAATTTAAAGCCAGCGGTTACAAAAACTTTAAAGTCTCCTCGATGCAATTCAGCGATGCCGACATGCCAGGCCCGCGCGACTGGAAAATGCAATACCGCCTTAGCAACCAGGAATCCTGGACCAACATCCCCAACGGAGAAGTTACCGCAGCCAACGACTGGAGCACTGCACATGTAACCAATTTGCCTCTGCCCGCCGAAACCAACAATCCTTCGGGTTCGGTATATGTGCGCTGGGTGGTTACCTCCAATACCGACATCAACGGCAACGAGCTGCTCTCTACGGGCATCAGCAAAATCGACAACATCCTGGTAACAGCAATGCCCATCGTCGATGCCGACACCCTTACGGGATGGACATTCCCCACCGGCAGCGCAGACGACCTGAATGCCAACCTGGGTACCGAACAAAATATGCGCTACGACATACGCCAGGAAAACGAAGCGGGCGAGACAGGCACTATTACCTTTCCGGAAATTAGTCCTGTCGAATGGGTAGCTTCAGCACAAAGCTGGGCAAACGGTGCCAACGACAAATTCTGGTCGATAAAGTTTAAAGCTGCCGACTACCGCAACTTCCGCGTTTCGTCGATGCAAAGCTCCTCATTAGATGGCCCCGCAAACTGGAAACTGCAATATCGCCTAAGCGGACAAGACGACTGGACCGACCTCCCCGGCGGCCAAATTAGCGTGGCCGACAACTGGAACACAGGCACCGTTACCGATTTGGCAATTCCCGACGAAGCCAACTATCCCGAAGGCTCCGTATTTGTTCGTTGGATTATGAGCGACAACGTGGCGGTAAATGGCGCCGACGTTACTACTGCCGGCATCAGCATGATCGACAACATCCTGATCACGGGCGTATCGCCAACCGGCATCGAGCAGACCATTGCAATCCGTCAGGAAATGGTTTACCCCAACCCCTGCCAGGGCCAGCTTTTCGTTAGCCCGCAGAGCAGTGCTGCTAAATATGCCATCTACAGCATCACCGGCCAGCTCGTGGATGCAGGCACCATCAGCAATGGCGGCATTACCATCCCACAGCAAACCAAAGGAATGCATGTGGTTACACTTTTCGATGCTGCCGGCCAGCGCCTGAGCAGCTCCAAAATTGTGATTGAATAATTTTGTTTTTAATAAAACATTTTTCCTGAACGCTGCAAGAAGCAGAGGCTCTTGCAGCGTTCATTCTTCATGGTTTTTATTTTTTATTAAAAAAATAACCCCACCAAACTTACTACTGCTTCCCCGATGCTCCGATTACTATTCCAATCTTCCGTCGTTTTTTTCCTTTTCATTGTTTCGCTTTCGCTAAATGGGCAAACCCTTCAGGGCAGCGTTACCAGCGACGACGGGCAGCCATTGCCGGGTGCTAATGTGATAATGACCGGGTCGGGGCGGGGCGCCGTTACGGATGCCAACGGAAAGTACCTTTTGCGCACCAGCGCACAGGGAACAGCAGAAGTAAAGGTGAGTTTTATGGGCTACCTTACCGCCCGCCGCAAAGTAGATTTCAGCCAGGCCGACACCATCCGGCTCGACGTGCAGCTTGAGCGCGATGCCATCATGGCCGAGGCTGTGGAGATAAAAGCTGAGGCAGAATTGCGCCCGATGCGCGCTCCCGTGCGGCTGGAGGTTATCACCAGCAAACAAATAGAGGCGCTGCCGGCGCAAAGCATCGACCAGGCCATGATCACTTCGCCGGGCGTAAACGTAAACCGCGACTATGGCATCTACAGCGACAAAGCTGTGGTATCGTTGCGTGGCCAAAGCGGCAGCAACCAGTCGCGCACGCTGGTGCTGGTGGATGGCATCCCCGTCAACAAATCCGATGGCGGCAGCGTGAACTGGAATTTTATCCAGCCCGAACACGTGGAACGCATCGAAATTACCAAAGGGCCGGCGTCGGCTATGTACGGCAGCAGCGCGATGGGCGGCGCCATCAACATCATCACCAGCCGTCCGCAGCAACCCTTGCAGGTGGTGGCCGAAGCCGAAGCCGGCCAATGGAAAACCCTGGGCAGTCGTCTGAAAGTAGCCGGCACCAGCACCGACACTTCCAAACGCACATTTTGGTACGAAGTGAACGGCATGTTGCGCCGCAGCGACGGATACATCAACCAACCCGAAGAAACCATGCTGCTCTACGATTCGGTGGTGGTGCCTTCGTTTCTGCGCGAAGAAGCTGCACAAATGAAAGCTGGCACACAGATTAATAACCATCATCAAATCGAAGCCGAAGTCTCTTTTTACAACGATAAACGCGGACGCGGCATCAAAATCTACGAAGACGACGGCTCCTGGTCGTCGCATCAAACCATCTTTAGCAAACTGGCCTACAACGGCCTGACAGGAAAAACCAGGCTGCGCGGCAAGCTTTTCCTGCTGCGCGAAAACTATTACCGCGTCAACGAATATTTTAGCGAAGGCGAATACATCCTGTATGATGTAGAAAGCAAACGCACCGATGCCGGGCTTTTGCTAAACGCATCGCGTAGTCTGGGTAGCCATCACCAGCTTACGTGGGGCGGCGAACTTCGGCTGGGCAGCGTGGATGCCGCCGACATTTACTACACCGCCTCCGACAAAATCGACAACGAAGGCAGGATGGATATGGCCGGCCTTTTTGTGATGGACGAGATAACGCTCATCGACGAACAGTTGCGCATAAATGCAGGCATCAGGCTCGACGGAGCGCATTTTTACGATGGCGTTTATACCATTTCTGACCCATCCTATTCTTTGGAATACCTGGCCGGATTTACCGACACGCTAATGACCGACCACCAGTGGTTTGCTGTAAATCCCAAGCTCTCGGCAAGTTGGCTTTTTGGCGGCAATACCCGGATTTATGTTTCGGCAGCGCGTGGTTTCAGGGCGCCGGTGCTCGACGATCTCTGCCGCTCCGGACGGCGCAAAAATGGCTTCCGCATCGCCAACCCCGATTTAAGTCCTGAATACCTCACCAGCTTCGAGGCAGGCTTCGACCACCGCTCGGCGTCGGGCTGGTATGCCGGCATCACCGCTTTCTACTCGCACGGCACCGACTATATGTATGCCGTGAGCACCGGCGACTCTGTGGATATGGGCTACACCATCAGCCCGGTGTACCAAACGCAAAATATCAGCGGCGTAGAAATTGCCGGCATCGAAGCAGAAGTGTCCGGGAAGATTACCAACAACATCATGGTGTTCGCAAACTATACACGCAACTTTACCCGCATCACCGATTTTACACCCAAAACTGTCGCCGACCCCGACCTTACCGGAAATCATCTTACCGACGTCCCCGACCATCATGCCAACGCAGGCATCAACTGGATAAACAAGTGGGTGCATGTAAACGTCACCGGAAAATATACCGGAAAACGCTGGATCAACGACCGCAACATCCCCGACGTCACCTACATCCTCGCACCGCAGTATCCGGCCTGGTTTAACATCGACATTAAAATCCAAAAACAAATTACAAAACATTGGCTGGTTTCACTCTCGGCACAAAACCTCCTCGATGAGGTGCACATCAACGATGGTGGCTACAAAACGCCCGGCAGGTTTATCATCGGTAAAATTGCCTGGCAGTTGTTTTAGAGGGTAGAAGGTAGAGGTTGGAAATTAGAGGGTAGAAGTTAGAGGCGGAGGGTACGTGGTGGCAAGCAGTGGTCATGAGGCATGATTTTCGTCGAAGGCAGCTTATCGTTCGTTTTTATTTTTACAGGCTGTGCCTGTTGGTGATCGGCGCTCAAGGC
>JAAYIU010000368.1 GCA_012523265.1 Bacteroidales bacterium | reverse complement strand
GTGCCCGCCATCCTCGCCAATCAAAACTGCCTTTCGGTTTACGTTACTTGCGCCGATATAACCGCACGGATACTGCTGGCTGGTGCATTCGAGCCAGATGGTGTCGTTTTCCACAGGTACGCACAAAATCACATGATTTGTTTGGTTGACGGATGGGAATTCAGAAAACAAGCTGCCCCGCTCTTTGCCATTCCCAATTTCGGCATAAAACGATTCGATACCGGCTACTTTGAGCAGAGCCTTGGTGTAATTGGAAAGTGCTTTGCAATCGCCGTATCCGTTTGCGTCAACATCCTCAGCGGCCATGGGCTGAAATCCTCCGATACCCAACGAAATATTTACATAGCGGGTATTTCGCTGCATATACTGATAAATTTTTTGGATGCTGGTTCGGGTATCAATGTCCCCTTCGATAAGTTTAAGGATTTTATCATGTGTTTCCCGTGGGATTTTATCGCGGTTTTTTAATAATCCATTCACCCATGCGCCATAGTTTTGCCAGGTATCGAAGCTGCCTGTTGTGCGCTCATATTCGAACGAATGCGGAGCCAACATCACCCATGGCAGAAAATCCTTTTTGGGCGGCATAAAGGGTTCTGACTTAAATGCCGGGATATTTCCAATTGCCCACCGAAAGGTTTTTGTTTTACCATCATCATTTTCCATAAAATCAAACGCACCGTTTTCCGCTTTGTAGGATACCGGAAATTCTATGTTATAGATAACCGTAAAGTCGGCCTGTTCAACCGCAAGCCCTTCGTGTGTTACGGGCATCCACACATCGAAACCAACCAGGCCATTGAGTGTGATTTCGTATTCATACTCTGCTGTATATGGAAATTGCTTTCGGATGGGTACGAGCTGTTTTGAACGGCTGTCGCTGTAAAAGGTAAAATCGGTATAACTGGAAAAATCGTTGATATCGCTTTTTTTCACTTTGTCGATCTCAACCCCTAAGGCATTGTAGAACTTTCCGCGAATAGATTCCACTTTGCGGTTTTTGTCGTAATGAAGGGCAAGCCAGGCATCGCTGCGCCCGTTTTTGTTCAGGACCGTAACAGCCAGATGCACCTTCATCACAGCCTTCCCGGCCGACATACGATTTATCTCGGTATGATGAAACCTGATAACGGCATCGGCATTTTGCAACAATGTGTCGGGAATAAGCATGGCAGCCAAACCAAAATCCTGGGCTGATGCATTAAAAAACCAGCTGATCAGAATTAAAAACAACAAAAATCGTTTGCCCATGCAGCTTATATTTTTTTAAGTACAATTTGCTCTTTGTGCTTGTCGACAACCATATCGAGGAGCTGCTTAAGAAAAGGATATTGCTCGGGTAAAAAGAACACTTTATTTATCGACAATATCGAGATGATCTGCAATTTATTACCCAACTGAGTAATGCTGTACATAAACTTTACCGAGCCATCATCAAGTTTCACAATGGCTGGTTTTGGCAATTCTTCTATCGCAAAACCATCGGGAATAGAAATGGCAATGCTTTGCATGTCAGTAATGGGATATTCGAATTCGACGGGGTATTCGCGGTTTTCAATTTTAAAAGGGTTTTTTTTCCAGGCATCCATAAACATCGGCTCGAAGAAACAAAGATCTCCTGCTTTTTCGAGCTTCCCCGAAATTTCCACATCCAGCTTTACTTCCACGTTGGAGTACAGACTATCTACCCCCGTGAGTTCGCTGTTATTAATCTGAAGGCCACTGATATTGTCGAACTTTTTCTGAAGATAACTTTCGGTATCTGTTTCGCGGGCTGCTTTCAGACGTTCTTCATAAGCGCTGTAATTGTTGTAGGTATAATGCAGGTCGCCCTTGAAAATTCCCTCTTCGTCAAGCGCAAGGTTGTAGGTTGCTGATTTGGCAAAATCACTGTTTTGTAATTTTATCCAGCCTGACTTATTTTCATCCACAATCCACCCTTCATTATTCAAACAACGCGTGGGCAAAAGGTTAATTTCGGACAGGGGTTCTGTGGCATCCATCAGGTAAGTGCGCTGTCCATCGGTGGCCATTGCAATTACATAGTTGAAACTGCTTAAGGAGGGATGCGAGGGATGGATCATGCCATTTGCGCGTGTACTAAGCAATACGGGATAAGCTTCGAGACCCAGCTCGCGCAAGAGCACAACCAGCGTCAGGTTGATGTCGGCACTGTTGCCCGCTTTCGATTTATAAGCATCGCGCAAGGTGCTGCTGACGTATTTGCTATTCCTCCCATTCCATAAAAATCTCTTCTTGACCATCTCAAAGGCAGTTTGCATCAATGCGAGGGTGTCGGAATACTGAGATTTGATCAGCCCAACTTCATCATTTAAAAATCTCTCACGTTTTAATTGAAGGCCAAAACTGCCGGATTTAAGCAGGTTGCGATTGATATCGTCCCAACTAAGCGTGTAATGTTTTTCGATTCGGTTGGGAAATTTGGTCCAGGCCAGCTCAAAATCGACCTTTGAAATATAATTTTGGGCTGTGGTAAGATAGGCTTCAACCGGAAATGCAGGAATGTTGCTGGCGGTATAAAGTAAGATTATTTCATCATAATTAATGGTGCTTTTGCTCTTTTTATTGTCGCCACCAACTATAGTTTGGTGTGTGTCTTCATAGGTTATTTCGATGAAACTGCGCTTTGTATCTGTTTTTAAATCTACATGAAAATAGCCACGCTGTGCCTGGTTGTAATGAAAATATTCAGGGATGGTAAGATGGTATTCTGTAAGCAAAGTGGGGATGGTATGCTGGAATGCCCAGCTTTGAAGGTTGTAGTAAAAATCGGATTTTACAGTATAGCTCACCTCTATTACCGAACCGCCTTTTACCTGTGGCATGGCGCACTTCATGATATCCCAGTTTTCATTTTTCTCCTCCGATATCAGGTCTTTAGTGCGCAATTTCACATCCTCAATTTTACCCCCGCTTTTATTATAGGTGGCCGCCTTGAATTGTGTGACCTCCTCCTTATCGCCAAGAGAGTGATAAATGGGTATTTCAATGTCGGCCCAATCAAAAGCGTTGTCATCGAGGATTTTTATCCTGTAATGCCTTTCAAAAAACATCTGAAAACCTTTGTGTTCGCTGCTGCTTTCACTGGCACGAACAACGGTGGTGGCATATTGAAAGTAGGTTCGTCCAAAATCAAAAATAAAATACGCATGAGCAGAAGAATCTATTGGGCACACGGTGGCTTCTATTTCCTGCTTAGAAATTTTCCCAAATTTTGAAGGCGGTTTCTGACACCATCCCCACAATCCTGTCATCAGCATCAACGATACTGTAAATAGCTTGATTCGATTCATTTTGTTTTATTTTTTTAAAGGTTACAAAAATTTTTATTTTACAATATTACAATTTTTTTTCACCGCTTACATATTCCTGCGGTACTGCCCTCCCACTTTGAAAAGCGCGTCGGTGATCTGTCCCAGCGAGGCGTGTTTGGTAACTTCCATCAGCGCGTCGAATATATTTTGGTTTTCGATGGCTCGTTGGCGCAGCATCTTTAGGCTTTGCTCCACTTCGGGCTGCCAGGTTTTGTGCAGTTGTTCGAGCATAGTGATCTGATACTCCTTTTCGGCGGTGGTGGCGCGGATCACCTCTCCGGGCAGCACCGTTGGCGAACCTGTGGAAGAGAGGAAGGTGTTGACGCCCATGATGGGCAGCTTGCCGCTGTGCTTCATCGATTCGTAGTAAAGCGACTCCTCCTGAATCTTGCCGCGCTGGTACATGGTCTCCATAGCGCCCAGCACGCCGCCACGTTCGGTGATGCGGTCGAACTCGCTCAGCACGGCCTCTTCCACCAGCTCGGTAAGCTCCTCGATGATAAAAGAGCCTTGCAGCGGATTTTGGTTTTTGGCCAGTCCCAGCTCGTGGTTGATGATCATTTGTATGGCAATGGCGCGGCGCACCGAAGCTTCGGTAGGCGTTGTGATGGCCTCGTCGAAGGCGTTGGTGTGCAACGAATTGCAGTTGTCGTAAATAGCGTAGAGCGCCTGCAGCGTGGTGCGGATGTCGTTGAAGCCGATCTCCTGCGCATGCAGCGAGCGTCCCGAAGTCTGGATGTGGTATTTCAATTTTTGCGACCTGTCGTCGGCATCATACTTCAGCTTCATGGCTTTGGCCCAGATCAGGCGCGCCACACGACCCAACACAGCGTATTCGGCATCGATGCCATTAGAAAAGAAAAAGGAAAGGTTTGGTGCAAATTTGTTGATATCCATGCCGCGGCTGGCGTAATATTCTACGTAAGTAAAACCGTTGGCGAGCGTAAAAGCCAATTGTGTGATGGGATTGGCGCCGGCTTCGGCGATGTGGTAGCCGGAGATGCTCACCGAGTAGAAGTTGCGCACGTTGTTGTCGGTAAAATATTGCTGCACGTCGCCCATGAGTTTGAGCGAAAAATCGGTGGAGAGGATGCAGGTATTTTGTGCCTGATCTTCTTTGAGTATGTCGGCCTGCACGGTACCGCGCACGCGGCTCAGCGTATCTTTTTTGATGCGCTGATATATGTCGGCGGGCAGCACCTCATCGCCGGTAATGCCCAGCAGCATCAGCCCCAGCCCGTCGTTGCCTTTGGGCAGCTCGCCCTGATAGGCAGGCCGCTCGGTGCCACGCTTTTTATAAAAATCCGCAATTTTCTTCTCCGTCTCCTGTTCCAGTCCGTTTTCACGGATATAAATTTCGCACTGTTGGTCGATGGCGGCATTCATAAAAAATCCTACCAGCGTAGGCGCCGGCCCGTTGATGGTCATCGAGACGCTGGTTTTGGCATCCACCAGATTAAAACCCGAATAAAGTTTCTTGGCATCGTCGAGGCAGCAGATCGAAACGCCCGAGTTGCCAACCTTTCCGTAAATGTCGGGGCGTCGCGCCGGATCGTTGCCATACAAGGTCACCGAATCGAAAGCCGTGGAAAGCCGCCGGGCAGGCATGCCAAACGAAACATAATGAAACCGCTTGTTGGTGCGTTCGGGGCCACCCTCGCCGGCAAACATGCGCGTGGGATCCTCGCCTTCGCGCTTGAACGGAAATACGCCGGCGGCAAACGGGAACTCGCCCGGCACATTCTCGCGCAGGTTCCATTTCAAAATATCGCCCCACGCCGTATATTGCGGCAGCGAAATCTTAGGTACCTGCAAGTGCGACAGCGTTTCGGTGTGTGTCTCCACGCATATTTCGCTTTCGCGAACGGTGTAACAAAACATCTTTTCGCGCAACTGCCGGCGTTTCTCATCCCACACCTCCAACACCTTTCGGTTGTGCGGATCGAGATTCAGATCAATTTCATCATAAACTTGCCGGAGGTTATCGGCAGCGGCATCGTCGCCTTTTTGTTTTAAAAGAGAAATGCTTTCGTGCAGGGCAAAAAGCTGTTGCGCAATGTTGCCTTGTTTTTCCACCCATTTATTATAGCGACGGACGGTTTCGGAAATTTCGGAAAGATAGCGCACACGTGCCGGCGGGATGATGTGTATCTTCTCCGACATCTCTTCACCAGCCTGCATCTTGGTTTGCAATGGGGCGCCGGTTTTTTCGACGATGAGCTGCATCAACGCACGGTAAAGTTCGTTGGTGCCTGGATCGTTGAACTGCGAAGCTATCGAGCCATACACCGGCATGGTCTCCGGATGCTCGTCGAAGCGCATGTGGTTGCGCTGGTATTGTTTTTTAACATCGCGCAAAGCGTCGGGGGCGCCACGTTTGTCGAATTTGTTGAGGGCGATGATGTCGGCAAACTCGAGCATATCAATTATTTCGAGCTGGGTAGCTGCGCCATATTCTGGCGGCATCACATACATCGACACGTCGCTGTGGTCGACGATTGCAGTGTCGCTTTGGCCGATGCCGGAAGTTTCGAGAAAGATCAGATCGAAGCCGGCCATTTTTAAAATACAAACGGCATCGCTTACATAGCGCGAAAGCGTGAGATTGCTTTGGCGGGTGGCCAGGGAGCGCATATAAACGCGTGGGTTGCTGATGGCGTTCATGCGGATGCGGTCGCCCAGCAGCGCGCCGCCGGTCTTGCGTTTGGAAGGATCCACCGAGATGATGCCCAGGGTCTTGTCGGGGAAATCGTCGAGAAAGCGCCGCACAATTTCATCGATCAGCGACGACTTGCCCGAGCCACCGGTACCGGTGATGCCCAGCACAGGCGTGTTGTGACTGCAATTGTTATGAATTTCGGTGAGGAAGCCCCGGATGCTTTCCGGGAAATTCTCCACAGCAGAGATAACCTGTGAGATGTGCAGCAGATCTTTTTGCTTGATTTTCTCAATATCGGGAGTTACCTCTTTTCCTGTGGGACGATCCGCCTTCTTCAGCAGATCGTTGATCATCCCCTGCAAACCCATCGAGCGCCCGTCGTCAGGAGCATAGATACGTGTAATGCCATAATCGTGCAGCTCGGCGGCTTCTTCGGGCAGGATGACGCCGCCGCCGCCGCCAAAAATTTTGATGTGGCCGGCACCATTTTCCTGAAAAAGATCGTGCATATATTTAAAAAACTCCATGTGGCCGCCCTGGTAGGAAGTGATGGCTACCGCCTGGGCATCTTCCTGGATGGCACAGTCCACAATGTCCTGCACGGAGCGGTCGTGTCCCAGATGGATTACCTCGGCGCCGGAGGCCTGGATGATGCGCCGCATCACGTTGATGGCAGCATCGTGGCCGTCGAACAAAGAGGCTGCCGTTACGATTCGGATTTTATTTTTGGGTTTATACGCGTTGATTTTCTGCATCATTAGCTAATTTTTTAGGTTATCAATGGACAAAGATAAAGTTATTTAAAAAAGAAACTGCTGCCAGTTCGGGACATTGATAAATCGCAAAACGGCAAATTGTACGAAAAAGAGAGACCCGGGGCGGCTGTACCGAATAGAATAAAAATTGGTTCAATCAAGGTAGCGCTTGCTTAAAAGCGGCAGAGCTGCGAAATATTTGTAGAGATCATAATGTCCCCAGAAACTACCTAAGGTGCAGCGCACCGAAATATTATTTTTCTGAGTTTTTCAGCAGGCTCTAAGCAGGGTGCCCAATCGGGCGCCTGCAAAGCGTGGCATAAAAATGCTTTACAAAAATTTACCTGCATCGGTAAAAGCCTGTTTTATCTACATTTGCCGGTTTTGAAATTAGAAAACTAAGATGGCAAAATACGGAAAATGGATAGGTGGCGGACTGGGCTGGGCTTTGGGAGGCCCCATCGGCGCTTTGATAGGATTTTTATTTGGATCGATGTTCGACGGTGCGGCCTCCGGCGCCGAAAGCTGGCTGCCGCCTCCCGGCAAGGGAAACGCCACACAAACCGGCGGCTACCGCCAGCAAACCTACCGACGCCAGCAAACACAAACCGGCGACTTCCTGATGAGTCTGATGATTCTGGCTGGCTCGGTGATGAAAGCCGACAACCGCGTGATGAAGTCGGAGCTGGAGTACGTGCGCAACTTCCTGCGCAGCCAGTTCGACGAAGAGGTGACGCAACAAAACATCCTGGTGCTGCGCCGGATATTGGAGATGGATTACGACCTCCCGGCAGTAGCGCGCCAGGTAGGCCGCTTTATGGATCAGGCCTCACGGCTGCAACTGCTGCATTTCCTTTTTGGCATCGCGCAGGCCGACGGCCACAGCCATCCCAAAGAGGTGGAAATGATCGAGCGTATTGCGCTGCTAATGGGCATCAGCCAGAGCAGCTTCGGCTCCATCAAGGCAATGTTTGTAAAAGATCAGTACCGAAATTTTACGATCCTGGAAATAACCCCCGACGCCAGCAACGAAGAGATTAAAAAAGCTTATCGCAAAATGGCCGTGAAATATCATCCCGACAAGGTGAGCCATCTGGGTGAAGATATTCAGGAGGCCGCCAAACGCAAGTTTCAGGAACTCAACAACGCTTACAGCGAGCTGCGCAAAGAAAGAGGGATTGTTTAGAAAGAGGGATTGTTTAGAAAGTAGTAGGGAGTAGGTAGTAAGTAGAAAGTAGCAGGTAGTAAGTAGTAGGTAGTGGTATTCATCGAAATATTTGCTGAAGTTCATACAAAAATGATCACGAAATAATCGCCCGCGGCAACGACCATATTTTGTCTAATTTTGCCAGCAACAAATTTTAACAATTCATCATCCATAATTCATTTTATGAAACGATTTTACTTATTGCCAATGCTTTTGCTGATGTTTTCGCTCGCGATGGTTCAGCAGCAGATACTGGCCCAAAACAAAGAGAAGCCCGTCACGCTGAAGCACTACATGAGCGCAGAAGAGGCCAAACTAAAGCATC
Source organism: Bacteroidales bacterium (assembly GCA_012523265.1). Taxonomy (GTDB): domain Bacteria; phylum Bacteroidota; class Bacteroidia; order Bacteroidales; family 4484-276; genus SABY01. The sequence goes on along the minus strand of JAAYIU010000368.1, from coordinate 10,978 downwards.
TGATCGGGAAAGACGCCCGCGCTACCGACCCGCCCCCGGCGCCGGTTACCAACTTCGCCGAATTTGATAAGATGCAGTCGGTGCTGATTCGCTACAGCTTTGGCATCCCCTACAACCTGATAGCAGCCATGTCGGAGAAAAGTATTGTGACCACGCTGGTAGCTACTACCACCGAGCAAACTTACGTTACCAACAAATACACGCAGGAGGGCGTTAACCTGGCCAACTGCGATTTTATCATTGCTCTTACCAACAGCTACTGGACACGCGACTACGGCCCCTGGTTTGTCTTTGATGGCAACGACGAGATGGGCATCGTCGATTTTACCTACAACCGTCCTCGTCCTTCCGATAATGCCATTCCCGCACAAGTAGCGCAATATATGGGTGTTAACCTTTTTGAGATGGACATCCAAACCTGTGGTGGCAACTACATGTCCGACGGTATGGGCATCGCAGCATCATCACATCTGATATGGATAGAAAACCTACAATACACCCACCAGCAAATCGACGATATCTTCCATGATTATCTCGGCATCGAAACGTATCATGTAGTTGACGATCCCAATAATACCTACATCAACCACATCGACTGCTGGGGCAAATTTCTCGACGTGAACAAAGTGCTGATCCGCTCGGTGCCACAGAGCCATTCGCAATACGACGAGCTGGAAGCTACCGCCAATTATTTTGCGCAACAGACATCGTCGTACGGCACGCCGTTCGAGGTGTACAGAGTTTACACGCCCAACAACCAGCCTTACTCCAATTCGTTGATCCTCAACGACCGGGTGTATGTCCCGATCATGAATTCACAGTGGGACGATGCCGCGCTGGCCAGCTATCAGGAAGCCATGCCGGGCTACGAAGTGATGGGTTTTACGGGCAGTTGGGAATCGACCGACGCGCTGCACTGCCGCACCAAAGGCCTCGCCGACCTCAATCAGGTGCACATCCGCCACATTCCGCTTTCGGGAAATATGCCTTACCAAAACAGCTACCCCGTGGATGCTACCATCAAAGCATTTAGCGGAAGCGAACTTAAACCCGATTCAGTCTTGATTTTTTACCGTGCCAACGAAGGTGCCTGGCAAACAGCGCCAATGACCAACACCGGCGGCCAACAGTGGAGCGGCGAAATCACCACCGCTGCTTCTGGCAGCCGCATCGACTATTATCTTTTCGCTGCCGACCAGGCCAACAACCGCAATATGCACCCTTTTATCGGCGCACCCGACCCACATTTTTTCTTTGTGGATGAGCAGGCTTTTGCGCAAATAAGCGTGACGCCGGAGAGCCTCAGCACAATTTTGCCTCCCGGCGGCATCAGCCAGGAACCGCTTACAATTTGTAATTTCGGAGAAATTGATCTGAATTATTCCATTACCACCAACAGCGCTATGTATGAAGATCTGACCGTGGAAGTTGCTGACAGTCCGCAAGCTACGGCCTATGACTACAACACCTGGGACGAATCCAACTGGATAGAGTTTGAAGTGGAAGGAACCGAAATGCTGTGGGTCGTTGAGGTAAATTATATCTGGAGCACCGACAGCTATCCCGAAGAGGGCAGCCTCCACCTGATGTCGCCGCTAGGCACCGAGGCGGTGGTAGCATCGGCGCATCCCAGTGGCAACTACGTACAAATTATGTCGGATTTTATGAATGAGCAGGGCGACGGCACCTGGCGCATGTGGATAGAAGATACCTACGGCGACGGCGGCCATCAGGCTACCAACATCGGGGTCACCTTCACCAGCAACGTCAATACTTTTGGCTGGCTGTCGGCAACGATGCAAGGAGTTGTACCTCCCGGTGAATGTGTCGTTATTAATGTTCTTTTCAATGCCGGCGAGCTGTTGCCAGGCGTTTATGAAGGCTCCGTGAATATTGCTTCCAACGACCCTGACCAGCCACTGCTGGAAGTTCCCGCCACGCTTGAGGTGTTGGCGCCCGGCTATGTCGTGTGTCAGCCCGACACACTGTGGATACTTGAGGAGGATCAACTTTATGAAGGCGTAACAGCGCAGGTTTTCAACCCATCCGGAGCACCTGTCACCATTGAAGGTATTTCTGGTTCAGGTTACCTCGATTGGATAATCAGCGACCTCTCCCACGAACTCTCCTATATCATGCTGCCTGGCGAAGATCTCACGTTTAACGTAAAGTTGGATATGATCACCCCGGAAATAAACATAGTGTATGATTATCTCAACATCATCACCTCCAAAGGCGTGGTGGTTCAAAATATTGTTATCGATTTGGATTTGCTGCAAAGCGTCGGCAACCCGGCAAAAAATAGTATCCGCTGCTATCCCAATCCTTTTGCTTCCAGGCTCACCATCGAAGTCAACAGCAGCGCTGTAACCGGCGTGCGCATTTTGGATTTCAACGGCAAAACCGTGAAGACATTTACCAATGCAGCGCTTTCGCAAAATAAAGTGGTGTGGGATGCACGCAGCTCTGCGGGTGCTGTTACCAATGGAGTTTATTTTGTAGAAGTAACTTCGGATGGTAAAAAAGAAATCTTTAAAGTATTAAAAACGGAATAGTATCCTACCGTTCATTAATAAAACAAAAACCTTCCGTGGCATCATGTGCGGGAGGTTTTTTGTTCGTTGTTCCCTTCGGCTGCGGTGGTTGAGCTCGTAGGTTGAGCCAGTCGAAACCTGTCGAAACCGGCTCAGGGCAGGCTGTTGTTCGTTGTTGGTTGTTTAAAAAAGTAGTTTGGTTTTTAATGGCTAATTTTTTCGCATCTTTGACCTCGCATTCTTTAATCTGGTCATTAATTATTAAAAATAAAAACATGAAAACAATAGGAAAAACAACACTGGCTCTCCTGACACTTCTCGCTTTGGCGGTGTTTCAGTTTACAGCCTGCGTGGACGACGACGACATCAACAACCCCACCGACGACCGGGCGAAATTCCTTGGCCAATGGACGGTTGACGAATCATGCGTGCGGCTCGATTACGAAGCCGTGATTACTGCCGACCCATCGAGCGATACGCGGGTGCTGATCGAGAACTTTGCTTTTCCCGGCCCAGGCTACGAGCCGGCCTACGGCATTGTGAGTGGCAATGTGATCACGCTGCCCCTGCAAACCATCGGCGACAACTGGCGCGTGCAAGGCACCGGCACCTGGCAGGGCACCGGTATCCTGTGGAACTACTACATCGAAATCGGCGCCGACGCCTCCAACTGCGAGGCCAATTACAGATAAAAAAGGTGCAGGATCGGAAGCCGGAAAAAGCTATTTTTCGTTGCTGTTATTGTAGCGCGCTCTTTCCTCTTTTTTTTAAAAATTTCCGGCACTTCTTTGTTTTCATTTTATCCGGCTAAATCATGAATATCCTTAGCGGTCAACACCAATCCTATCAAAATTAACAGTATCGCTATCCATTTCATGTAGGGTTTATTCATAATCTTTACTTTGCTAAGAATTAACACCCCTGCCATAATTAATATTAAGTTGTCGATAAACGTCCCGATGAGTTGTAGCATTCTCGTGATAAATTATTTCTCAAAAACCAAAGATTGAGGGAGCATCAAAAGGAAGGGCAACGACTTCTGGTAATCGAGTTCATCGTACAACATTCCTAATTGTGCGAGTTTTTTGTAGTAGCTGTCGATGTTTTTGTAGTAATAATTTTCTGATTTTATGTACCAGGCTGTTCCGCCTAATTTCTCAGCCAGAAACCATTTTTCGAGTAGCCGGCCACTGCGTCCATTCCCATCGCCAAACGGATGAATATTCACAAATACCAGATGAATAAAGGCTGCGTAATAAAACACTTCGGCGTTGGTCATCTTCTGTTTTAACAAATACTCAATTTCGTCCCAAAGTAAATCCAATTGTTTTTTCACCATCGATTGCGGACAAGCTGTGAATTGAATCCTGCCGGTTTTATGCTCCATCACAAGCATTTCCATAGTCCTTGTGGCACCTCTTTGCTTTTCGGGCAATAAATGAGCGGCTACCAGCTTGTGAGCCTCGATAAAATTTTGCCGATTGAGCTGCTTTTCTTTTGCAAAAAGATAGGCATTGTACAAGTCGTTTGGTTTTTCGGTAAGCTCAGGCAGGTACGTTATGTTGAGCAATTTATGCTTCACATAGCTGTCGATCTCAAGCTGCTCCCCTTCAATTTTGGATGACGCCATCACCGACACCGAAGTGTAAAACTTAAAACTATGCGGCTCCACTTCCATTTTTTGAATTGCTTCAAGCCCGTCATCAATGTCGGTATCCAACATCGATTTCCATGTCTTGAAATATTCAGCGGTGATTATTTTTCGCATTATTTATTTCAGCATTTATTTCATCCAATGTCATTTTTGAAAACCCTTCTTGTTCTGCAATTTCGTTGCATTCCAAAAGTGCTTGCCTGGCATATTCCCTACTTATCAAATCCACCAAATCCGTAAATTTAAGTTCCTTACGATCCAAATTATACTTTTGAAAGTCGGTGTTACTAATTTTTATCTGTAAAGTTTGCATGTTTTTTTTGTGTTTAATTTTACTTTTCAAAGTTAGCAATTGGCTGGCACCATGATAGGAGGCGTCGGATTATTTTTTAAAAATAAAATAAACTGCCAGTATCAGAAATCCAAATCCGATTAAATGATTTAACCGCAGGGTCTGGCTTTTGAAGACGAAGATAGTAAACACGGTAAAGACGACCAATGTAATCACCTCCTGAATAACTTTTAGTTGCCACAAACTAAAAGGGCCTCCATTTTCATCAAAGCCAATTCTGTTAGCAGGCACTTGTGCCGTGTATTCAAAGAGTGCGATTCCCCAACTGATAAGAATAATTGCTGGTAATCCTAAATTACTAAACCAGTTCATGTCTTTAAACTTCAAATGACCATACCAGGCGAAGGTCATAAAGATGTTGGATAAAACCAGTAATAGTACGGTGTAAAGTCCTTTCATTTTGTATCTGTCAGGTGCCGAAAATTCTCGACAAACAGCACACCCCTGCCTGCCTTCGATATTCTGTCAAGTATAAGTGCCTCAGTGCTTTCAGTCATCTTTTTTACTATTTATTGTCGCAAAAATAGCAAACATTTGCGACAGGAATGTTTTCTAAACCATGATTACTAATTCTTTAAAAAGATGCCACCCGAAATGTCCCAGAACTTATTGAAAAATGCACAGAGCTTTTCGAGTACTGATTCTCTTTTCTTTGTGCGGGGGCCGCTGGGTGTAAACCTTGAAACAGGAGGGATAACCTTGCTTAGCGCCGTTCCTGTTGCCTGGACAATATAATACTCCCCGTTATTTAGACCACTGTTTAAGGTGAGTATTTATTAATTTTACCAGTTTAAATTATGAAAGAGACAAGAAGAAGGTATTCAGCGGCAATTTTTTCAGTAGACAAAAGTAGGGAATTAATCCCCACCAACAGGGATGGGGGATTTTAATTGTATCTGTTTGGGTGCTTCTAATCAGCACTCTTACTGCCAAAGAAGTTTTAATGTTTTGTTGGAATTAAAATTTCATTGTAACGCTCCGTTCTCCCTTTTTCATTCTGTCAACCAGTTTAAGGCTTCTTGTGTTATTCGGTTATACCAATCTACTTCATTGTTTGTTGAGTTTGCAAGTTCATTTGAACGTTCGAAAAATCGTCGAATATGTTTCGGTTCAGGAACATAACCGGCGTTATAAGAATCATCAACCATTTTAACAAATACGCTCAAGGGCAAAGGAACAATCGTTGAAGCCCCACCGTAATATTGAATGTTGATTTTGTGCAATGCGTAAAAATGTGCCTTACATGCATCATTTATGTTTGGAGCAATAAATAAGCAGTAAGCAGGTTTTTTGGTTTCCTTTTTATATTTCGCAAGATGTCGTGTAACAGGTTCACCTTCTGTTTCATATTGTCTTTGACCGCTTTGCATTGTTACTTCAACGGTTAAACCAAAATCTCCATAATCGCATACAATGTCAGCCATATTCCCTTGTGCTGTTGACATTGGATTACCAAAGTCGTCAAATTTAAGATTCGCCTTAATAGTTCCACCGTCCAACATTGTCATTGCGCGCCAGGTGTTCCACTCTAACATTAACGGTGTGTCGTAAAGCGAATTGTCGAGTATCTGGTCAAATGTTTTGTTTATATCCACAAATTGTCGGTAGTCTTTGATTGCTGCAATCTGGTTAGTAAGAATTTGCTCTTTTCTGCTTTCTAACTTGTCTGCAAATATGTTCTTGAGCTCTCGTAATGTGGCGCCATCGGGTATTTGAAACTGTAGATATTCACTCCTTATTTTTTGTTCAAGTAATTCTCTGTTGTCAGTTAATAAAGTGGGAACTTGAGGATTGCCAAGATATGCAATATAGTGTTCTTCGTCGTCAACAAAGCACGGCTCTCTGTCCGTATTTTGCAGGAAGTAATCGACCTCTTGAATTTTTTCAGGAACGATTGAAATTGATTTACCTACATGCGAAATATTGACCAATCCCGTTGCCCTTAAATAACGGAAGCATGCATCTGCATAGTCTCGCATATTGCCAGCTTTGGTTTTTAAAAACCTTGCCGTTGAAGCATCAGTTGTTTCTCTTGTTTGTGTGTTACCAGAGCTGATATCGGAGCTATAGATTTCTCTTAGTTCTCTTTCTAAATATTCAGCACGGAATCCCTTGTAGTTGCCTTCATCACGTGCTTTTGCAATCCTGAATTGGTCAATTTTTTGAACAACTGCATGAAATTTCCTATAATCAACTAACTGCAAACCAAAGAACATCAATTCATCAAACATCAATGAACCAAAGTGTCGGATCAAGCGGAATAATTCAAGATAAGGCTTAACCCAAAATTCAGCCGACTTTTCTGTTGGCTTATGGTAAGGCGAAGGAACCTGGAATTTTAGCAACTGCCTTAAAAATATTTCCTCTTTTCGTCTTGAGCTTACTAACTCTTCGCCTGCTGGTGTTAGTCGGATAGTAGGTGAGAGAATAACAAACCCAAGTGCTTTTGGCGCTCGGTTTATTCGGTCTCTTGCACTAAATGCAGGGTCATTAGCCCCCTCGCCATGGAAAAAGTTTTCCTCTTTCAATAGCTTCATAAATGCTCTTTGTGTTTCTGTATTCCATCGTTGCCCTGAAAAATGGGTGCTCAGCAATCCAACTTCAGGAATCATCTTAGCTGGAGTCCTTGGGGACGTTGTAACGAAAATCACTTTACTACCTATTCGTGCCATACCGTATTACTGTGCAAATTCTTTTTCAAATTCTAATTGAGGGTAACGTTTCCTTGCTTCATTTCCATAATTTGATATCAAAAGATGGTTCGCTGCTGACTTAAATCTGTTTCTAATATTCACAGCATAGGATTTTCCATATTCATCAACAATCATATCGCCATATAATTTTTCAGTTAATGGAGTTCTGCCAATTACCATAAGGGCTTTGCATTTGAGCCGTTTGTATTGGTTGGCTAATTCAATGTGATTATTTTCATCAAATCCATCCTTGTATTCGATATTTCCATAATCTGAAAAAACACTATCATAGGGTGGATCCAAAAACATAAAATCATTCTCTTCTGCCATTTTAAAAATCTTAGAATAATCAAGATTGTAAACTTCTGTGTCAGAAAGCAAGTTGCTGTGTGCTTTAGTAACCAATGAAGTGTTTAGGTTGGCGTATCGTCCGTAAGGCACGTTAAACTCGCCTTTGGCATTATAGCGTATCATTCCTGAATACGCTGTCTTGTTGATGAAGAAATAAAGGAAAGCATCAGAATATTTTTTTTCTGTCAAATCATTGAACATATCCCTGATTTGATAATAAAGTGGTTCGTTTTCATCATCTACTCGTTTGTCAGGCGTTTTGGCTTTTAGCTCTTCAAACCTTTTTCGATTTATTTTATATATTTTTTTTATTTCAGTTAATTCAGCGTTTAGGGTTTCAAAGTTGTCTTTTACACCCAAATAAAACGCCATTAGTTTTGAGTTAATGTCATTTATGATTGCTTTTTTTGGTTCTAAATGAAAGAATAACGCACCACCTCCAAAAAACGGTTCAATGTATCGTCCACTAAATTGTGGGATGTGTTTTATTAAATGAGGAATTTCCCTTGATTTTCCTCCCCTGTATTTCTGTAACGGCTTCATGCTTTGGCAGTTTTATCTTGATACTTTAAAATGGTTTCCGCAACCATATTTAGAATTTGTGTTGCTTCTTCCTCTTCGGCAATAATGTCGTAAACTTTGTCTGCCGACCATAAACGAATCAGCTCTTTTGAATCAACTTCAAGTAAGTCTGCAAGAACGGTTACCTGTTCTCTTTTAGCCCTTCTGTCGCGTTTTTCAATTTTACAATATGTTGCCGTGTCAATTTCCAACGCAGCAGCCAATTGCCGTTGAGGGATTTGTTTTCCCTCCCGAAGCGCCCTTATTTTATTACCAAATGTTTTTGACATAAACTTGTCTTGACGTAACTTGGCAAAAATAATTTATTTTTCTGAAAACTCATCTTTCTTCAATGATTTTTTTCATTTCTAAACCCATCGAATTCGATGGAATTAAAACCCGGGTTATTAATTTTTCAGTAGACAAAAGTAGGGAATTAATCCCCACAAACAGGGATGGGGGATTTTAATTTCCTAAACAGGCTCCTAATCCTTTTCCTTTCAAAGGAGTATTTTCATCACATCGGTGGAAAAATCCGGCGGTGCGCGTGGCTTTTTAATTTACTTTTGCCTCACAATGCTTGTCAGGCTATCATTTACGCACATAACTAATCTTGTAACCGCTACAAAACCATGAGGCTTTGGTTTTTTGTTTTCGCATTTTGTTTTGTCACTGCGGCGGCTGTTCCTGCCACCACCGGCGAGCCGCCAATTTCACCACATCCTGATTCGCTTTCTGCCTCCCAAAACCCACAAGCGCGGAGCTTACTGCAATCCATCAGCGATGCCACCGACAGCCTTCAGCTGCTGGAGGCTTACTTTGCCTACGGCGAATTTTTGGATGAGGAGGGAGATTTTCAGGCTTCGATTGCCCATCTGAAAGCTGCGCTGAGAATTGCTGTAAACATTCAGGACGACACCAAAATTGCTTCCATCGCCAACTATCTGGCGTTTGTGTATTGGATTACCAGCGACTACCAGGCATCTATCGAAGCCTACGAGCTGGGGCTGCAAAGCGCGGAGCGAAGCCGCGACAGCAGCACCATTGCAAAAATCAGCATGAACCTGGCGAATAACTACAACTACCTGGGGCAATACGACAAGGCCATCGAATGTGCGCTCTATGCGCTCAACATAAAAGAGACCGCCAACGACCAGGAGCGGATTTGTTACCATTACATTTCGATGAGCAATATTTTCAGGGAGAACCAAAACACCCCAAAATGGGAAGAGTATCTCCGCAAAGCTTACAAGCTAAAGGATGTTGAAGGTTGTGCTTCGCTGGGCGATTTGGTGAAGATTTACAACGGGCTTGGCGGCATAGCCCGCGACAAAGGGAAGCCCCATCAGGCGCTTGCCTTTTACGATACCATGATGATGATAAGCCGCCAGGCAGATTATGATCAGGGAATCAACACGGCTTTGACCAACAGCGCCGCCACTTACAAGGAATTGTGGCAGCCACAAAAAGCGCTCGAACTGGCCATAGAGGCAGAGCACTATTTTAGCAACGATTCGTACGACATCATTTTTAGCCACAACTTCAAGGCGGAACTCTATCAGGCATTGGGGAAACCCAAAAAAGCACTGGCGCTGGCCAATGAAAACATTCAAGACAACGACATCGCCAGCTATTCTACCGAAAAACTGAAGTGCTTAGACTTACTGTACGAATTGAATTTTGAGCTGGGGAACTATCGCGCGGCTTATGCCTGGAACGATTCGCTGCAGAAATACAAAACCCTGCTCCGCGACGAGGATGTCCGCACGACCATTGAGGAGCTGGAGGCAAAATATCAGAACGAGCAAAAAGAGCAACAGATCAGTTTGCTCACCGCCGAAAACAAAATCACCAAGCAGCGCATCCGTTTGTCGTGGCTTTTTATTGGTTTTCTTTTTCTACTGATCGTGCTGGTGGTGGCTTTGCTGATTTTTCGGCACAAGCAGGCCCGGTTTAAGCAAAGCGTGTTGCGGCAACAACTGCTGCTTTCGCAAATGAATCCGCATTTTATTTTTAATGTGATGGGATCGATACAGGGTTATTTGTATAAAAATGAAGCCGTAAAAGCCGCCGATTATCTCAGCCGCTTTGCCTCGCTGAGCCGCTCGGTGCTGGAGTTTTCTTCGCGCGAACGCATCACTCTGAGCGAGGAAATAGAGATGCTTCAAAACTACATAGCGCTGGAAAGAGCCGGAAAAGAAAATCCTTTTGCCGTCAGCTTTTCCATCGACCCGAAGATGGAAACCGCGTTTATCGAAATCCCTCCCATGCTCCTGCAGCCCTTTGTCGAAAATGCTATCAAACACGGATTGAAAGATATCGACTATCCCGGAAAACTGAGCTTGCAATTTGATGAAAAAGAAAACTACATCGAGGTGGAGATTTTGGACAACGGAAGAGGGCTTTCAAACAATCACTACAGTCAGCACAAAAGCAAAGCGCTCGATATTTTTTGGCAGCGCAAAAAGTTGATCCGGCGAAGGTGTAAAAAAGAGCTTACTTTTGAATTTCAAAACTTGCACGACTGCGACGAAACCAGACACGGGGTGCGGGTGTTTCTACAAATTCCAATTTTAAACAATGATTAAAGCAGTAATAATCGACGACAACCCGGAAGTAAGGGCTACCAACAAACAACTGCTCGCCGGGTATTTTATCGAAGTGGAGCTGGTGGGCGAAGCCGATTCGGTAGCGAGCGGCTACGCGCTGATACGGGAAACCAAGCCGGAGCTTGTTTTGCTGGACATCGAACTCAACGATGGAACCGGGTTTCAGTTGCTGCAAAAGCTTAAACCCTATACTTTTAAGGTGATCTTTATCACCGGCTACGATC
>JAAYIU010000020.1 GCA_012523265.1 Bacteroidales bacterium | reverse complement strand
GTGAACGCGATTATCGCTGTGTCGTCCTCTGCCATCCATGTTTTAGTTAAGGTATCATAAACAAGCAGGACATTTCCATCATTGCTTACCGGCAAGGATATGTAGTATCTTCTCCCATCTGTTCCTGCCGCCGCTCTTCTTGTCCTGTCCATATCGTCTATGTAGCCCTGCACATTGAATGAAATCAGTTCAGGGTCGCTCCCGCCGCCGTATGCCCTCACGCCCTCGTTTGACAGGAAGTAAAGAATACCGTTTACCTCGACAATGCTTCTGTGAGATATGCAGCCGATTTGTTCCGAAGCAACTTGCATTTGCCAGTTATTTGGGTTTGTTCCGAAAAGTTCAAGCATAGCCGTGGCTTTGAAAAATATGATATGGTCACGGTATTGCACCAAGCCAGTACAACCGCCGCCATCCCGTGTCTCAACAACTATCGTTGCGGCATCCCCCGCCGTAGAAAAATCATCGTATTTCCGCAAGGCTGAAATGTTCAGGTTTTGGTTTCCTGTATTTGCCGTATAAAGCCTGTTTCGGTGAACCGCAAGGAAATGGGAAGCTGGCATATCGGATATGTCGCCCGAAGCTGAACCATCCCAATACTTCTTGTCTGTGCCATTCACAAGAATGGTCTTGTCCATAAAGTCGATAATATCACAATCTGCGGAAGTTAATTCTGAGGCAAGGCTATCCCATTCCTCTGATGTGGTGTTCCACTTTTTCCATGCCGTACCATCCTGCACAACAAGGTAATCGTCCTGTCGCTTTCCCATGCCTTTTGGAGTAGTCAGAGCGGTTGCATAATTAGAACGGGGCGGTCTTACCTCAAAAGAAGGGTACGCCCCGCTATATCCGTTCTGAACCTCTGTCAATTCACCATCTTTCAAGTCCAGAACGGGCGCACCGTTATTCAGCCCCATGCCGGGGTATGCAACAACTATTCTGCTTTTATAGGGCAATTGTCTTAATTTTGGCTTAAACATTTTACCGCCTCTTTGTCCTTGTAACCCGCCTTATTCTGCCTGACAGATCCATTACATCGCGTGTTACAGGATATTTGCCGTTGTGTTTATACTTGTCCATCTTTATTCTAACGAGTTCTGCGTTGTATTGGCTATACATATTATTAGCCTTGTTAATGTCGTCATTTGCTTCTGCAATAATACCCATGACATAATACTTTAAAGCGGGGATATACTTTGTCCTTAATTTGATCTCGTCATCATCTTCCGATACGGGCGGCGGTTGCTTTTGATATGTCACCGTTATCACAATCCCCGTCTTGCTCGGCTCCGGGTATAGCGCAAAATATCTCTCTGTCGCAAGCATATAACTCGGTCTTACCAGTTCTGTATTCTGTCCTGCCGCATCATAAGGCACATCGCCCACCAGTAGTGACTTAATATTCTCCATTCGCATATCGTCCAGCATCTTGTATATTGCTGTTCCCTCGGTTGTTTCAAATAATGCCGTATCGATTTCTCCGATTTCGGAAGCCAATATTTCCATGCCCTCGTTTATCCATCCGTTTTTCTGTTCATTTGTAAACGTGCTCGGGTATCTCGCATCTATATCGGTTCTTAATTCGAGT
>JAAYIU010000276.1 GCA_012523265.1 Bacteroidales bacterium | reverse complement strand
CAACCTTTCACCGTCTGATGAAGGAGGGCATGTGGACATAAAAAAACATGCGCGATAATTCGCTTGAAAATTTCACCTTCCGCCCGAAATCATCCACAGCAGCGGCCTGTGCGCTGGCGCTCCCCTTCTCCTTAAGGAGAATGCCTGTCCCGATTATCGGGAGGGCTGGGGGATGAGGTCTTTTCGCGGTAATTCGCCTAATTGGCGACAATTCGCGGACAGCCTTCCTTCGTGTGATTTCGGAATGAAAAAAGATGGAAATATTGATTCGCGTTAATTCGCCTAATTGGCGGTAATTCGCGGACAGCCTTCCTTCGTGTGATTTCGGAATGAAAAAAGATGGAAATATTGATTCGCGTTAATTCGCCTAATTGGCGGTAATTCGCGGACAGTCGTTTTGACGGAAATTCGCGGACGTTTTCAACAAAAAAGCCACCCCGAATGAGGTGGCCTGTGGTGGGAGTTACTGGATTCGAACCAGTGGCCCTCTGCTTGTAAGGCAGATGCTCTGAACCAACTGAGCTAAACTCCCATAATTTTTCTGAACTGTGTCCCGTAAACGGAGTGCAAAGATATTTCTATTTTAATTTCTGCCAAGGAAATAGTGAAAATTATTTTTGTAAAAAAAAAACGGAGACCCGAAAGTCTCCCCTTTTTAGAGCCACCCAAGGGACTCGAACCCTCGACCCGCGCATAACGAATGCGCTGCTCTACCGACTGAGCTAAGGTGGCATTAAAATTTGAGCCGCAAAAATAGAACTTTTCCTGTTGCGACGGGAAAAATGTAGTGATAAAACTGCCGTCCGCGATTTTTTTTTAACCACAGAGAACGCAAGGGAGACACAGAGAACACGGAGGGAAATCTCTGCAACTTTTGTAGAAATACTTCGTGCGCTTTTTTTTTGTTTTTCACCGCAGAGGCGCGGAGATGCAGAGGTTTTTCTTTGTTTTTATTATTAAAAAAATGAATTCGTGTTCATTCGCCTGATTGGTGTTAATTCTTGGATTCTTTTGGCTGTCCGCTAATTTTCGCTGATGAAGCTAGTTTCCGCAAATATTTTTTAACCACAGAGAACGCAGAGAAGGCGCAGAGAACATGGAGGAAGGCTTTATTGGTCTTTTATTACCTGTTACTTTCTGCTTTCTCATCTCTCACCACTCATCTCTCATCTCTCACCACTCACCTCTTCCTTCTAAATTAACACCTATTTTTGCACCTGATTATTACAGCAATTTTTTATCATAAATACCAACATCATGATCAGCTTCTTCAGGCACGACGGTAAAATATATGCGCTCGAATCGTCGGCAGCGCTCACTAATGACGACATTCAAAAGTTAACCTGGCTTCTGGGTGGCGCTTCGCGCATCCGGGAGGAGCGTTTGCAGGGGAGCTTTGTGGGGCCACGCAAAGAGATGATCACTCCCTGGAGTACCAACGCGGTGGAGATAGCCCGCAATATGGGCATCGACAGCCTGCAGCGCATGGAAGTTTTTGTGCAGGCTGCCTCCGAAACACCCGCCTACGACCCGATGCTCTCGACGCACTACCGCCAGCTCGACCAGCAGCTCTTCAGCATCAACCGCACTCCTGAAGCCATAAAAACTATCCGCGATATTGCTACCTATAATACTACAGAAGGTCTGGCGCTGAGCGACGAAGAGGTGGAATATCTGCACCAGCTTAGCAATCGGCTGGGGCGCCCGCTCACCGACAGCGAAGTGTATGGCTTTGCGCAAGTCAACTCCGAGCACTGCCGCCACAAGATTTTTAATGGCACTTTTATCATCGATGGCAAAGAGATGCCCGAGTCGTTGTTTTCGTTGATACGAAAGACTTCTGCGGTAAATCCTAATAAAATAGTGTCCGCTTACAAAGACAATGTGGCTTTTGTGCGTGGGCCGGCGATCACGCAATTTGCGCCAGCACGCCAGGATACCGCTGCCTGTTTTGAACTCAGCGACCGCCAATCGGTGATTTCTTTGAAAGCCGAGACGCACAATTTCCCCACAACGGTAGAGCCTTTCAACGGCGCCGCTACCGGAACGGGTGGCGAAATTCGCGACCGCATGGCCGGCGGCACCGGCAGCATGCCCCTGGCCGGCACCGCTGTGTACATGACCAGCTACCCGCGCCTGGAAGCTGCCCACCTGTGGGAGCAGCAAAACCCAGAGCGGCCGTGGCTCTATCATCCGCCCATCGATTTGTTGATAAAAGCCTCCAACGGCGCCAGCGATTTCGGCAACAAGTTTGGCCAGCCGTTGATCTGTGGCAGCGTGCTCACCTTCGAGCATATTGGTGAAGATAAAAAATATGGGTATGATAAGATGATCATGCTGGCCGGCGGTATCGGTTATGGTTACGAGAAAGATGCTTTGAAAAATGTACCCGAATCGGGCGATGCCGTGGTGGTGCTTGGTGGCGACAACTACCGCATCGGGATGGGCGGTGGCGCTGTGTCGTCGGTGGCTACCGGCGAATTTGCCAATCAGATCGAGCTCAACGCCGTGCAACGTTCCAACCCCGAGATGCAAAAGCGTGTTTATAACGCGTTGCGGGCTATGGCCGAAAAAGAGGAAAATCCCATCGTAACTTTGCACGACCATGGGGCGGGCGGCCACCTGAACTGCCTCTCGGAGCTGGTCGAAGAAACCGGCGCAATAATTCATCTCGAAAAGTTGCCTGTCGGCGATTCCACCCTTTCCGACAAAGAAATCATCGGCAACGAATCGCAGGATCGCATGGGACTGGTGATACGAAACGCCGATCTGCAGCTACTGCAAGAAGTGGGGCGTAGCGAGCGCGCTCCCAGCTATCAGGTGGGTGAAGTTACGGGCGACCACCGGCTGGTGTTTGCGCGATCCTCGCAGCCTGTTAATCCCATCGACCTGCATCTCACCGACTTTTTTGGCAAGCCGCCGCGTACCGTTCTCGAAGATACCCTCCAGCAACTGCGTTTTGAAGAGCTTTCTTACGATATACACAAAATTCATAATTATATCGAAGCTGTGCTTCAGCTCGAAGCGGTAGCTTGCAAAGACTGGCTCACCAACAAAGTGGACCGTTCTGTGACGGGGCGCGTGGCTTTGCAGCAATGTGCCGGAGAGCTACAACTGCCTCTCAACAACTGTGGTGTGGCGGCGTTGAGTTATAACGATTTTCGCGGCGTGGCCACTTCCATCGGGCATGCACCGGTGGCTTCGCTAATCAATCCCGCGCATGGTGCTGTACTTTCGGTTGCCGAAGCGCTTACCAACATCGTGTGGGCGCCCATCGGAGGCGGCCTCAAAGGCGTGTCGCTTTCGGCCAATTGGATGTGGCCGGCACGCAACCCCGGCGAAAATGCACGGCTCTACAAGGCTGTGGAGGCAGTTAGCAATTTTGCCATAAAACTCGGCATCAACATCCCTACCGGCAAGGATTCGCTTAGCATGACGCAGCGCTACCCCGACGGGCAGAAAGTGCTCTCGCCGGGCACCGTCATCATTTCGGCGGCAGCAGAGGTGAGTGATTTCCGTAAAACCATTAAGCCGGTTTTGATTCGGGAAGAAGATACCGAAATCATCTACGTAAGTTTTTCCAAATCGGCTTTCGCATTGGGCGGTAGCAGCTTTGCGCAAATATTAAATCAGCCCGGCACGCAAACGCCGTTGGTGGCTGATCCTTCTTATTTTGCCACAGCTTTTGATGCCATTCAGCAGCTTATTAATCAGGAAATGATTTTGGCCGGTCACGACGTCTCGGCGGGCGGACTTGTCACTACTCTGCTTGAAATGAACTTTGCCAATACATCCGGCGGCATGTCGGTAAACCTCAATAAACTGGATATTGACGATCTCATCCAAGTGCTTTTCAGTGAAAAACCCGGCGTGATTATCCAAACGCGCACCGCCGACAAAGTTGCCGGGCAACTTGCTGCGGCGGGGGTGGAGGCTTTCGCAATAGGTCGCCCCATTGCCGAAAGGCAACTTATCATCGATCATTTGATGCACACATTCACATTTGATATCGATTCTTTACGCGATGTCTGGTACAAGACATCCTACCTGCTCGACCGTCATCAATCCACACCGGCGCTGGCTTTGGAGCGATTTGGCAACTACAAACGTCAGCCACTTAAGTTTCGTTTTATGGCAGGATTTGAAGGGACGTTGCAACAATTCGGGCTGGACGTCAACCGCAGGAAACCCTCAGGCATACGGGCAGCCATCATCCGTGAGAAAGGTGTGAACGGCGACCGCGAGATGGCCTGGTCGATGTATTTGGCCGGCATGGACGTGAAAGATGTACACACCACCGACTTGATAACCGGACGTGAAACATTGCAGGATATTCATCTTATCGTTTTTGTGGGAGGATTTTCTAACAGCGACGTGCTTGGCGCCGGCAAAGGGTGGGCTGCTGCATTGCTTTACAACGAAAAAGCCCGCCAGGCACTGCAGGATTTCTACGATCGCCCCGACACCCTCAGCCTTGGCGTTTGCAATGGCTGCCAGGTAATGACTGAACTCGGTTTTATTTATCCAGAACATCGGCAGCATCCAAAAATGCTGCACAATGCTTCAGGAAAATTTGAATCAGGATTTGTAAATGTGGAGATAGAAAACAACGATTCGGTGATGCTTCGTTCATTAGCAGGCTCGCGGCTGGGGATTTGGGTGGCGCATGGTGAGGGGAGATTTGGCTTTCCGGAATCCGAAGCCCATTACAACATCCCGATGCGTTACTCGTACGCTGGATATCCGGCCAACCCCAATGGATCGCCGGGAGCTGCCGCAGCCATTGCCTCCGACGACGGGCGCCATCTGGCCATGATGCCCCACCTGGAGCGTAGCATACTGCCGTGGCAGTGGGGACATTATCCGCCCGATCGAACCAATGACGAGATTACGCCCTGGATAGAAGCCTTTGTGAATGCGCGGCGGTGGATTCAACAGAAAATCGCAACGGTTTAGCGACTGATTTTTTAAACTTCAATGACAATGGTGGTGCCATCAAATAACACCTCGTCGCCAGCGCGCAGTTTGCACCGTCGCCTGAGTTCCTGCCGGCCATTTACCTGAACCAGTCCTTCGTCGATGGCCTGCTTGGTGTCGCCGCCGGTATCTGTCAATCCCACAAATTTTAGCAGCTTCATCAGCTCGATGTATTCCTGTCCGTTTAGTTGAAATTTCATTGTTTTTATTTATTATCAATAACAGCAGATCGCTGATTTTTATTTCAGTATTAAAAAGTAACTTTGCCAAAACACTTTCGCTATGCATTATCTTGATCCAAAAAACGATCTGACTTTTAAAAAGATATTCGGGCAGCACCCGCACCTTTTGATAAGCTTCCTGAACGCCATGCTGCCGTTGCCCGATGATTCTGTAATCGAAAGTCTGGAATACCTGCCTGCCGACATGGTTCCGGAGATACCATTGATGAAGTATTCGATAGTAGATGTTCGCTGCAAAGACAACCGTGGGCGGCAGTT
>JAAYIU010000117.1 GCA_012523265.1 Bacteroidales bacterium | reverse complement strand
CTTAC
The DNA here is from genome assembly GCA_012523265.1 of Bacteroidales bacterium. Classification (GTDB taxonomy): domain Bacteria; phylum Bacteroidota; class Bacteroidia; order Bacteroidales; family 4484-276; genus SABY01. Next base: position 14,773 of record JAAYIU010000117.1, on the reverse strand, counting down.
AAGATTGTTCATAAATTTTTAACTCATTGCTATTGTGACAGTTACAACACCATCTTATGAACAGCTCCAAACCTGAATTTTTATGCCTAATTTTGCCAAAACCTTTTTAGACTGGACTCATTCATCACATACTTCAATTGAACACTGATCCGTCAGTAGCCGGACACGTGACGCAGATACAACGGATTTGCACTGCCTGCCCCGCCTTATGCGGGGGATTTTAGTCTTTATCTGTGTAAATCTGCAACATCCGTGTTTGTTGCTGAGCCTGTCGAAGTATCCGTGTTCTATAAATGTTTGTGAATAAACCAGGCTAAATGTATTCAAAACCCACTTTTCTTTTTATTCGTAAATCTAAAATCTAAAATCGTAAATTGGCAATGTTGTCTATTTTTGCTATTTCTTTTTTATTAATAAATGAAAATATTCAAATTTGGCGGGGCTTCCGTCAATAGTGCAGAAGCGGTAAGGAATGCCGGTTCCATAATTCGTCGGGAATGGCAGCAGGAGCTGGTGGTAGTATTTTCGGCCATGGGCAAAACCACCAATATGCTCGAGGAGGTGGTAAATGCTGCCTGGCACAAGACGGGAAATACAGATCTGTGCATCAGCAAAGTGCAGCAGTACCATGCACAAATTATCAACGATCTGTTTCCCGCACATCATATAGTGCATCACCTTCTGGAGGGGTTTCTGCTCAACCTTTCGGTAGTAGCCGGGAACCCATCTTTTGGCTACGACGAGTTTTACGATCGTGTGGTGTCTTTCGGCGAATTGATTTCCACAGCTATTCTTAGCCTCTGGCTCGACGAGCAAGGTCTATCCAACATCCTGCTTCCGGCGCCATCACTTCTAAAAACCGACAATCATTTTCGCGGCGCCGCCATCCTTTGGCCTCAGACCTGTGAGCGCATTCAGACGCATGTTCGCACCGTTCTGGCCGACAACCCCGGACATTTTATCCTCACGCAGGGTTTTATCGGCAGCACCACCGATGGTCGTCCTACTACGCTGGGGCGCGAAGGTAGCGACTTTACGGCTGCCGTGCTGGCCTATTGCCTCGATGCGCAGGAAGTTATCGTGTGGAAAGATGTGGACGGCCTGCTCAATGCCGACCCGGTGTATTTCGACACCACGCAACTTATTCCTGCGCTGTCGTATCGCGAAACCATCGAACTTGCCTATTATGGCGCCAAAATTCTACATCCCAAAACCATCAAGCCGCTGCGCAACAAGAACATCCCGTTGCGCATCCGGTCGTTTTTCCATCCGGAGTTGCCCGGCTCCGTCATCCATGCCAGCGAACAGTCCGACACACTGATTCCATTTTTTATTTTAAAAAAAGAGCAACTGCTGCTTTCGTTCTCCACACGCGATTTTTCTTTTATTAATGAAGAAAAATTGAAAATCCTTTTCGGCGTTTTTTCTGATCAGAACATCCGCATCAACCTGATGCAAAATTCGGCCATCAGTTTCACGGTCTGCATCAATCATCCGCAGCACAAGCTGTCGACACTGCTTGAGGTGCTGGGCGAAGATTTCGAGATACGCTACAACGAAGGCCTGGAACTGCTCACCATCCGCCACTTCGAAAGTGTTGACTTGCAAACTTATGTGACGGGGTGTCGCATTTTGCTTGAGCAGCGCAGCCGACGCACATTGCAGATAGCTTATCAGCGAACCTGCCAATAATCCAGAGAAATGAAGGCAACTGCGTGATTCATCGCTTGTGCTCTGAACATTTGCAACTGCTTCTAAACCATTTTTTGTTGTTGGTGTTTTTTTATTATTAACAACCTAAAACTAATACTATGCCCTGGACAAAAAATGATTATCCCGATTCGATGAAGAATCTGGGAAAAAAAGTAAGAGACAAAGCCATCGAAATTGCCAACGCGCTCGTGGAAGAAGAAAAAATGGACGAAGGTCGTGCCATTCCTATCGCCATCAGCAAAGCCAAAGAATGGGCTGAAAATCATTAGACAATTGCCATAATTTTCCGCTACACTTTACCACATCTTTTTTGCTTTGCGCTTTTCGCCCTGCACCCCGCGCCCTTCGCCCCGCGCCCTGCGAAGAATCTGCCGTGGAATTCCTGTTTTCTTCCGGACACTACCTGAAAGTATAACTCAGCGTGAGGCCTGTAAATCCGCTGCTGCTAAAGGGTGTAACGGTTATTTTCTGTTTCTGGTAGTTGTTGTAAACCAGTCGGCCAACCGCATAGCCCAATGCTGCTCCTGCAAATACGTCGCTTGCCCAGTGCTGGTCGTCGTAGGTGCGCGAGAGCGCTACCAGCGAGGCCAGCGAAAAAGCGGTGATGCCCACCCAGCGGCGCTCGTGGTAGTAGGCGCTGAGCACCGTAGCTGCTGCAAAGGCCACCGACGAATGCCCGGATGGAAAAGAGTTGTCGCCCCAGCCACCCAACGGACCGTTCCAGGTGTTTGGATTGGCCGGATCGCCGGCATAAGGGCGTTCGCGCTGAAACAGGCTTTTTAGCAGCAGCGTGTAGCCACCCGTCAGCAAAACCGCTTTGCCGGTGAGCAGAGCCGCCGTTTCGGTGTGGCCGTCGTTGGCTGCTACACCATATATATACATGCCGCCCAGCAGCCCCGCCAGGTACCATTTCCCCAGCGGATCGAGTGCATATTTAGAAATATTGTCCTGGGCGGTGGTGTGGTTGCGCAGATAAAAATCGCGGATGGCTTCGTCCTGCGTAAAAAGCAACAGCGTGACGCCCGTAAAGGCAGCAAAACCCAGCCATTGCCTCCCATCCCAACCCACAGGAGCGATGGCAATGTTGGCAGCGTCGGTAGCAGCCGAAAGCAGATAATCCTTGTTGATGTGCAGCTCCGGTAAGGTGTCCTGAGCAGACGCTGGTGCGACCAGCAGCAAACAAACCATCAGCGTAAGCGCTAAATCTCGTATCTTGATAATAGCCTTCTGCTTTGGGTTGCCCATCCGTGAGGATTGTTTTTTTGTGATTTGCGATTTGAGACTTGTTATTTTTCCTCTTCCCGTTTGGCTTGGTTCCAAAGGGCATCCATCTGCTCCAGCGAAAGCTGATGCAGCGCATTTCCATTTTTGCGTGCCTGCTCCTCGATGTAGTTGAAGCGGTGCAGAAATTTGCGGTTGGTTCGTTCCAAAGCATCTTCGGGATTAACACCAATAAAACGCGCATAATTTACCAACGAAAACAGAAGGTCGCCAAACTCTTTCTCCATCGCGGCTGCATCGCCGCGCGCCACTTCCTGCAGCAGCTCGCCGATTTCCTCGTTCACCTTTTCCCATACCTGCTCGGTTTCTTTCCAGTCGAAGCCCACCCCGCGCGCTTTCTCCTGCATCCTGAAAGCCTTCACCATGGCGGGCAGCGAGTTGGGCACGCCGCCCAGCACCGTCTTGCGGCCTTTCTCTTTTAGCTTTATCTTTTCCCAGTTGTTTTTTACATCTTCATCATCAGCCACCTGCACATTGCTATAAATATGCGGGTGTCGCGCAATAAGCTTTTCGGCGATGCCGTCGAGCACGTCTTTTATGTCGAAGTCGCCGGTTTCGGAGCCTATCCTGGCATAAAACACCAGGTGCAGCATCAGGTCGCCCAGCTCTTTACAAATTTCTTTGGGGTTGTTTTCCAGAATGGCGTCGGAGAGTTCGTAGGTTTCTTCGATGGTGAGATAGCGCAAGCTCTCGAAAGTTTGCTTTTTGTCCCAGGGGCAGCCGGCGCGCAGCTCGTCCATTATTGTGAGCAAACGCCCGAAGGCAGCCAATTTTTCGTCCATGATTGGTGATTGTTTTATTGTATTAATAAAGTGGCAAAGATAGGGTTGATATTCATAACACTGTCAGGGTTCAGGTTGAAAATGTAAATCCTGTGTTGACCCCCACCAATAATGAGCTCCAGGCTGTTGAGTTTTGACAAAGTGCTTCTCATCGCCGGCAAAACATACAGCCGCTGGATAACAAACACGGTTTTTTGATGTTTAAATGACGATTGTAAATTTGATGGTAATTATTAAAACATTCCTGTGATACGGGATTTAAACAATAGGCTCACGTGAATTTTGATGTAGAAAAAATACGAGAAGATTTTCCGCTCTTGCAGCGCACGGTATACAACAAACCACTCATTTACCTCGACAACGCTGCCACCAACCAAAAGCCGCGGCAGGTGCTGCAACGACTGGCAGATTATTACCAAAGCGAAAATAGCAACATCCATCGTGGCACCCACAAGCTAAGCATCCAGGCTACCACCGCTTACGAACAGGCACGGCAATCGGTGGCTCGGTTTATCAATGCGCCCGCCGCGGAGCAAATCATTTTTACCAAAGGCACCACCGAATCCATCAATCTGGTGGCCACTACTTTCGGGGAGCGTTTTGTAGAAGCCGGCGACGAAATTTTGATCACGTACATGGAGCATCACAGCAACATTGTGCCGTGGCAGCTCATGTGTGGCCGGCGGGGAGCCACTTTGCGTGTGGCTGACATCACCCAGGATGGCGTTTTGGATTTGGATGACTTTAAGCGAAAGCTTACAACCAAAACAAAGCTGGTGGCTTTTGCACATGTTTCCAATACGCTCGGCACCATCAATCCGGCCAAAGAGCTGGTAAAGCTGGCGCACGATGCCGGTGCCCGCGTACTCATCGACGGCGCCCAGGCAGTGGCACATCTGCCTGTGGACGTGCAGGCGCTCGATTGCGATTTTTATTGCTTCTCGGCGCACAAGATTTATGGTCCTATGGGCAACGGCGTGCTTTACGGCAAAAAGGAAATTTTGGAGGAACTGCCGCCTTATCAGGGTGGTGGCGAGATGATAAGCGAGGTAACTTTCGGGAAAACAACTTTCAACGAGCTGCCTTTTCGCTTTGAAGCCGGCACACCCAATGTTGCCGGTGCGCTCGGACTGGAAGCGGCTTTGCATTACATTCAAAGCGTTGGTGCGGAGGAGATGCACCAATATGAAAATGAGCTGCTGCTTTACGCCACCGAAAAACTAAGCGCCATCCCCGGCTTGACAATCTATGGCAATTCGCCTGAAAAAACCGGTGTCGTCACCTTCAATCTGGCCGGAATACACTCCTACGACGCAGGCACACTGCTCGACAAATTTGGCATCGCTGTGCGCACCGGGCATATGTGCACCCAGCCACTCACGGAGTTTTACGGTGTTCCGGGATTTATCCGTGCCTCATTCTCTATGTACAACACCCGGCAGGAAGTAGATGCACTGGCCGATGCCATTATGCGCAGCCGCGAAATGCTGTTGTAACGTTGGGTTGGGTTTTAATCTATGGCTTCTGATGTGAGATTTTGTAGGCATCTGATCAAAAGGCAAAAGATTTTCAAGGCGTTTTAGCCCAAATAAACAGAATGTTATGATGAGTTCATGGAATGGAGTTACACACAATAATTAATATCAGAACCTTTTGTATTAATAAATAAGATAAAAATACCAATAGCGAAAATGGAAACGATTAGCGAAAAGGAAAACACGATCGTTGAAGAGTTTGAAATCTACGACGACTGGCTCGACAAATACAATTATCTGATCGAGATGGGTAAAGACCTGCCGATGATTGACGAGAAACACAAGGTGAAGCAAAACCTCATCACCGGGTGCCAAAGCAGTGTGTGGCTGCACGCTGAGTACCGCGACGGACGCATCTATTTTTTTGCCGACAGCGACGCAGTGATTACCAAAGGAATTGTGAATCTGCTCATCAGGGTGCTGTCGGGGCAAACCCCACAGGCTATTATCGATGCCGATTTAGATTTTATTGATAAAATTGGCTTGAAAGAACATCTCTCGCCCACGCGCTCCAACGGACTGGTATCGATGATAAAACAAATGAAACTGTATGCCCTTGCATTCAAAACCAAATACGAATTAAAAACTGAAAACTAATGGACAGCAATAATAGCCAGTCATTGCGTGAAGCAGTGATAGAAGAAATTCAATCAGTGTACGATCCCGAAATCCCTGTCAATATTTTTGAGCTGGGACTGGTGTACGAAGTAAAAGTAGAAGATGATAAAGTGCATGTGCTTATGACGCTCACTTCGCCCAACTGTCCGGTGGCGGAATCGCTGCCGATGGAGGTAAAACAAAAAATTGAAGCCCTCCACGGGGTAAGCGAAGCCGAAGTGGAGATTACTTTCGATCCGCCCTGGGACGAAGATATGATGTCGGACGAAGCCAGATTGGAATTGGGATTATTGTAATTTTGCCAACGGACGATAAAATTCCAAAATAAAATTTTTAACACCAGGCATGACTGAAAAGTTGTTGCAAAATATTAATTCACCAGACGATCTGAAGAAGCTGCCCGAATCGCAGCTCCAGGCGTTGTGTGGCGAGTTGCGTCGGTTCATCATCGATGCCGTCTCCGACAATCCTGCCCACTTGGGCGCCAACCTGGGGGCTGTGGAGCTTACCGTGGCTTTGCATTATATTTTTGATACGCCCGACGACAAACTGATTTGGGACGTAGGTCATCAGGCCTACGGCCATAAGATTCTCACCGGGCGCCGCGACCGTTTTGAGAGCAATCGCAAAAGAGGCGGCATCAGTGGTTTTCCGAAAATGGATGAAAGCGAGTACGATGCTTTTGGCGTAGGCCACGCCTCCACTTCTATCTCGGCTGCCCTGGGCATGGCCGAAGCCTCCCAGCGTGCAGGCAACACTACCCGGCATCATATCGCCGTAATCGGCGACGGAGCCATGACCGGCGGCATGGCACTGGAAGCTATGAACAATGCCGGCGTAAACAATCCCAACCTTTTAGTCATTCTAAACGACAACGGCATCGCCATCGACAAAAATGTAGGCGCCATCAAGGATTACCTTGCAGGAATTGCCACCTCCCCATTTTACAACCGATTGAAAGACAAAGTGTGGCTTATGCTGGGCGGCGGCACCAAATATGGCCACAACACCCGTGCTATCGTAAAGCAGGTGGGAAACGCTGTGAAAGGAAGCATCCTGCGCCGCAGCAACTTGTTCGAGGCATTCAACTTTCGCTATTTCGGGCCGGTAGATGGCAACGACGTGGAGCGTCTGGTGAAGCTGCTGCGCGACATCAAGAATATTAAGGGACCCAAGCTGCTCCATATTGTAACTACCAAGGGCAAAGGCCTGGAGCTGGCCGAGCGCGAGCCGGTGATCTACCATGCACCGCCCGGCAAATTCGACCGGCTCACCGGCAGGTTGGTGGCTAAAAAACCGTGCGATGGCCTGAAGCCACCCAAATATCAGGTGGTTTTTGGGCGCACCATGATTGAGCTGGCAGAGAGCAATCCCAAAGTGTTGGGCATCACGGCGGCTATGCCTACCGGTACTTCGCTCGACATGCTCATGAACAAGATGCCCAATAGGGCTTTCGATGTGGGCATTGCCGAGCAGCATGCCGTCACTTTTGCCGCCGGGCTGGCCACGCAGGGATTTGTCCCTTTTTGTGTTATCTATTCCTCTTTTTTGCAACGTGCTTACGATCAGATTATCCACGACGTGGCGCTGCAGAATCTCAACGTAGTCTTTTGTATCGACCGCGCCGGCGTTGTTGGCGAGGACGGCGCCACCCATCAGGGATCATTCGATCTGGCTTATTTGCGGTGCGTCCCCAACATGACCATCTGTGCTCCGATGAATGAGCAGGAGCTGCGCAACATGATGTTTACAGCTCAGCTTACCGACAAAGGTCCCTGGGCGATTCGCTACCCGCGCGGACGTGGTGTGATGAAAAACTGGAAGACCCCTTTCGGGGAAATTGCTTCTGGCACTGGTCGCAAGCTTACGGATGGCAACGATCTGGCTATTCTATCTATCGGTCATATTGGAAACGAAGCAGCCAAAGCTGTAGAAATGCTGCGTGAGGAAGAGGTGGAGGCAGCGCATTATGATGTTCGTTTTCTTAAACCACTCGACGAAAAGATGCTGCACGAAGTTTTTAAAAATTTTAAAAACATCATCACTGTCGAAGATGGAGTGATTGCCGGCGGCTTTGGCTCTGCAGTGCTCGAATTTATGGCCGATCATCGCTATTCGGCTACGGTTGTCCGGCTTGGCATTCCCGACCGGTTTGTGGAGCACGGCGACAGAAATCTGTTGATCCATGAGTTGGGATATGATGCACAGGCCATAGCCGCTGCCGCGCGCAAACTTACCGCTGCTTTTTCGCCGCTTCACCACTGATGAGCAAAATCGTGTCTTTATTTTTGATATCCTATAAAAATCAAACCTATGAAACGAATTTACTTCTTCCTGCTCTTAGCGGGATGGGCTTTGCAATTGCAGGCTCAGATTACTGAATTTCCCTACAACGAAGGTTTTGAAGAAGAGCAATTTCCACCATCGGGCTGGCTGGGATACCCAATTGTCGGCAACACGGAATTTGTTCGGGTAACAGTTGGCGAATGGCCCGCCTGTTTGCCCCACGATGGAAGCGTCGCAATGGCGCAGTACAACTCATTTAATGCTTCCATAGGTAAGTCGGCGGTATTGATAGCCCCGGAATTAATATTGGGCGATGATAACGTGCTGCGGTTTTGGTTTTATCGTTCCGAAGACCCAAGCAACAACCGTCACGATAAAATTGAAGTCTATTACAATTCCACTCCCGATCTGGAAGGCGCTACCCTGCTGGATTCCATCAGCAGAGCTGTCAACTTTTACCCGGTTGTTCCCGCCAAGGGTTGGTATCAGTACGAATTTACAATCGACAATATGGGCAGTACCCATATCATTTTCAAAGCTATTAGTGCCTACGGATGGAAAATGTATCTGGATGATGTAGAGGTCAACACCAGCACCCTCGACCTCGATCCGCCGGTGGTAATCTCGCTCGACGGAACACAGGTCTACGCACAGCAGCCGATGAACCTCGAGCTGGTGGTGCGCGATGTATCGGATATGCCGGAAATGCTCGAAGGGCAAGCAACCATCGAAGGGGATACTCAGGTGGTGGAGATGACAAAAACCAGCGGAACACAGGGCGATTTTACCTATCACGGAACCATTGCCGGTCAGCTCGATCATACCGAGGGCGAAATAAAATTCTGGCTCATCGATGAGCCGGGCAATGCTGCCTGGTCGGATAATTACCCATTGCATTGGGATTGGGTGAAACCCATCCTGGAGGAGAGTTTTGAAGGAGAGGATTTTCCGCCCGAAAACTGGACTGTCACTGGGCAGCCGCTTACATGGCTCACCTGGGACGACTATGGCCTGGTGTATTACACCGACAGCGATGGGACAGAGTGGGAAGTTTATCCGCCGCATGGCCAGCGACAGGCCGCCGTGGAATGGGATTTTCAGGGAAACGATCAAAACGAATGGCTGATATCTCCGCCGATCGCCATTACCGAAAATGCCGTGCTTACGTTCAAAACTTTTGTCAGACTGAACAACTACGACTACGACGAATATCTTGTGCGGGCTTCCACCGATGGGTTTACCTGGGAAAATCTATGGAGCGCCGCAGATTATCCCGCAGGCGTGAGTAATTATGACGACGACATTACTTTAAGTTTAAATAGTTATGTGGGTCAGGAAGTTCGCATCGCCTGGCAGGCTTACAATCTTTATGGCGGCAACCTTTGGTATTCGTGGTTTGTAGATGATGTAAAAATCCGGGCCACCGATACCCTTGTAGGGATTAACAAAAAAAATGATTTGCCGGTTTCCGGCGCTTTTCCAAATCCATTCAGCGCTTTTACCACCATCCGTTTTAAAATGCAACAAGCCGGTAAGGTTTCCCTAAATGTTTTTAGAAACGATGGTAGAAAAATATTTGAGCGAATTTTTTATGCGCTTCCGGCAGGTTTTAATGAAATAAAAATTGATGGAACCCAATTGCCTTCGGGATTTTACTACTATCAATTGCAAACTTCCGGCGGCACTTTCGGCGGCAAACTTATCAGGAGATAGTTTTTTTTTGTAGTGCTGATCTATGTCTTTCTTTTAATTCAGCACAGACATTTTGTTAGCAAAAATCCATCGTAGCGATAATTCTTGATTATTTTAGCCGAAAATTTTTTGGCCGGTGCGGAGAGCGATACCTTTAATAATCCTTTTCATTTTTGCAACCACTTATTTGCATGCACAATGGCGTGTGGCTGATGATGTGTGGCTCGACAGCAGCAACCTCTCCGTAACGCTTCCCGACATAGTGATGCAGGATATTGCTACCCCGGTTACTTTTAAAATCATCGACCCTGCACTTCGTTCGATGGTGCATGGCGGCGTGGAAGTAACTATTGATGATGAAAAGCAGACAATAGATTTTCGCTACGGCGAGGCTGCTGTTGACGTGGTTTTTAAAACCAGCAGGATTTTTACGGTCGAAGCCGGAAGTTATTCCTATAGCCGGCATGTTACTCCTGTCCCGCTGTGGCTTTCGGTGCTGCCGCCGCTCATCGCCATCATCATGGCGTTGTTTTTCAAGGAGGTTTATACTGCTCTGTTCATTGGCGTGCTGGTGGGGACTTTCATCATATTTTATTATCAGGGGCACCATTTTTTTGAAGCTTTGTTTCATGGGTTTTTTGCTGTTATCGATACCTATGTGCTCAATTCGTTACTCGACAAAAACCACGTTTCGATTATTATTTTTTCGATGATGATTGGCGGGATGGTAGGAATCATCACCAAGAATGGCGGGATGAAGGGCGTTGTTAATTTTCTTTCGCGCTATGCCAACAATGCCCGCTCGGGGCAGTTGGTGACGTGGGTGCTGGGGGTGATGATATTTTTTGACGATTATGCTAATACCCTCGTGGTGGGCAACACAATGCGTCCGATTACCGACAAGCTGAAAGTTTCGCGTGAGAAACTGGCCTACATCGTCGACAGCACAGCAGCGCCCATAGCTTCGATAGCTTTCGTTACCACCTGGATTGGCGCCGAGCTAAGCTACATTCAGGATGGAATAAAAACCCTGGGCCTCGACGAAACCCCTTACGATGTTTTTCTCAACTCGCTGCAATATTCGTTTTATCCCATCCTTACATTACTTTTTGTATTAATCCTGGTGGTTCGGCGGCGCGACTTTGGCCCCATGCACGCCATCGAGGTGGCTGCGCGCAGCGGCAAAGTAGCGCCAAAAGCAACTTCTGCCCAGCTCGATTTTGGTCGAGAGACAGAGCCTGACGAAAACGTTAAAGCCCGGTGGTACAATGCCATCGTGCCGGTGCTGGTGGTGATATTCGGAACCATTACAGGCCTTATCATTACCGGTTTGCAGCTGGTGGGATGGGATGCCGGAGCATCTTTTGGCACCAACCTCTCGCATGTGATTGGCAGCTCCGATTCGTTCAGCGCTTTGCTGTGGTCGTCGCTAGGAGGTGTGGTAGTTGCTCTGGTGCTTACCGTAGGTCAGCGCATTCTGCCGTTGCGCAGCAGCATCGATGCTTTGGTGGAGGGATTTAAAAGTATGCTCACCGCTGTGCTCATTTTGGTTTTGGCCTGGTCGATAGCCATGATCACCGAGCAGTTGCATACGGCGGCGTTTATCTCCGGGAGTCTTATCCAACTCGACATCTCGCCCTACCTGGTGCCGGCGCTTACCTTTTTGTTGGCGGCAGCTATTTCGTTTTCCACAGGCTCGTCGTGGGGAACGATGGCCATTTTGTACCCGCTTATCCTGCCGGCCACCTGGTACATCGGCATCGAAGCAGAGCTGGAGTACGACACGGCCATGTCGATTTTTCATAATGTAGTCTCGGCAGTGCTGGCTGGCTCGGTGATGGGCGATCATTGCTCCCCGATTTCCGACACCACCATCCTTAGTTCGCTGGCCAGCTCCTGCGACCACATCAGCCATGTGCGCACCCAGATGCCCTATGCGCTTACCGTAGGCACGGTGGCCATTGTGCTCGGAACCATCCCGGCAGCTTTTGGCGTTTCCTCCCTGATACTGTTTCCGGTGAGCCTGGCAGTACTTGCGTTGATCATCCAACTGGTTGGCAAGCCGGTGCCGAAGGCGTTTCTTGTGAAATCCTGATGATTTATTTACGATTTACGATTTTAGATTTACGATTTTGGAATTTTAAAGAGGTGCATATTCTGCGTGGAAAATGAGAGACTAAGGGACTAAGGGACTAAGAGACTGAGGGACTGCTGGCTGAAGCCTGAGGAGTGCTTCTAATTAAAAACGTAGAGCACATCTCCGTCGAAGCGGGTGTTGTACTGCACCATGGGGTAGGATGCGGGGCCTTCGACTACGGAGCCGTCGAGCAGCAGATAGCGGGAGCTTGTGCAGGTATCTACTGCGAAGAGCGCCGATTCGTCGACGATGAGGCGGGTGCATTTGAGCACCGGCTCATAAACACAACAACTGTCGGGTTTGTAGGTGGGCGTGCGCTCGAAGGCTTTGAACTCCTCGAGAGAAGCACGGTAGATGATGATGCCACGGCTTGGCTCGTTGGCGGTGACGTAAGCATAACCACCAATGCTGTTGAGCGGCAGGTATTCGGTTGAGTTGGGATAAATATAAAAATTAACATACCCAATGTCGATGGGTGGATCGTCATTGTTGTCGCAGGAGATGATAAAGAGCAGAGATAAAAGTGAGAATAAAGCGACAAAAGAAATCGTTTTGGGAGCCATAGTTTTTCCTGGATGAATGTATGAGGCTATGTAACGCAATGATTTGATGGATATTTTGCAGGGGCGGCGTGAGCTGATGTGAAAATGCGACCTTTGCAGAAAGATTGTTTTAGTGAAAGATACACCTTATTATTTAGTACTTCTGATTTTGGTGGCGATGCTGCACCTGGCTGGTTTTGCGCAAAAGGATACCCATTACGTTTTTGATGTCATCACCAGCGAAAATACGCTGTTGCAAAAAGGTTTGTCGGCCAACACCGTGAACTTTATCATGCAGGACAGCTATGGCTACATGTGGTTTGGCACCTGGGACGGCTTGAATAAATTTGACGGATACAATTTCACCATCTACACACGAGCCGAAGGGCTGAGCAACGAAACCATCCATGTGTGTCTGGAAGCCGACGACGGCAACATCTGGATAGGTACCGACGAGGGACTGAATTGTCTGGAGCGTTCTACCGGCAACATCATCACCTACCTCTGCCACACCCACGACAGCACCACCCTTGCTGATAATAAAATAAATGCGCTTTATCAGGATATTCCCGGACGTATTTTGATAGGTACGGCCAGCGGGTTGTGCAGCATCGACCTGCAAACCCATGTAATACATCGTTACCAAACCGGACGGCACGGCCGCAGCAACTATGTTAATTGCATCCTGCGCAGCGCCGACAGCACCTATTGGCTGGGAACTAACTTCGGGCTGGTAGAATTTGATCTGGAGCAAAACAAAAGCATGCGGCATCTCAACCGACCCGACGACCCCCATAGTTTAAGTGGTAATAATGTGCGCGACATACTCGAAGACAGCATGGGGAGGCTGTGGGTTGCAACCGAAAATGGCCTCAGCCTGATGAATCGCACCAGCAATACTTTTAGCGTATTTCGTCACCAGCCGGAAAAGAAGGGAGGTTTGAGTCACAATTTTATCGAGACGCTTTACCAGGATGCCGAAGGGCAATTGTGGATTGGAACCGACGGTGGAGGACTTAATGTGATGAATCTGCAGGATTTTACCATCAAAAACCTGCAAGCCGACAACTCCAATGCTTCGAGCCTTAGTAACAATCGCATCTACCACATCACCGACGACCGCAACGGTAACCTCTGGATTGGAACTTTTAAGGGTGTGAATGGCATTGACCGTTACCGGCCCAAGTTTCAGCTTTATTCGGCGCAGCCCAACGAACCGGACGCCTTGCACGACAATTTCGTGTGGGCATTTCTTGAATATGCACCCGGTATCATCTGGATTGGTACCGACAAAGGCATTAGCGTGTTCGACGCCAAACGTAAGAAATTCAGCGGGATCACCCGTTATTTGGCGCCAGGCAGCAAGCTTTCGAGCCAACGGGTGCGCTCGCTCTTCAAAGACAGCTTTGGCAACGTATGGATTGGCACCCGCGATGCCGGACTCAATAAGCTCGAAATTAACACCGGACACATCCATCATTTCAGTCCGTCGATACAGTACTACAACAACATCAGCGACGGCTATGTGCTCGATATGGTGCAGGACACCAGCGGCCTGCTATGGGTGAGCACCAGCAATGGATTGAACGCTATTGATCCGGTGACCCACTCCATTAAAATTTACCGGCACAATCCCCAAAAACCAGGATCGCTTTCCAACAATACTATTTACGATGTTTATAAAGACGCGGAAGGAACGATCTGGCTGGCTACCCTCGATGGCCTTAATCGATACCACGCTGCCACCGACAGCTTTTCGGTGATTAGACATAACATGACCGGCCAAACGATGGCAACCGACCGTATCTTTAGCATTTTCGAGGACAGCCTGGGGAATTTCTGGCTGGGAACCCGCGGCGGCGGTCTGGAATATTACGACCGAAAGAACAACAGTTTTACAGTCTTCAGCCGCGACGACGGCTTGCCCAACAACATGGTGTATGGCGTGCTGCAGGACGAACAAGACAATCTGTGGATGAGCACCAACTGGGGCATTTCTAAATTTGACATTGCCACACAAACTTTTATCAATTTTGACGTTACTGACGGGTTGCAAAGTAATGAGTTCAATGCGGAGGCTTATCTGAAATCCTCCTCCGGCGAGATGTATTTTGGTGGCATGAAAGGGTTTAATGTTTTTGATCCTGCCGCCATTGCGCTCAACCCCACCACGAGTAATCTCATGAT
>JAAYIU010000389.1 GCA_012523265.1 Bacteroidales bacterium | reverse complement strand
TGTAAAATGAAATAAAGAGACCTGTGCCTAAAGTCAATTGATTTGCAAATTCCCCAATAATCTTTTTAAAAAAACAATTTCCAACAAGATATATTGAGTAAATCAGTAATACAACTTTAGTCCAATTAACAGGAATGCAAAATAGCTGATAATCTTTATTAAAGAAATACCCAAGTATTATTGCTCCAAGAATTAGAACTGAGAAATTTAATTCTGATGAAAATAGAAAATATTGTTTTTGTCCTTTTTTTAATCCTGTTAGTAAAAATAAAACCAAGATTATTACTTGTGCTAAGATGAAATATGTCTTTGGAATTAATAACATTTTGTATCTTCTTTAATGGTGACTGAATACTAACTACAATCACTTCATCCCTTTCTTCACTTCTTTTGCCAGGTCGCGCAGGGGCATGTTGCCCAGGGCGGCATTGCGCAGTTGTCCCATTGCCCAATCTATGGCGTTGGCATCGTCGGTGCTGTGGCGGATGCTGTCGAATTTTTCTTTGAGAAAAGGAATGCGCGCTAACAACTCGGCACGGCTGGTGCGGCGGAAGTTGAGCGTGGTGAGCACACTTTCAAACTCCATTTTGGGATGTTCGTACAGCTCGTCAATCATCTTTTCGGCCAGTTCGCCGGTGAGGTTTTCCTCTTTCAGATATTTAAAAAGCGAATAAATGGTGCTGTAGTTAAAATCGGGCTCATTGCGGTGTTGTCCTTCTGCGTGTTTGATAGTATGACCGAAGAAAGTCCCGATAAATATCGGATCGTAGCCCAGATCCTCGATAATACGCCGGATAAGCGGAAACAGATTTTTCCGGAAAATAAAAGTATAGCTGTCTTCGGGGATGCCCCATTTTTTCATTTGGTTGTAGCGGTCGATCACATCGGTGGGAAGCTCCTGCCGCATTTTCCCGATGTGTTGTTCGGTGAGGGGAATGGGTGCCGAGTCGGTGTCGGGATACATGCGGTCGGCGCCGGGCAGCACGCGCTCGAAGATGGTGGTGCCATCTTCAAACGATTTGCGGGTTTCGTTGGGCACCCCTACGAAAGCCATGCGGCAACGCTCTTCGATGGTTTCGATGGCTGTTTTTACATCGTCGGCAGGTCCCCACACGATGAGCTGCGCGTCATCGTCGCCGGCTTGGGCAAGCTCGCTGATGGCGCTCCACTCTTTGGCGGAAAGTGTTTTTTCGAAAGCTTCGCTGTGGATCAGGTTGGGCTGTTCGAGGCAGGCGATCACTTTAAGGCGCTCGCTTAGCTCGTCGGCAAACATTTTTCCGGGCTGGGTAAAGTGGGAGAGGATGCCTTTGAAATCTGGCAGATTGATGACCACAATGCGTTGGTTGTTTTTGCCGGCTTGCTTCAGCGGCTTGTAATCGAAATTAGTCAGATGGCCGTTTAGATCGACGTGATATAATTTCCACTTGGCCGGCTCTTTAATTTTATGAAGCAATGTATCACGGATGGCCAACAGCGCCCACTGCCGGAAGCATTCGTTGTGTGTAAGTTCGGGAATCCAGCGGGTGTGTGCCACGCCTTTTATCTCCACACGACTTCCGCCACGGCAGCTCACATTCACATCCTGACGTCCGGCGCCG
>JAAYIU010000120.1 GCA_012523265.1 Bacteroidales bacterium | reverse complement strand
CTTACAAGATTGTTCATAAATTTTTAACTCATTGCTATTGTGACAGTTACAAGGCCATCTTATGAACAGCTCCAAACCTGAATTTTTATGCCTAATTTTGCCAAAACCTTTTTAGACTGGACTCATTCATGAAAATTATTTTTTTGGGAACGTAGAGACGCACTGCCTGCCCCACCTCCAAGCGGGAGCCGTAAGTTTGTACATTCCTGATTATTATTAATTTGGAGACGCACCTCCGCGCGTCTTTACATTCCATACATTCCTATTACATTCTAAATATGCCGAATTTGGTTTCCTCGAATTTTTTATTGAGTGAGGCGGCAATTCCCATTGCCACTATTTTGCGCGTATCGATGGGGTCGATGATGCCATCGTCCCAGAGGCGCGCAGTGGAATAGTAGGCCGAGCCTTCTTCTTCGTATTTCCTGAGGATTTCCTGGCGCATAGTTTCGCGCACGGCGTCGTCGAGTTGTTGGCCTTTTGCGGCAAGCTGATCTTCTTTTACCTGAATCAGCACGCCGGCTGCCTGCTCGCCGCCCATCACTGATATTTTGGCATTGGGCCACATCAGCAGAAGACGTGGATCGTAGGCGCGACCGGCCATGGCGTAGTTGCCGGCGCCAAAGGAGCCGCCAAAAACCACGGTAAATTTAGGCACTCCGGCATTGGCGGTAGCGTGCACAAACTTGGCTCCGTCGCGGGCGATACCGCGGCGCTCGTATTCTTTGCCTACGATAAATCCGGTGATATTTTGCAGATAGATGATGGGCACCTTCCTGAAGGCACAAAGCTCAATAAAATGGGCGCCTTTGAGCGACGACTCGCTGAAGAGCACGCCATTGTTGGCGATGATGCCTACGGGAAATCCCATGATGTTGGCAAAGCCTGTGACCAGCGTAGGCGCATAGCGCGCTTTAAATTCATGAAAGCGGCTGCCGTCCACCATGCGGGCGATAATTTCTTTAGAATCGACAGGTTTGCGCAAATCGACGGGTGCGATGCCATAAAGTTCTTCGGGGTCATAATAAGGTGCCTCTATTGGCGAAAGCTCCAGGGTTTGTTTTTCTTTTTTGGGAAAGGTTTGGAAAATGTTTCTGCAAATCTGGATGGCGTGTCGGTCGTTTTCGGCCATGTGGTCGGCAACGCCTGAAATGGCAGTATGCACGTCGGCCCCGCCGAGCTCTTCGGCCGACACTTCTTCGCCGGTGGCGGCTTTTACCAAGGGCGGACCGCCGATAAATATGGTTCCCTGTTTTTTTACGATGATGGTTTCGTCGCTCATGGCGGGAACATAAGCGCCACCGGCTGTGCACGATCCCATTACAATGGCGATCTGCGGGATGCCAATCGACGAGAGCTGCGACTGGTAGTAGAAAAATCTGCCAAAGTCGAATCTGTCGGCAAATACGCGTGCCTGTTCCGGAAGGAAGACGCCTCCGGAATCGACCATGTAAACGCAGGGCAGATGATTCTCGATGGCGAATTGTTGGGCGCGCACGTGTTTTTTGATGGTTTCGGCCACGTAAGTTCCGCCTTTTACCGTAGCGTCGTTGGCCACGATGATGCTTTCGCGACCATGTATTACGCCGATGCCGGTGACGATGCCTGCCGAGGGAAACCCGTCGTCGTGCATGTCGCAGGCTGCCAGCGACGACAGCTCCAGAAAAGGCGTGTTGCGGTCGATGAGCAGGTCGATGCGCTCGCGTGCCAGCAGCTTGCCGCGTTTTTTGTGTCGCTCAACGGATGCCTGTGGGCCGCCTTTGCGCACCTGTCGAAGCCGCTCGCGGTAAAGAGTTAAAATTTCCAGGTATTTGTTTTTGTTGGCAGTAAACTCTGCGGAAGCGACGTCTATTTTGCTTTCTATTCTGTACAAAATGAAGTAGTTTTTGTGGTGGATAATGGTGATATCGTCCAAAAATGCAAGGGTAAAAATAGAAAGATTGCCTGAACCCTGTGTAGGATGGGTTTTATTTTAACATAAATTAGGTGTTTGATGGCTGATTAATTGGCTGTTTTTTAAAACTAATTAACCCGGTCGCCAGCGCTTTTTGGGATATTTTTGCAGCCATTCTTTATTTATTAAAAAAAACTGAACGCATCATGCTTAACGAAAAAGACTTCCGGCAGATAGAAGAGAAAGGTATCAGCCGCCAACAGATTGATCAGCAAATCGAAAATTTTAAAAAGGGATTTCCTACGGCACAACTTACGGCTGCCGCTACTCCTGGTGACGGTATCCGGGTGTTTGATGAGAAAGATATAAAGCAGTTGGCCGGCTATTACGATCTGCACAGCAGCGAGCACCGGTTGCTAAAGTTTGTACCGGCTTCGGGAGCGGCAACGCGTATGTTTAAGCATCTTTTTGAATTTGCCGAAAAGTACAGCGGCAGCGATGAGGAGATTGCAACACTGCAAAACCAAAAAGGAACCGACAGCACGTGGCATTTTCTTCAAAATATTGATAAATACGCTTTTGCCGACGATCTGAGGGCAGC
Source organism: Bacteroidales bacterium (assembly GCA_012523265.1). Classification (GTDB taxonomy): domain Bacteria; phylum Bacteroidota; class Bacteroidia; order Bacteroidales; family 4484-276; genus SABY01. The sequence continues at coordinate 4,320 of JAAYIU010000120.1, read as the reverse complement.
GCTTCACAATGCCGGTCATGACCTCGATGCGCTCTTGCAACAAAAAAAATATGATGTGGTGGTGCAGTATCTGCTGGATGATAAAGGTTTAGGTTATGCTAATTTGCCAAAAGGCCTGCTAAAATTTCATCAATACCCGGATGCCTCCCGTCGCGCACTCGAAGAGCACCTTGTAGAGGGCGCGCACTATGTGGCTGATGCCGAGGGCGTGGTTCAGCTCCATTTTACGGTGTCGCCGGAGCATCGCGAGCGCTTTGAGCAGGCCGTGGCGCAGGCATCGCCGGAATATGAAAAGCGCTTTGGCGTAAAATATCAGATCACCTTTTCGGAACAAAAACCTTCCACCGACACCATCGCCGTTGATATGAACAATGAGCCTTTCCGCGATGCCGACGGCAGCCTGGTATTTCGCCCGGGCGGTCATGGCGCGCTCATCGAAAACCTCAACGACTTGAAAGGCGACATCATTTTTATCAAAAATATCGACAACATCGTGCCCGACCGCCTGAAGGAAGTTACTCATCTTTACAAAAAAGCTATTGGCGGATTGTTGCTAAAGCTCAAAGCCCAGGTGGACGAATATCTGCAGCAGCTCGAAGGGGGAGATGTTTCTAAAGAGCTGTTCGATGAAATAATAGCTTTCGCAAAAAAAGATCTGATGATACAATTATCTGATGATTTTGATAAATTGAGTAGCGGTGAAAAGCGTGATAAACTTTTCGGATTGCTCAATCGCCCCATGCGTATCGCCGGAATGGTGAAAAATGAAGGTGAGCCGGGGGGTGGCCCTTTCTGGGTGCGCAACGAGAAAGGAGAGGTTTCGCTGCAAATTGTGGAATCCTCGCAGATGGACATGAATAACCCACAACAAAAAAAGCTGGTGAGCGGGGCCACCCATTTCAATCCGGTAGATCTGGTGTGCAGCGTACGCGATTATCGTGGCGAAAATTTCGACTTGCATCACCACATTGATGCCTCTACGGGTTTCATTTCTAAAAAATCAAAAGATGGCAAAGACCTCAAAGCACAGGAACTGCCTGGCCTTTGGAACGGCGCCATGGCCGATTGGATTACTCTTTTTGTAGAGGTGCCCATCGACACTTTTAATCCGGTGAAAACCGTCAACGACTTGCTGCGCCCACAGCATCTTAATGCGTAAATTTTTAAAAAATAATAAACGCTGTAGCGCCGTTAGCTGCAATGCTGTATCTTTGCAAGTGCAAACATTTAAAATCATGACAAATGATAACCGAAGATAGCCAATTTGTTCTCGACAGCGCCCACGAAGGCATGCGCAACGCCATAACGCACCTCGAGCGCGAGTTTCATAAGATAAGAACCGGCAAGGCTTCGCCGGCCATGCTCGAAGATGTTAAAATTGATTATTATGGCGTGATGACACCTCTGAACCAAGCGGCCAACATCAACACCCCCGATGCCCGACAAATCGTGGTGCAACCTTTCGATCGCAGCACGCTGCCGGTGATGGAAAAAGCCATCATGGCTGCCAACCTGGGCTTCAACCCGCGCAACGATGGTGAGGTGCTGCGCATACAGGTGCCGCCACTCACCGAAGAACGCCGCCGCAACCTTGTAAAACAAGCAAAGTCGGAAGCCGAAAATTCAAAAGTTGCTATCCGCAGTATCCGCCGCACCGCCAACGACGAAGCCAAAGAACTCAAGAAAAGCGGCACCCCGGAAGACGAGATAAAACGCCTGGAAGAAGAGATACAGAAACTCACCGACAAATACATCAAAGAGATCGACGAACTGAGCGACCTGAAGGAAAAAGATATGATGGCGGTGTAAAACGGCATTTGCGAAGCCGCGTCTATCTGTTGCTTAAATTGGTGCTGTTTTGCCGTTAATTTCCAAATGACAATAAGTTTCAATATTGAAATCTCAATTTCCCAGACCGTCGCGAGCGACAGAGATTTGCCTTTTCTACCAATATTTTCTATTTGATCAAATCGCTGGCTTTCGCCAAAAAAAAGTGATAATAATTTCGGTTTTATCAGTTAAGATTCTAAACGCGATAGCTCTGATATAAAATTTTGTGGCCATCTGATTACTAACTCCGGCCTTCAGATCGGGGGAAAAGGCAAAAAAATTCTGAGGGTTTTAGCCCAAATCTAATTCGATACAACCATGACAAAGCAAGGTAAAGTATTGCTGCTGACGGTTTTGATGTTGCTGCCTGCAAACCTGGCAGCCCAGCAGTTGCCTGATACGTTGCGCCTTGAGGAGGCGCGCCGGCTTGCCGTGCAGGTCTGGCCGCTGATGCGTCAGCAGGTGCTGCTTGAAAAGGTTTCGCAACTGCAAACCGAAAATCTCAACAAAAACTACCTTCCGCAGCTTGCCGCCAACGCCCGCGCCAGCTACCAAAGCGACGTTACTAAAGTACCGTTAGAAATGCCCGGCGTGGCCATCCCGTCGCCCGACAAAGATATGTACGACTTTTACCTCTCGCTCGATCAGCTCATCTGGGACGGCGGCGCGACTCGTCAGCAGAAGCTCCTGCAGCAAATCGACCTGGAAATTTCGCAGCAACAACTGGAGGTGGAATTTTATAAAATAAAAGAACAGGTAAACGGACTTTATTTCAAAATTTTGCTTTTACAGCAAAGCAGGCAACTTCTCATTAGTAATCAGCAGGCTGTAGCCGAAAAACTTGCCGAGATAGCTTCGGGTGTGGCGCATGGCATGGTGCTCGCCACCAGCGCCGATGTGCTGAAGGCGCAGATTCTGCAGCTCGATCAGAATATCGCCGAAATGGATGCCGACCTGCGCGCCAATTACAACATGTTGGGCGAACTGCTCCAAATGCCGCTTGACGCGAATACCGCGCTGCTGCTGCCCGACCCGCCCGTTTATACTTTATCATTTCAAAACCAGCGTCCGGAATATCTGTTGATGGGCATGCAGCAAAACAAGTTGCAGCAATCGCAGCGACTGACCACCTCGGCTTACATGCCCAAATTGATCGTAAACGCAAGAGCCGGATACGGCAAGCCCGGCCTCAACATGCTCAGCAATGCATTCGACGCCTATTATTTGCTTGGGGTAGGATTGCGGTGGGACATCATCAACTGGAATAAGAAGAACAATCAATTGCAATTGCTTGAGATCAACAGCGTCATCATCCAAACACAAAAAGAGGCTTTCGACCGCAACACGCGCGTGCGGGTGATTGACGACATTGCGCAGATCGAAAAATATAGCAGCCTGATGGAAAAAGACAATGAGATTATCATTTTGCGCCAACGCATAACCAGAGCAGCAGCATCGCAGCTCGACAACGGCAGCATTACTTCTTCGGCGTACCTCGATGAGCTAAACCGCGAAACGCGCGCCGCCATGGAGCTGGAGCTGCATCGCATACAACGCTCGATGGCAAAAGTGAATTATCTTAAAACAATCGGGGCTTTATAAATTCCGAATTTTAAAAATGAAAAACATGACCAGCTTTTTTTTGAAGATAGGGTTCGCTTTCGCAATAACATTTTCGATTGCCGCCTGCAACGACCGGGATAATTTGTCGGATGCTTACGGCAATTTTGAAGCTGTCGAAGTTACCATTGCTGCGCAGACCTCGGGCGAGATCATGCAATTCGACATAGAGGAAGGCGAGCAGCTTGTGGCCGGGCAACGGCTGGGATTTATCGATACCATCGCACTTAGCCTGCGGCGCAGCCAGCTTGTGGCACAGCGGCAGGCTATTTTCGATCGTATCCCCAACTTAGATGCACAGGTGGCGGTGTATCTTCAACAAAAAGAAAATATGAAACGCGACCTCAAGCGCATCGAAAAAATGTATGAAGAAGGCGCTGCCACCCAAAAACAGCTCGACGACATCACCGGACAGATGGAGGTGATCGACCGGCAGGTGACGGCGGTGAAAAGCCAGAAGCAGGCGGTGTATAGTGAGATGAAATCGCTGGAACAACAGATTTTGCTGGTGGATGAATCGATCCAAAAATCGTTGATCATCAATCCGATGAAAGGCACTGTGCTTACCAAATATGCCAACGCCCACGAGATGGCTGTGCCGGGGAAGGCGCTTTATAAAATTGCCGACCTCAATCCGTTGAAGCTCAAAGTGTATATCAGCGGCGACCAGTTGCCCAACCTCCGCCTGAACGATAGTGTGGAGGTTTGGATAGACCGCACTGCTACCGAAAACCGGCGCCTGACTGGGCGCGTGAGCCAAATCAGCGACAATGCCGAGTTTACGCCCAAGATCATACAAACCAAGCAGGAGCGCGTTAACCTGGTGTATGCCGTCTCCATACTTGTGCCCACCGCTGGCAGCCTGAAGAT
>JAAYIU010000063.1 GCA_012523265.1 Bacteroidales bacterium | reverse complement strand
TTTACTTTTGCCAAAATCTGCTGGTTTACTTTTGCCAAATTTTGAGGGTGCAAAGTTGCTACTTACATCATTTTACTGATCAAGAGAATAAATGATTTTGTAGTTTTTAAAACCCAAGTAACGATACTTATTTTTTATTTCTTTGGGTAGCTCTTCTTCTTGCCCTATCAAGGGGGCATTGATCAACTTCATCGTCTCGTTGATAATTCCTTTAACAAGCTGTGATGCTACCTTTGTATTTGCGTGCTTTTGGTAATGTTCAAAAACCCCATCAAGCTGATTTTCTGCAAATTCTGACCAAATGACTTTTATTACTACTGTTCATATTTGGGGAGAAGCTCAGAACTCGTTATAAATCGATTATTTCGAAAATCAGATTCCGATTGATCGATTCGGATATCCAACTCTTCCTTAGTCATTGGCTCGAATAATTGTTCCGAAGCATATCCTTGTTCCTTTTTCAATATTTTTTCAAGTCGGGCAATGACTTCCTCATTTTGCACTCTTAAAAATTCTTGTACAAATTCTATCTTTCGTGCTTCTATTGTCATTTTCTGTTTTTTACTGGAGTTTAAGTAGTTTCAATTACATCATTATCAAAACGCAGAACGTCCGCTTAATGCTTTCAAATTTATGCATATAGCTGAGAAATGCTAAGCAGAGGCTCCCAATTGCGCGTCTTTACGTTTGCGGATTTCCCAGGGCACAAAGTTTACTCCGTGTTTGCTCATATTCTTCGAGCATTTTCTGTAGGATTTCGGCGGCGGGCAGGATGCTGTCGATGAGTGCCGACACCTGCCCTATTTCCAACTCGCCCTCGTCGGCATCGCCTTCGAACATGCCGAGGCGGGCGCGACCTCTGCCCAGCAGCTCACGCAATTTGTCGGGGGTGGCACCACGCGCTTCGAGCGCTTCGGTAGCTTGCTGAAATTTGTTGCGGATAAGACGCACCGGCACCACACTTTTTAGCGAAAGCCTGGTAGCACCGTCGGTGGCTTCTACAATTTTTTGTTTGAAAACTTCATGCGCCGACGATTCACTACTGGCGGCAAAGCGGCTTCCTACCTGCACGCCGGCGGCACCCAGCGCCATGGCCGCCAGCATCTGGCTGCCCGTGCCGATGCCGCCGGCCGCTATCAGCGGAAGCTGCGTCAGGCGACGGATGAGCGGGATAAGTGTCATGGTGGTGGTTTCCTCGATGCCGTTGTGGCCGCCGGCTTCAAAACCTTCGGCCACCAGCGCATCTACGCCAGCCTGTTCCGCCTTAGCGGCAAATTTTGTATTTGCAATCACATGAGCCACCGTAATCCCTGCCTCTTTAAACCTTCCGGTGTAAGTTTTAGGATTGCCTGCCGAAGTAAAGACAATCTTCACCTTTTCGCGCAACACAATGTCGATGATCTCGTCCATCTGCGGATAAAGCAGCGGCAGATTGACGCCCCAAGGCTTGTCGGTAGCTTTTTGCATCTTTTGTACATGCTCCGCAAAAACGGCGGGACGCATCGAGCCGGCGCCAAGCAATCCCAGGCCGCCGGCATTGCTTACCGCCGAAGCCAGCTTCCAGCCCGAGCACCAGATCATCCCTGCCTGAACTATCGGGTAGCGGATGCCAAAAAGATCAGTGATTCGTGTTTGCATATTTTTTTATTTAAATTTTCATGTTCCCAGGCCTGAAGGCCTGGGCTACGGAAAACGTTTTATTTTTATTAATTTTCCCAAGTTCCCCTATAGGCTCGGACTACGGAAAATAATTTAAACTCTATTAGCTCCGACATTATTTATTGTCGGTTTTTTTGGGCTAAAGCCCGCTGAAATTATTTTATCTTTTTGCCCCCGGCCTGAAGGCCGGGGTTAGTGATCAGCCTGGCAACAAAATTTTATATCAGAGCCACTTTATTCTATTATTTCCATCTCGTGCAGCAGGTGCGTGGCGCCGGCGAATTTATCGACGATGAAAAGAAAATAACGCATGTCGAGCATGATGTTGCGGCACTGGTCGGGGTCGTACATCAGGTCGCTCATAGTGCCTTCCCAGCAGCGGTCGAAGTTGAGACCCACCATCTGTCCTTCGGCGTTGAGTGCCCCACTGCCTGAGTTGCCGCCGGTGGTGTGGTTGGTAGCGATAAAACAAACGGGCATCTGCTCCTCCATACCATAACGGCCATAGTCTTTGTCGTGATAAAGCTGCTTGAGCTTGTCTTCCACTACGTAATCGTAAATGGCAGGATCTTCTTTTTCCATGATGCCCTGGAGGGTTGTCTGATATTCATAAAAGACACCGTCGCGGGGATGATAGGGTTTTACCTTGCCGTAGGCTACGCGCAGTGTGGAGTTGGCATCGGGGTAAAAGCGTTTGTCGGGCTGGTACTCCCGCTGCGCCCGCATATAGATACGCATCATGCTATCCACGGCAATCTCCTGCCTATTTACCACCGACAAAATATTGCTTCGGTAATAATCCATCAGCCCGGTAGCCATCTGGACAGCCGGATCGCTTTCAATTTTGCGGTAACGCTTCTGCTTGTATTTGTCAAAAAAATCATCAAAAGATTTCTGTGAAGCAAATATGGATTTTTCAAAAACTGCATCGGCGAATTGCTGAATGTTGCCATCGTATTTGTCGCGAATAGTCGCAAAGACCGGGGGCAGCTGCCCGGCAGGAAATGCCTCGCGATACGACTGAAGCATTGTCACCATAGCGCGTCGGTCGATGGGCTGATAATAGTTGCTGTAAAACCCTGTACCGTTCTCCTGCAGCCGCGTCAGTGCTTTCTGCAAATCTTCTTCAGTGGTTTCTTTGTTGGCCGAAATCTGTACCAGCTCGTGTGCCATGCCGGCAGCGCGCACTATCTCGATGCCCAGCCCCGCTTCTATCAGATAGATCATTTGCTTGCGGGCATCGTCCAGCACGTCATAGGCTGCTTCAAAAGCGGGCAACAGTCCGCCATATTTCTGCGAAAGCTCCGGTGAACCGTTGATCCATCGCGTAAAGCCTTCTTCAAAATTTTGCTTTTGTTCGATGCCGTCGAGCTTCTGTATGCCGCGGCTCTCGCCGATCCACTTTTTCCAGCCATTCGACAGGCGGGCATGCTTCAACGAATATTGAATGCGGATGGCCGGATCCTGCACCATAAAGGCCTCATAGATATCGAGCTTCTGGCGGCGCAGACTGATGCGGGCAGGATTTTCTACCTGCGTCAGGGTCTCGATAGCGTCGGAGGGAAGATACTCCTGCGTAGTTCCCGGGAAGCCAAAGATGAAGGTGAAGTCGTCTTCTTTAACACCTTTTATGGAGATAGGAATCGAATAAAGCGGCTGATAGGGGACGTTGGTCTTGGCATATTCGGCGGGTTCGTTGTTTTCATTTACATAAATACGGAATAGCGAGAAGTCGCCGGTATGGCGCGGCCACATCCAGTTGTCGGTGTCGCCGCCAAACTTGCCGATGTTGGAAGGCGGCGCTCCCACCAGGCGGACGTCTTTAAAAATTTCGTACACCAGCAGGTAGTATTCGTTACCGTAATAAAAAGGCTCCACGGCTGCTTTGTAGTAAGTATCTTTTTCGGCTTCGTCGGTGATCGTTTTAGCGCGTATAGCAATCTCATCGTTGCGTTGTTTTTCGGTAAGATCAGCGGGAAGGTCCTGGAGCATCTGCTGCGTCACATCTTCCATGCGTACCAGACGCGTGACGGTGAGACCGGGATTGGGCAGCTCCTCTTGGCGATTCATCGCCCAAAAGCCATCGGTAAGATAATCGTGCTCCACGGAGCTGTGATGATGTATCTGGCCATAGCCGCAGTGATGGTTGGTGAGGATAAGTCCCTGGTCGGAAATTATCTCGGCAGTGCAGCCACCGCCAAAGAGCAGGATGGCATCTTTGAGTGACGAATGGTTGATGCTGTAGATGTCGTCGGCGGAGATGCGCATGCCCATTTGCTGCATCTCTTTTTCGTTGAGCGATTGCAACAGCAGCGGTATCCACATACCTTCGTCGGCGCGCACTGCAGAAGTTTGCAGCAGAATCAGCGCCGGGATTAATATTTTTAAAATATGCTTCATGTTTGATGTTTTAGTTTTTGATAATAAATAAAGTTGTGAGATTACCGGGTTTTTGAAATACTACTGTCAGATGAACATAAATCTTCATACAATGGATTTCTCTCCGCCTTTTGGCGGATTGAAATGACAAGCGATATTCAAGATCACTCTGCTCGCGTCAGTCCCACAAAAAAAACGTAGCCACGCCACCTGAAATGGCGTGGCTACGTTTTTGAAATCTCTATTTCATGGCAATGGTTTCTATCTCCACCAATACGCCCAGTGGCAGCTTTACCACACCGTAAGCAGCTCGTGCCGGTGGATTGCTGGTGTAGTAGCGGGCATACACCTCGTTCATGGCGCCGAAGTTGTCCATGTCGCTCAGCAGGCATGTCGATTTCACCACGTGGTCGAAACTGTAGCCGGCCTCTTTGAGGATGGCACCGATGTTTTTCATCACCTGTTCGGTTTGTTCTTTTACGCCGCCTTCTACTATCTTACCGGTAGCCGGGTCGATGGGTATTTGGCCGGAGATAAAAAGATGACCGTTGTGTTCGATGGCCTGGCTGTAGGGACCTACAGCGTTGGGAGCCTGGGAGGTGTGAATTACTTTTTTCATATTTCTAAATTATTAAATGATTATGATGATTTTTATAAAAAAATATTAGCAACAGCTAAATGAGAACAATTGCCAAAAATATAAATAAGCGGCGTGGGAAGGGCAATGGTGGTAAGAAATTGTAGAGAAAACTACCTGTACGCGTCGCGGAAGTCTTTCTTGCGGTCGTATTTCAGGTCGCGCAGGATGGAGGCTTTCACGTTGATGCCAAATGTCCAGCTCTTGCGAAACCCGCTTGGTATCCAGCTAAAGCGCATTTCCCAGCAGTGCAGGTCGCGGTAAAAGTCGATTTGCGTGTAGCTGAATTCTTTGGTGTCGAAGTCGAAGCCGGTACGAAAATTCACTTTCCACTTGGGTGTAATGCTCACATCGCCCGACAGGCCGAGAGTTTGCACGGTGGTGCGTTTGTCCTCCCGGTCGTAGTTGATGTAGATCGGATTGTTAGAAAAGCTAAGATTGTAATCGATGGAGATGTTCCAGGCGTTGTTCCAGTTGATGTAGTCGTCGGGATTATCGACAATCTCGCGGATTTCGCGTTCGGAATAGTTTTGGAGCAGCTCGGCATCTTCGGTAATCGGCGCGCCTGAAGGCTGGGGGTCACCTTTTGCTTTTTTGAAATCGCTGGAGCCGAATCTGAAATTCAACCCAAAAACCCATGTAGCATTGCTCATGCGAAAGAGTTTCTTATCCACCTCATACTGAAATTTATTGATGCTGCGGCCGCTGCTATCCACAGCATACGGGCTCCAGATACTCGAATACCTGACATTCAATTTCTTGAAGAGGATGGTATTGCCACTGATGGAAAGTGGCGCCCACTGCATCGAATCGCGGGCGATGTCGTACGAGGTGTTGAAGCTCAGGCTGTTGATGAGCATAATTTTTTTGGTTCCGGTAACCGTGTCGCTGCGCGAACGCACCTTCATCTCCAGATTATTACTAAGCCCAAAGCCCACCATTCCGGAGCGACCGTCGGGCGGCCCGCCGTAAAGCAGCCCTTCAAAAACCGAATAGCGCCCATATTTTCCATCAGGGGCATTCTGCACCTCCTGGTAGTATCCCCAGAATTCGCTGCCAAAGTCGGGACGTAACGTAAATGAAGCTGAGGGCGTTATCACATGCCGGATAGCTGTAACAGGCCCTTTTTTGAATTGATACATTCCGTAGAGCTTGGTGCTTACCTGCGAACTAAAATTAAACTCCCGCGCTGCATGAAAACCATTGGTGGTATCGATTTCCAAAAATCCTTTCACCGTGTCACCATTTTGAATCACCGTTTCGGGATTCCAACGGTAATCTTTTGCATACGGGTACCAGCGTTCGGAGTAATTCAATGCGTTAGTCATTGTAAAGTATTTCAGCAACTTGATGGAGCTACTGATGGGGATGGTGTGGCGCGCTCCATATTTAAGATCATCCTGCCATCCTGGTTTGAAAAGCAATGTGTCGTACGTCTGTACGCGGTTCTCGGCGTTCAGGGTATATTTCAACGAGATATTTTCGTACCAGGCAGGTTTTCCTTTGAGCACTTTTTTGCGAAAAGGATAAAATTGTTTGGTATTGACGTTGAGGCTGGGCAAAGTCATATTCACCGCACGGGTGATGGTGTTTTGCTGATGCGAGGCGTTGACGTTTAAAAAGAGATTATTATTAAAGTTGGTTTGATACGAAATGCTCGACTGGAAAGTGTTCGACAGGTAGTTTTCGGAGCTGGTGAGGTTGTAATTGTTAAAGGAAGAAGAGACGATATTTACGTTGGCCGAAAAGCGGCTGTTGGGGCGTGCTTTGGGATCCTGGCCGTGATTCCACAAAATACGGAAGTCTTTGTTGTATTCTGCATCAGGCGAATCGCGGTCGCCCTGGATATTCACACCATAGCTAAAATCGAAGTTGCCGGAGTAGCGGTATCTGTTGGCATATCTAAAGGTTGGCCGCACCGCCCAACTGCCGTTAGTAAAGATGTCGCCGGTAACGGTGAGGTCCATATAATCGCTGATGCCCCAGTAGTAGCCGCCCCGTTCAAAAAAGAAGCCGCGGTTGGCCGATTCGCCGATGCCCGGAATGATAACTCCCGAGCGTTGCCCCGACTTGTTGGGAAACAACCCGAAGGGCACTACCAGCGGCACCGGCACATCTTCTATCACCATGTAAGCCGGCCCCGAAACGATCTTGTTGTCAGGGATCAATTGCGCTTTTGTAAACCGAAACTCATAATGCGGGTTGGGCAAATTGCAAGTGGTGTAGTGCCCTTTGGCAATGTTGATGCGGTCGTCGGGCATCTTCTTTATCTTGCTGCCATACAGATAGCCTTCGCCGTCCTGCGTGCGTACATTATGGATCAGTCCTTTTTTGGTATCAAAATTATAGGTCATCTCCTCTGCCTCAAAAGTTTGCCCCGATTCGCTGAAAACCGGCGTACCCTGCAGCTTCCCGGTGGAATCGGGCAGCCCTTTGGCATACACCAGGTTTTTAGTAAAGTCGATCTCGATGTAAGCAGCTTTGATGGAAATTTCGCCATAAACAATCTCAGCGTTTTCTGTAAGAAATACCTTGCTGTTGCGGATGTCGTAGCGGATGTTGTCGGCCGACTTGTATTTGACGCTGGTTTCGAGGCCGATGCTTTTTTTGGGTGCCCCCTGATTTTCTACTTGATAAAGACTATCAGCCTGATAGGTTGTATCGGCATTTTTGGTTTCGCTTTCGCGGAATACATACACGGTGTCGTTTTTTCCTGCTACGCTGTCGCGGAATAAAAGCACGCTGTCGGGGCTGGCAGGTGTTTGTGCAAAGGCTGCAAACGACAGCAAAGCCAGCGCCAGCGCCAGCATCAGCTTTGCTGGCGAGCGGCGCAACGCAAGTTTGTCGGCTTCATCTTTACACAAAAAGTATTTCAACTGGCGATATTTCAAGATTTTTTAATCTGGCTAAAGCCGGAAGTATTTTTATTTAGCTAATCAGCATGCAAAATAAACCATTTTCGACGGGCTAAAACACGCTCATTATTTGCTTGTCGCAATGGTGCGATCGAAACAGAGGATTATCTTTGCACCCCTAACGCAAACAAAGGAACATGAAACGCCTCAAAATGCTTTTTCTTATCTGCACCCTGATGGCTGCAAGCCTTTCGGGATTGTGCCAGAGAGCGGGCATCGCGGAGCGTATCGTCATCGACGCCGGACATGGCGGCCACGACCTGGGAGCACCCGGCGCCCTGGTCGACGAAAAAGAGCTGACCCTGGCCATCGCCCTGCGCACGGGAAATGCCGTTAACAAACTCATGCCCGAAGTGGAAGTCATCTACACCCGCACCAGCGATGTGTTTGTGCCGCTGCACCAGCGCGCTGCCCTGGCCAACAACAGCAACGCCGACCTTTTCATTTCTATCCATTGCAACTCCGGCCCCTCCCCCACCACGTTTGGCAGCGAGAGCTATGTAATGGGCATACACAAAACTCAGGAAAACTTTGAGGTGGCAAAAAAAGAAAATGCCGCGCTGCTCACCGAAAAAAACTATACCGAAAACTACGAAGGTTTCAACCCCGACTACGACGAAGACTACATCATGCTGCATCTTTTGCAAAACAACAACCTGGAACAAAGCATCAGCCTGGCCAGCATGGTGCAGCAACAGATGCGCGCTACCGCACACATGTACGACCGCGGCGTAATGCAAGCCGGTTTTATGGTTTTGTATCTTACCACCATGCCCGGCGTGCTGATAGAAACTGGCTTTGTGAGCAATCCCGCAGAGGAGAAATTCCTTATCGACACCCTCAACCAACAAAACATTGCCAGCGCCATAGCACGCGCAGTGATGGATTACCGGCATTCGCTCCTGCCGGCGCCACAAATGGTAGCTCCTGCTGACACGATAACGTTACCAAAAGAAGAAACACATAAATAAATTAAAGATCATCAGATGCCGCGAAGCAGAACATTTTTGAGCCGCCATCGTTTAAAGCTGTGTCAGAATTTACTAATTTTGTGCATCATTAAAAATTAACCATTTTGAAAGTTTCTAAAGAATTAAAAGTAGGGGTCATCTTCCTCATCGCCGTGGGTCTGCTGATCTGGGGCATCAATCTGCTGAAAGGTTTCAACATTTTTGAAAAACAGCGCTACCTCTATGCGGTATATCATCGTGTGGATGGATTGCAGCGCGACAACCAAGTACTTGTCAACGGATTAAGCATCGGTAAGATCAGCAGTCTGAAGCTCAACCCCGACAATGCAACCATTGTGGCTGAACTGATGATTCAAAACGAAGTGGACATTCCGGCCAACTCAATAGCACGCATCTATGGCACCGACCTGCTGGGATCAAAAGCCATCGAATTGAAACTGGGCGATTCGCCCCGGATGGCGCAAAGTGGCGATACGCTGACATCTGAAATAGAGCAAAGCCTGTTGGATCAGGTAAGCGATCAGATGCAACCTCTTCAGAAAAAAGCCATATCGCTCATCAACTCCATCGACTCGGTGATAACGGTGGTGCAAACAATTTTTAATGAAGACATGCGCAACAACCTCTCAGCCTCCATTACCAACATACGCAATACGCTGAGCAATGTAGAAAGCGCTTCGGGCAACCTCGACACCATATTGATGAATGAGAAATACCGCATCAACCAAATCCTGATCAACGTGGAGTCGATCACCGAGAACCTAAAAGATAACAATGAAAATATAAATGCTGTGATGGCCAATTTCGCTGCGCTAAGCGATTCGTTGGCACAAAGCGAAATACCACAGACGCTGCGCGACGCCCGCAACGCCATTGCCCGCATCGACGCCATCGCCCAACGGCTCAGCAACGGGGAAGGAACAGTGGGGCAGCTGCTCACCAACGATAGCCTTTACATCGAACTGGAAAACTCTACCCACTCCCTCAACAAACTGCTGGAAGACATCCGCCAACACCCGAAGCGCTACGTGAAGTTTTCGTTGTTTTAAAAGCATTTAGCTTTGATTCATCAACAAAAAAAACCGTCCACGAATCTCCGCTGATTTTTTTAACCACAGAGAACGCAGGGAAGGTGCTGAGGAAACGGAGCAAAACCTCTGTTAACTCTGTGAAAAACTCCGTGACCTCTGTGGTTTTTCTTTGGTTTTAATATAAAATTCGTGTTCATTCGCCTAATTCGTGCGAATTCGTGGATAAACCGGCTGTCCGCTAATTTCCGCCAATTGAGCTAATTTCCGCTAATTATTTTTAACCACAGAGAACTCAGAGGAGGCGCAGAGAACGCGGAGGAAAATCTCTGTGCACTCTGTGAAAAACTCCGCGGCCTCTGTGGTTTTTCTTAAAATTGAATTCGTGTGAATTCGCGGACTTC
>JAAYIU010000363.1 GCA_012523265.1 Bacteroidales bacterium | reverse complement strand
TTAAAAATCGATCCCGAATTTAAAAAACTCGCCCTTGACGGGGAATACATTGTTTACAGCTTAAACCTGAATGATTTAAGCTGTTCGCTGGATGTAGATGTGGAATTCACCACTTTTAAAGGCTGCAATCTGCTGATCCCAAGAGAAGCCAAACGATCTGCAGTGGAAGGAATCGCTACCCTTAAAAAAGAATTTGGCGATAAACCCAACGATGCCAGCGTGGTGCTCAGGTGTTCAAACTGCAGTATAATACTGAAATAGCATGAAAAACACACTCCTTGTTTTGTTACTAATGGTAGCGGGTGCGATGAGCCTCAAATCGCAAAATCAGCCGGACGGGCAGAAAATCCTGCTCACGGATTCCAATGACGATACCATATTGTTGGATTTGGACAATGCCGCCGGACCGATGGTTTTTGTCGTTTACGGCCCCGGATGCGGCATTTGCATTAAAGAACTCAATGCCATTTCAAAAAAAGTTGATGCCTGGCAAAACTTGTATCAAACAACCATTATCGCCTTTAGCAGAAACTACGACAGAAACTATGGGCGCAAAATTTCCAGGATGCAAGAGAAATTTGGCTACCCTTTCCCTTTATTCATCGACACCAGCGGTGAGTTGGCAAAATATCTCGGAAATTGCGATGGCATCAATACCAAATATTTCTCCTCCATCGAGAACTACCATCTTATGATTCCGCAAACGGTTGTTTTGTCAAAAGATGGAAAAGTTGTCTTTCAAAAATATGGCTACCAAAGTGGCGACGAGGATAAAATTGAGGCCTTGCTGAAAGAGCTATCGGGAATTTTGCCATAGCAGCTTCTAAAGTCGGCACTCTCAGCGCACAGCTCGTTGCGCATAGCGCCAGTCACCTTGTGCCATTAACCGAAAGGCTGCTTTTCAGGGTTGCGGGCACGGGTTTTAATACCCAGAATACGATAGGCCGGGCAGAAACCCACAAAACTTGTGATTACAAAAATGATGGCCAGCACCAAGAGCACAATGCCCCACCAGTCGTAAAGATATCCGGTAAAGTACAACGCTCCGATTACAATGGCGATAATGATGCGCAGCACGCGATCAGCTATTCCCATATTCCTTTTCATGGTGTCGAGTTTTTGAATTTATAGTGAGAATAACAATGGGGCGTTGATGAATGTTTAATGCGGTTGCCCACACAGCGATTTCTGGTCTAACCAAAGAGTGCGAGTTGCCTGCTTTTTATTGGTGTCATTGTGTCGATGAACTTATCCCAGGCATCCATAGTCAGATCAAAGCCGTATGTAGTGTTGAAAATATTTAACGCTCTCCGCACTTCTTGCAGGTCAATTATTTTAGCTAATTCAAACAGGTCAATTCGCATTAAAATGTCTTTCGTAAAAGTCCGTTTTGCATCAGCAAAAGTGATGGCTTGAAGAAACTGTGCTGTAACTTTGGAATTTAAAAGTATCAACGAATAGACAGCAAATTCCAACGTGTCAAAACCCAACATTTAGCAGGTGTCGTCGAGCATCAAGGGTTTTTCGTTTTGCGGAAGAACGAGGGTAAGGTGAAAAGTTTTGTACATCCCTGAGATGGCAATTTTGTAGGGCTTGAAAGAATAATCGCCTACCTCGAAAATTGAAAATGGTGGTTTGTTTTTGTACATACCCGATTTTCGCGCATTAAAGATTTCCTGGTGCTTACTTAAGTAATTGTAGATTTCGGGATAATTGTATTTGATGTATTTGGTCTCCTGCCCTACTTTCTTTTGTGTAACAATGGTGTATTTTCTCGGTTCATTTACGAAGGTTCCTTTTAGGTCAGAACTTTTTAAAATACCATAGATTAATTCATCCTCTAAAAGAACCTTTTCTTTCAAGTAAAATTTTGGCATTCTGGTTTCCATCAGCAATCTTGTTAAAATCAAAATCAAAAACATTGCTGTGAATGATCGAAATACGGGGTTTGTTTTGCTTAGGATTACTGAGATAAAAATCGATGATATTAAACTTGCATTCCCAAACGTAGGGTTTGTAAATTTCCACCCCGAAAATGCTTTTGACGTTGTCGAAGTGCATTAAGGAAGCGATGATAAAATTCCCAATGCCACAAGTTGGCTCAATGATGACTTCAGGTGAAATATTTTTTGATCTCAGATGAAAAGTGATTTTGTTGGCCAAAACCAAATTTGTCTGAAAATCGCCATATTCAGTCCGGTCAATCTCTGATACGTAGTGTATTGCATCAGCAATAGTTTCTCTGAGCGTTCGCAAATCTTCGCCATTCTCAAAAAAATGCAAAAAGCCGAAATCTTCAAGCAATTTTTGATTAGCCTCTTCTATCGACAGAACATTTTTGAGACTATTATTTAGGTAATCCGAAACCTGATGCGTAATATTTGCTTCAAATACTTCTGATATTAGTTTTTCTATGGTCAGTGCCTCGTTTTGTTCCATGCGGTAAATCTACAATTTTGTTTTCGCTCAAGTATTAACAACGAAATGTTGCAGGCTGAAACACTGGTGACGATTCGCACTAAATAGTGCCTGTCCATAAAGTCACACTTTTTGGAGCCCAGGCATTTATGCCTGGGAATAATTGATTTGTCATTTGTCTCCCCGCCCCTCGCTGGGATTGCCGAAGGCAATCCCAGCGAGGGGCGGGGTGTTAACAACCCTTCATTTCAAACCCAGGCATAAATGCCTGGGCTATGGATTTCCTCGACAATGCTGACTTTATGGACAGACACTAATTAATATCAAGCAACAGAGTTATTCCTCAATTTGCCACGCCTTGAGCAGCCATTCCATCCAGGCATCCATGCCTTGTTCGGTTTTTACAGAAAGTTCAAAAAACTTCAACCGGGGATTTACGCGCAGGGCGTATTCGCGCGTTTTCTTCACATCAAAATCAACATAAGGCAGCAGGTCGGTTTTGTTGATAACGCACACGTCGGAGGTCTCGAACATGGTGGGATATTTCAGCGGCTTGTCGTCGCCTTCGGTTACGCTGATGATGACTACGCGCTGTGCTTCGCCCAGGTCGAACAGCGCCGGGCACACCAGGTTTCCCACATTTTCGATCATCAAAATCCCGTCGGTTTTTATCTCAAGACGCTTTACGGCTTTGTTCACCATATCAGCGTCGAGGTGGCAGCCGTTGCCGGTGTTGATCTGCACCACCGGCGCTCCGGCCTCTTTTATTCGGTTGGCATCGTTGAGGGTTTGCTGGTCGCCTTCTATCACATAGATGTTGGTTTTTCCCTTGAGCCGCGCGATGGTTTTTTCGAGCAACGCGGTTTTGCCCGATCCCGGCGAGCTTACCAGGTTGAGCACCAGAAGTCCTTTGCCTTCAAAGTAGCCGCGGTTGCGCTGGGCCATCCTGTCGTTCTGCTGAAGCGCATCCTGCTCAACAGCTATCTGGCGGCTGTGCGAATGGTCGTGACCGTGCGCATGCGAATGATCGTGTGAATGATCGTGCATGTGCTCACCATCGTGATGGTGGTGGTGGTGATCGTGCGGATGACTGTGATGCTCATCGGCATGATCGTGTTGATGCGTTTCGCTGCCTTCGCTGTGCGCGTGGCTATAATTGTGGGGATGCGCATGCGTATGTCGCTCATCATCATGCGTATGAGGATGCGCATGCTGGTAGGAATGGGTGTGGGTTTCTTCGCCCGGTTTCAGGATTTTTACAGGTTCGTTGTCGTGGCCGCAGCCGCAGGTTCCGCACATAATATGGAGGATTTTAGTTTTTTAATATTAAAAAAGAAACGACAAAAATAACCGAATGTTTTGCAATGAAATGGAATGCCGGCATGTAGAGACGCACAGCCTGCCCCGCCCCAGCGGGGACCGTGCGTCTACAGCCGTGCGTCTGATGAAACGATGAATTGTTTCCGCCGAAAGGCATTCAGGCACAACCCTATGGCCGCCACAATGGTTTTTTTTCGGTTATAAAAAATCAATCCACGTTAATCGATTTTATTCGCAATTCCTTCCCTGCCATTACCTCGGGGTTGAAGGTGCCGCACCAGGGACACGGGTCGAAAAGGTTGGCAAGCTCAAACGCTCTGCCGCAGTCGTTGCATCGGCCACGCCCCGCGATGCGGATAATTTTTATCTCGGCGCCATCGAGCAAGGTACCTTTTATGGCAGCCTCCATGGCGGTTTCCATGGCCTCGTAAACTACTCCCGACAGCTCCCCTATCTCAAGCTCTACCTCGTTAACGCGCCGGGCATTGGCCTTTTCGGCATGCTCAATGGCTATATCCACAATGTTTACCGCAATTGAAAATTCGTGCATGATTGATTTTATTAATCCGAACTATCTTCTAATCCTGAAATTCCCAAAATATTGATTTTCCTTTAATACTGTAGATTCATTAATCCTGTCAATCTGATTAACAAATACGCGGCAGCATCTCTCCGGCCAGCATATCGAGCAGGCGGGTGCCTCCCACAGCGGTATTCATCAGCACTTTACCGGGATGATTGGTGGTGACGGAGCCGATAATCGCTGCGTCGGCACCGAGGGGATGGGCGCGTAATTTTTGCAACACATCCGATGCTGCTTCTGCTGCCACCACCAGCACCACCTTGCCTTCGTTGGCCAGGTAGAGTGGGTCGAAACCAAAGACTTCGCAGGCTCCCTTCACCAGCTCCTTTACAGGAATTTTTTCTTCGCTGATGCGGATGCCTGTTTCGTGACGTTCGGCCAGCTCACATAACACGGTGGCCAGACCGCCGCGGGTGGCGTCGCGCATAAAGCGGATGTCAGCAGGCCGATCAAGCAGCGTTGCGATAAGCCCATTGAGCGAAGCACAGTCGGAAATGGCTTGTGAGCGGAAACTCAAATCTTCGCGCGCCGCCAGGATGGCGATGCCGTGGTCGCCCATACTGCCGCTGACGATAATCTGATCGCCCGGCGCGATGGTATTTCCATAACCGATGTGGCGGCGGTCGGCTGATAGGCGCCCCACTCCGGCCGTATTGATAAAGAGCTTGTCGCATTTGCCACGGTTTACCACTTTGGTGTCGCCAGTGATGATGGACACACCGGCAGCCACCGCTTCGGCAGCCATCGACTCTACAATTTTCTCCAAATCGGCCAGTGGCAAGCCTTCCTCAACAATGAATCCGCAGCTCAGATAAAGTGGCTCGGCTCCCGAAACCGCCAAATCGTTGACAGTGCCGCACACCGCCAGCTTGCCAATGTTGCCACCCGAAAAAAATATCGGGTCCACCACGTACGAATCGGTGGTAAAAGCCATCTGCCCTTCAGCGGTTTCGAAAGTAGCCGAATCGGTCTGCGCACGCAAGAAATCATTGGCAAAGTGATGCACAAAAATCTTTTCGATAAGCTCGTGCGAAAGTCTGCCACCACTGCCGTGACTCAATAAAATGTGGTTTTGTTTTTTCATTTTACAAATGAAAGGGAATTTTTGATTTACGAATTACGAAACAACAGCCTGTCCTGTGGTGGTTGAGTTTGTAGAAGGGAAGGACGAATATCGAATGTTGAATTTTGAAATAAAACTCCAGCCGACCGGGACTGCTCTTAGCCTTCCTCCTTCGCTGGCTCCGGATCCTGGGTGTCAGCAACTCTCCCAGCCTTCTTCAGGGCCTGATCGAGAATCCATTCTATCTGGCCATTTGCGCTGCGAAACTCATCGGCAGCCCACTTCTCCACCCGTTCGTACATCTCCGGTGTAATTCGCAACACAAATGTTTTCTTTTTGGCCATTTTTTATTTTGTTTTTAATAAAGAAATTATTACGCACCAATGGATTCTCATCGTTTGTGGCCGTCAATTATTTCAACTTTGAAAAATTAACAACAAAACCCATCCATACCTTCTAACCTCCCGCTTCTAATGATGCAGCGTGCCGGTATTGATCACCGGTGCCGCGTCGCGGTCGGAGCACAGCACCACCATCAGGTTGCTCACCATGGCGGCCTTTTTGTCTTCGTCGAGTTCTACAATTGCTTTTTTGGATAGCTCATCCAGCGCCATCTCGACCATGCTCACGGCGCCTTCTACAATTTTGAAGCGTGCCGCCACAATAGCGGTAGCCTGCTGGCGACGCAACATGGCGCTGGCTATTTCGCTGGAATACGCCAAATAGCTGATGCGCGCCTCATACACATGAATACCGGCGATGGCGAGGCGCTCGGTGATCTCTTTTTCGAGCGCATCATTCACCTCTTCGCCACCCGAACGCAAAGTGATGTCGGCTTCTGCATCATCAAAATTATCGTAAGGATAATGCCCCGCCAGCTTACGAATGGCAGCCTCGGTTTGAATACCGACAAAATGCTCGTAATGATCTACCTCAAAGGCTGCTTTGTAGGTATCTTCAACCCGCCACACCAGCACAATGCCAATCATGATCGGATTGCCAAGCTTGTCGTTTACCTTGATAGGCTCACTGTCGAGGTTGCGGGCGCGCAACGAAATTTTGTCTTTTGTAAAAAACGGGTTCACCCAAAAGAAACCGTTTTTCTTGATGGTTCCACGGTAATCTCCAAAAAGTACCAGCACCCTCGACTCGTTGGGATTAACAATGGTAAAACCAGGAATTAGCAAAAGCGCAAAGAGATCGATAGCAATTAACCAGGGCATTTTGAACATGATGATCACTACAATAGGGACGCCGAGTAACAACAGAATCGCTAATGCCATAGGGTACCCGGACATTGCCGAATAACTTTTTTCTTCTTTTTTCATCGTCAGGAATTTTTAAAAGTGAATATTTGATATTAAAATGATATTGCAAATATATGTTTTTAAATAAACACAATCGACAAAAGTTTAAAAATAATTTTTCACCCTTGATCACTTTATCGTCCAAAGATGAAAAGTTAGCACCTTTTGATGGAGGGTGCAGGATTTTTATAAAATTTGGAATTTTGCCGATGATGAGCTTTGGTTTGATTCATTCCTTTTATTAATACCCCCAAATCCCCAACACCAGCCGCTCTGTCGCGCGCTGTATTTCCATTCTGGTGCAGGTGAAATTATTCACCATCAGCACCACAATTTTGTCGTGGCCGGCTGAATTGGTCAGCACACCGGCATAGCCTGTTACGCGCTCCATGGTTCCTGTTTTTGCGCGCCACCTGCCCACAATTGGTTTTCCGCTGCCAAAGTTGCTCAACGTTCCGGATTGCCCTGCCACCGGAAGAGAAGTAAGGAATGCTTCGCGCTGGTTGCTGTTCAAGGCTTCCTGCAAGACAAACGCAAGCTGACGCTCAGTGATGCCGTTGGCACGCGAAAGCCCGCTGCCATCTTCCATAAACAATCCGTCGGTATCCATCCCTTTTTCTTCCCAAAAATTCGCCAGCACCTCGCAGCCTTTTTCAATAACGGGTTTTTCGCCGGCATCAATCGCCAGATGCAGCAGCAAAGTTTCGGCATACAGATTTATACTTTGCTGGTTAAGCTCATGGATAATTTCTATCAACGGCGGCGACCCGATGATAAGCAACAACTGCTCATCCTTTGGTTGGGATGTTTCATAAACCGTTCGTGTAGCACCATTAAAAATTATTCCAGCCCGAGAAATTATTTGTTTCAGATCGGTGGCTGCTGCCAATGCCGGGTCGGGCAAAGCGCCACGGATGACGAAAGCTTTACGGTAAGGGGGCAGCGTGCCGCGAATCTCACGAATGTTGGTAAGATAACTTCCGTAGATATAGGCTTCATCACTGGTACCGCCCGCCATTACGCTATTGCGAAAAGTAATATCCGGGAGTTCCGGCGCTATCTCGATAATTTTTGCAGTTGTACCCGGCGCCCCGGTAGCAAACGTGATTTCAAAGCTGTTGTCGAGATAGTTGAGGGCGCAGGGAGCAGCTCCGTAGTAGTTGCCGATGTCTTCCCAAATCCAGGAGCCGGCAAGCTGCGGTGGCCCGAATAAAGAAGCATCAGCTATGATGTCGCCGACTACTCGCCGAACTCCTGCTTGCTGCAGAGTCATTGCGCAGCCACGCATCGCCTCGCCATAATGGTCAGCAAATCGCGGGGAGTAAAAGGTGGGATCGCCGCCGCCGCGCAAAATCACATCGCCATGCAGCGTACCCGCCGAATCGATCGTGCCGCGGTAAAGCAATTGCGTTTCAAAAATATGGCTTTCGCCAAATGTTTCGAGCGCAGCCGCTGAAGTAAGCAGCTTTTGCAGCGAGGCCGGCACCAGCGTAAGATCAGGCTGATGCTCCAACACCACCTCGCCACTTACGGCATCCATCACCAACATACCCACCGAAGCATGTTGCAGGCAGGAGTTATTAATAAAATCATCCAGAAACGCCGGCTTTATTCCAGCCGAGGTTTGTCCCTTTTCGTTCTGACCTTGCACATTGTTTTGTGCTGCTGCAGAAGTCGATCCCTGCTCCAAAAAGAGGATTGCGAAAAAAAACCACAACAAAAATGTGCCGGAAAATCGACAGGTAGCTGAACTAATGGATGGTTTCATTAGAGATTTATTTGCTGTATTGATCGATCACCTGCGAGATGGCGCGACGGCAGGCGGGGCAAAACTCCTGCTTATTGCGCGTAAACATGATGCAATCGATGGCCGAGCGATACATGCCGTGCTGCATGTAGTTGGCGCCCTCAAAAGCGCCGGTAGTATTTTTATATTCCATCCCGTCGATCATCTCGAGCATCGTCTGCCTTTTGCGGGCAAAGAGCGCCTCCAGGTGGGCTTCGGGCACTTTGGCAGCGCGCAGCTCGCGGCGTTCCTTTTGTATTTCATTGCTGAAAGCATCAAAAGCCTCCTTGTCCCATGGCGTGGGGATGGGCGTTTGCGGATCGGCAAGGGCTCTCCATTTCAAACCAGCCGGATCAAGCAATGCCGTAACGTTAGGCTCCCACGGTTCCACGGTAATTTCGGGCAGTTCGTAACTTACGTCGGCGGTGTAATATTCGTCGGCCAGCCCGGCAAAGGAATGCCCAAACTCATGCACGAAGATGTAATCAGAAAACTTGTTGTCGACGGCCACGGTGGAGTAGAGATTAAAAATCCCGCCGCCGCCGTAGGTCTGTTCGTTGATGAGGATAAACATGGCGTCGTAAGGCACGCTGGCGGCAGCGTCGCGGATGGTGCGGTTGTCGGTGGCCAGGGCATAACGCTCCGAATCGAAGGCGCTGTAGGAAACCGACAATGGCGTGCGCCGGAAAATGCCGGGATGTGGCTTGTTGACGCCACTCACTGCCGAAGGTGTTTCGACGAGGCGCACATTAAAATCCGCTTTGCGCGATTTATAAGGCTCTACCTCAAAAAGTGCCTGGATGAGCCGCCGGGCGTCGCCGCCGAATTTCTCCATCTCAGCGGCAGTGTAGCCGTCGCCAAGAATCACCAGATCGACATGCGTGGCCGGATCGCCGTTTTCGATCAAGGTTTTTGTATTAAAAACAGATTGCATCGGGGCGGGATTTACGTTGCGCGCCGCCGGATCGATGGTGGTGTGCCACAACGGCACAAACTTGTTGGCGGCATCGCGCTTTGAGATGGTGAGCACCACCGGCTGCTGCGGCCACGGAAACCGCACCGACTCATGAAAAGTGCCCCATTTTGTTTTTGCTTCCGCAATACTCTGCCATTCGCCAAAGATGCTTGCAAAGCCGCGACTGTAAAGCAATGCTCCTGTGGCGGCATCGGTGACTTCGTAAAAATACAACCCCCGGTTCAGCGTATCCAAAAGCACCGCCTGGCTGCCGGCCCACGCGCCGTCGTTCAGGATACGATCCACTGAGAAGTGCTCCTCGCTGGCCGTGCCAGTGTGGAAATAATCCACCCGCATGGTGTTGCCGATAAAAGTCGTTTGAAAATTAACCGCCACCTGCGGCCAGGCCTGTGAAGCCGCCACGAGCAACAGCAGCATTAAAAATCTTGTTTTCATATCTCCTGTTTTTTTATTAAAATGCTATTGTAACAAAGCTTCAAAACTATAAAAAATAGAGATGGCGCGGAAAAATCGTCTCCCCGCAAATTTCAGTCAATTAATCAAATAATCAAAAATCAAAATATCGTCAACATTTCCATGATCGGCAGCAAACCCTAACGCCAACCAGCGGATTAAAGTAAACGTTTAGTATTTATTACTTAAGTTTGCAGCAAAGTGACCGCCACCTTCGGGTAGCTGAAAACGATATTTGAAAATAAATTTATTAGACTAATCAAATCGATATGGAACTAAGAAAAGCAAAACTGCAAGACATAGAAAAAGTGACGAAGTATGGCCTCATTTTATTAAAACAACATTCCGATCTTGATCCATATTTCACTCCCATCGAAGCTGTAGAAAAAGTGTATCGGAAATTTTTGGAGGGATGTGTGCATTCAGCGGACAAACTTCTTTTGGTTGCAGAAATTAACGGAGAATTGGTTGGGTATGCAGCAGGAGAAATTCAAGCGAGGTCACCAATATTCAAGATTGCTGAATATGGATATATTAACGATGTGTTTGTAGAAGAGGAGTTTCGAAAACTCGGCATAGCCAGGGAATTTTTGACAGCACTTAAAAAATGGTTTGAAAGTAAGGGCATAAAACACGTCGAACTATCCGTACTTTCCAACAACGAGATTGGTAAAAAGACATGGGCAAAATTTGGATTTGAGACCTATGAAATTAAAAAAAGATTGGAAATGCGGAAGTTGGATCTCAAAGCAGGTTGACCAGAGCATGCTGTAAATTCACCGTGGTAAGAACACAGAACCTGACAAATCATTTCGAAACTC
This sequence comes from Bacteroidales bacterium, assembly GCA_012523265.1. Classification (GTDB taxonomy): domain Bacteria; phylum Bacteroidota; class Bacteroidia; order Bacteroidales; family 4484-276; genus SABY01. The sequence goes on along the minus strand of JAAYIU010000363.1, from coordinate 1,548 downwards.
CCTGAAGGGCAGACTATAATTGTCGTTCGCAACATTTTTTAACAAATCAATTCAAACAACCCGCCAAACATTCCGTTTCTTGTGTATTAATTAACAAACATAATTTTTAAAAAGTAACTAAAACGATTGACTATGTTTAAAAGAAGAATTTTCTATGCGTTGGCATTGCTCATAGCGGGCAGTGCATTTTTAGTGTCATGCAACGATGACGACGATCCCGTTGTACACCTCGAACCCACCATTACCATTACCCCTGTCCAGGACACAGCTTACCTTTATGCTGGTGATACTGTGAATTACCAAATAAATATTTCGGCTGACGACGATCTGATAAGTGTAAAATTTACGGGTGACATTGGCGGAATGCAGCAAATATTGCTTGACTCTACATTAGCTGCCGGCAACCGCACCTTTAGCTACCAATTTGGGATTGTTGTCCCTTCCGTTTTACCGGTAGGCACTACTGGTAAATTCACTGTATTTGCAGCTACCAATTTCCTGAGCACCATCGAAGATCGTTACTTCAAAATCATTCCACCGCCAACCAGCATGAGCACCCACCAAGGCTTCACACTTCAGGCACAAGCCGATGGCGCTACCTCCGCCTACACCAACCTGAGTTTTTACTCAGCCTCCGCCAACGAGCGTTTTACCCTCAATCAGGCTGCCGAAGATGATAATGCCGCAAAAATAGATTTGGTATTTACGCACCACTCCGTTTTTAAAGGTACGCTTACAAATGCCGAGATGTCATTCCAATCGCCAAACGAATCAAATCTGGTGCAGATGTGGAACGAAATGCCTGGCTTCAATTACGCATACAACAAAGACAACAAAAACCAGACGTACTTTAAAAAGCTCACTACCGTCGATTGGGATAACCTGAACTATGAAGCCATACAAGAAACCGTTGGCGATATAGGCATGATAACCCGCCTGCGCGGATTGAACGATGGCGACTACATCGGATTTATGACCGAAGGTGGTAAATATGGTATCATAAAAGTTACCGCTACCAACGTAGTGCACAATCCATACAATGCCTCTACCATCACTTTTGACGTGAAGATCCAGGACTAAGACCAACGATCAACTTCGTTAAAATATAAAATCCATCCTCCAAAAAGGGGATGGATTTTTTTTGGCATTTTATCAGCACGTTTTATGCGCGTTATGGATAAAAAGACTTCATACCGCGACACCTCCAGTAGAATGGGAGGATCGACCCACTGGCTGCTCTGGAGAAATAAAAACCTTATTTTTAAACCACTACTGTCCGATTAAATTAATAATATTGGTTTTAAATTCGTCACTCCACTACGTTTGGTGCAGAATGACAAAGGTTTAGGTTCTTAGGTGATGGGGTGGGTGACGGCTTCGCCGTCACCCACCCCATCACCTTCACAAACCCATGAAAACCTTTGTCATTCTGAGACTTCACCCAAAAATTTTGGACATAATGAGATAATGACATTGGAGAATAGATTTCTCCCGGCAACACTTCGCTTCGCTGCGTGTTTTGGTCGAAATGACAGTGTCCACGGGTTT
>JAAYIU010000054.1 GCA_012523265.1 Bacteroidales bacterium | reverse complement strand
TTGGCGTCAAAAGATTCGTTTTGCCACAGCGCGCCAAAAGTTCCGAGCGTTGCCAGCGCTTCTGTTTTATTTTCTTTATTAATAATTTGATCAAAAAAAGTACGCATCTCCTGCACATACACCACCGAGTCGGCAGTGAACGAGCGCAGCGCTTGCCCCGGAAGCGTTCCGGAAACAAGCAGCAGCAGCAACACAGGGAATATTTTGAAATACTTCATCCGATCAAAAAAATCAACACAATTATCAATTATTATTCTTTTACCATTTTCACAGCCACCCACCGGTTTTGCTCGCGCTGGTGTTGCAGCTTGATGCCGTATTTTGCAGCTGCCTTAGTGATGGCCTCGACATCTTCATTATAAAAACCACTCATAAAGCGCAACCCGCCCGGGTGCAGCGCCTTGTTGTAAGTTTCCATTTGGTCGAGCAGAATGTTGCGGTTGATGTTGGCCAGAATGATGTCGAATTGCTCATCACCGATTTCTTCTTTACCACCCATTCGTACCGCAATGTTGGTAACGCTGTTGCGTGTGAGATTTTCTATGGTGTTTTCAAAAGCCCATTCATCATTATCTATTGCAACGCCTGAAGCGGCTCCCCGCATCGAAGCCAGAATGGCCAGCGCGCCGGTGCCGCAGCCCATGTCGAGAAAGTGCTTGTCGTGCCAGCTGGTTTCCAGCACATACTCCAGCATCATGGCGGTGGTTTCGTGGTGGGCGGTGCCAAACGACATCTTGGGTTCTATCACCATCTCATATTCAGCGCCGGCCCTGGCGGGATGAAAAGGCGCCCGCACGTAGCATCTGCCGGCAATCATCACCGGCTCGAAATTGCTTTCCCACACCGCATTCCAATTCTGGTCGGGGATCAGACTTGTTTTAAATGAAATACTTTCTGTAAACCCTGACTCCAGCAAGGTCGCTGTAAGTTGCTCGTGATCGAACAGCTTTTGTGGCACATAGCCGGCGATGCCTTCGTCGGTCTCTTCAAAACTCTCAAACGGCAACTCGCCAAGCCAGGCAACGAGCATCTCGGAGGTGGCGGCGGCATCATCGCCTTTTATTTCAAAATCAACTTTTATGTAATCCATGTTTTTATTTTTTTTAATCCTGGTATTTTATCCATTTCCAAAGTTCGCGGTAGCTGATACGCTTTCCATACATTAGGATGCCGGTGCGGTAAATCTTGGCCGCCAGCCAGGTAGTTGCCAGAAACCCCAACACCAATACGCCCATCGACAGCCACACCTGCCACACCGGCACACCAAACGGAATGCGCGCCATCATGATTACGGGCGATGTAAACGGAATGACCGAAAGCCAAAACGCCACCGGCCCGTTGGGATTGCCCACAATAAAGCCAAGCATCACCATCGAGAGGATGAGCGGTGCGGTGATGGGAAGCATAAACTGCTGCGTGTCGGTTTCGTTATCAACGGCAGAGCCGATGGCGGCAAAGAGAGCGCCGTAAAGCAGGTATCCAAAGAGGAAATAAAACAAAAACGAGCCGAGCATCACACCGGCGTCGATGCTTTGAAAGCCTTCGATGATTTCGGCAGCCATGCCGCTGTCCTGATCCTGCTGCGCCATTTGCGAAAGCTGCTCCTGCGAAAGCACTTTGCCCTGCGTGGTCATCATCTGCTGTGTGCCGGCAGCCATCTCACTGCCCATCGAGGCCATAAAAATTCCGATGATGAAAAGAGTGAGCACTATCCAAAGCATAAACTGTGTAAGCCCCACCAATGCCACGCCCACAATTTTTCCCATCATCAGCTCAAAAGGCTTTACCGATGAAATGATGACCTCGATGATGCGGTTGGTTTTTTCTTCGATAACGCCGCGCATCACCTGGGAGCCAAAAATGAAAATGAAAAGATAGATGAGCAGCGCGGCAAAGATGCTAAGCCCCAGGCTTATTTCCATAGAGCTTTTCTCTTCCGCACCACTTTCGTCGATTTTGATGGTGCTCAGCACAATGCTCGATTGTATGCCCCGCAGCACTTCCGGATCCACCCCGTAGCTCTGGAGCTTGAGGCTCTCCACCTCGCGCTTCATCACAATTTTGATATGGGTGGTAATGTCGGCGGAGGGTTGCTGGGTAGAATAAAAAATGCCGGTAACGGGAACGCTGAGTTCGGTTTTAGGAATATA
>JAAYIU010000041.1 GCA_012523265.1 Bacteroidales bacterium | reverse complement strand
TGATTGCACTGATCGCCTGCACAGCCGTGGCTGCCAAAGGCCAGGTTGCCGGTGTGCCATATTGTAGTTCAGAAATATTAGTGGATGGGCAGTTTGACGAGTGGAAGCACTATTACAAAACGGTTTTTGCGGATACTTTAGGTCATTTGCAGTCTGCGCCCGGAAGAAACATGATGGCGTTTTTCGACGATTCGTACGATTACTCCAAGACTTGGATGCCGCTATCGCGCAATGAAGTGGAAGTGTGGATTTGCTGGAATATGGATTGCCTGTATTTTGCCTTCCGGGTGCTCGACGGGCATTTGTTTTCGGAGATTGACCCTTTGGGCAAAACGCCCCACATCCACATGAACGATGGGGTAGAAATATATATCGATGCCCGTGCCGACAGCGATTCGGTGATGGACATCAACGATTACCAGTTTTTGTTTGATGTTACCGGCAACAGCCTTGTCTTCAGAGGCGACCAGGAATTGTTGGAGCGTGACACCCTTTTGGTACCCAAATCCACCGGACAAAATATCTATTACGAATTTGCAGTAAATTACTCCGGAACGCTGAATGATACCGTTGACGATGATTTTTTTGTGGCAGAAATAGCCATTCCTTTTTCGGCTATCGGCCTGAAGCCCTTTCAGGGATTAAAAATGAATATGGATATTTGTTGCAACGACATCGACTATTCGTTAGCAGACGCAGAGACTTATGATGAAAAATCGCTCCGTTACTGGGCGTTCAACTGGATTGGAATCAGCGACTTTGGGTATCCCGAAACCTGGCGCGAGGTGCAGCTCACCGGCGCCCCGGGTTGGTGGGACAAAATGAGCGGAGCGAAAATGCGCAGATGGTTTTCGGTGTATGTTTCAGCTTTGGGAATCACTTTGCTGGTCATCATAGCGCTGGCGCTAAGGATGCGGAAAGTTATGCGATTGCCCGCCCATGAAGATATTCCTGCACCCAAAATTGTCATCCTCGAAAAGCAGCCACTGCAGGCAATATCTCCTGACCTCTCAGCAAATGAAATAATCCTGAAAAAGGCAACGGATTACATTACTGAAAATTCCGGTGAAAATATCCACACCGAAAACCTCGCCAGCGAACTTGGTGTTTCCATTCGCAAACTGCAGCGTATCACGCAGGAGGAGCTTCAAACTACGCCCACCAATTTTATCTCTCTTATCAAATTACATCTTGCCGCTACTTATCTAAAATCCAGGAAAGGTAATGTTTCTGAAACTGCCTATGAATTTGGCTTTTCCGACCCTGGTTATTTCTCAAAACTCTTCAAACGTCACTTTGGGCTTTCGCCGCTGGAGTATCTGGATAAAAATGACAATTCGGTGTAAAAGATGGTCCAGCCATATTTTTGTCGTTAATCTCCCAATTTAAATCGTAATTTTCCATGCCAATGGATGCGTGCAGCCATAGTTTTGTTGGATGCAAAATCAACGCACCAATATTTCATGTGTGGCAGGCTTGCTTCTGATTTTTATCCTCGCCGCTAACCATCAGGCCGGTTTTGTCTGGATTGCCGGGGTGGGCGCGTTGTTGCTCATTATGTTCATTCGCAACCGGACGGGGGAAATAGCCAAAACGATTGATTTTATCTTCACCCTGATCAGTTGGTTTTGCACAGCCATCACTGTAACCTATTTAATTTACACATCCACATAAATATAATGAAAGGAGAATTACGATGAAAACTTTAGTACGCATTTTATTATGCTTAATGTTGCTGCCACTATACAGCGCAGCGCAGGAGTGGGAACAAATCCCGTTTAAGAAAATTCGTGAAATTGCCGACCGCAATGCGCAGGCACTCTGGGGTGATGTTTACCCCGCCGAACCCATTCCCTATTATGGGTTCGACGATGAGCTTATAGCCTGGCGGTTTAATTATTCCATCGGGAAGCCATTTCCCGAAAGGGAAGTATTGGCCGAAACAATTGACACCTACGCCTCACAAGGTGATAAATACCGGCAATGGGGCCAAGAGGCGTTTGGTAGGATACTGATTGGCGCGCGCAGCAACATGCCCGTGCTTTTGGAATATTCGCGTTGCCTTTCGGCTGAATATGCGTTAGCGGAAAGATTAAAAAAATTATCCTCAGAAGCATTTGGTAATGAAGAAGCAGGATCAGGGAAAATTTATTATCTGAATCACTTTGACACCTGGCATGAACGCTTTTTGGGCGACAAGCAAATGTACGTATGTACGTCGCCAACGGGAGGAATCCTGGATAAACCAGCTTTTGCTGACAAAAAGGCAAGCGCGGAATACTTTTGCGAAACGGGCAATTACAAGCATCAATGGGATAAATACTTAAACGGATACCTGGCGCTGGCCGAAGCGGATAAATTTATTCCATTCCACGAATGCATGCCCTATTATGATTGGAGCTATGGCTGTAGTCCTACGGCCGCGGCCATGCTCTTTGCCTGGTACGATTACAGGTCTTTGCATGTATCGTTTAAGTATCCCTATTTTGTTCTAAGCCACTTTCAGCGGTGGGATGCGCCTGAAGCAGAGACGGATTATAATGTTGCAAACCTCCAGCTATCTCTGGCTCTTGCCATGGCAACAGATACCCTTACCGGAAAAACTCAGGGCTACATGATAGACAACGGTATGCGTCATGTAGCCAACAGCCTGATAGGTTATGATTTTGATATCGACAACAGATATACTTTTCTCTGGACCAGGCTAAAGGAACACATCGATGATGGAAAACCTTTGCTGGCAAGCATTCCTAACCATTCGACCACTTGTGTTGGTTACAATTCGGCTACCGAAATGGCCATCACCCACTACACGCACGATCCTCCACCAGAGATGGTTGTGTATGTAAGTCGTTGGGAGTTAGATATGGTAACCAGGGTTTCACCTGGCGGGCAAAAAGGTGCGGCTATTGAAATTATAAGTCCGGTAGGTGACCCACGCTACAACCGTGATGGCAACGGTGAAGTATTCAGTGAGGAAAATTACGCTGAAATAAAATGGGCATCTGATGCTGTTGCAGGCAGTTGGGTCGAGTTGCTTTATTCGACGGACGGAGGTTACAACTTTAGCCCGATTGTTACCGAAACCGAAAATGACGGTTGCTACGACTGGCTTATCCCTGCCGGCACTTCTTCTGCTTCTTGTCGCGTGTTGGCTAACCTTCATACACCTGACATGGAACCCTATATTGCCGGCGCCGACGGTTCGCGCGCCAACTTCATCATCAACAACCACGGAGCCATCCCCACCATGGTGAGTGGCCATATCTATGAAGCTGAAAATTTGACAAAGTATTTTTACCAGGAGCATGGGCAGCCTTCGTGGGCTGTGATCGGAAATCATACCCAGGAATATGGAAGCAACTACCAAATCCAGTTGTTCAGCAATGATCAGTTCAATCAGGCTCCGCTGCTAATGACTATGAATGCCGCAGAAAATAATTTTATGGTGATGGATGGTAACCACCTGCCGCTTACTACCCGCGGGCTTAAGCTGGTGCCGCTGGGAGTAAAAGCGCACAATAGCATTCAATATGAGGGTGGCAATGATAATCTTTCGCTAACGCCCGGAGCCAGTCATAATATCGATTGGCACGACAATATGATTTTTAAAATGTACGACATCCACCTCACACCCGGCGACTATTATTTCAAAGCAAAACGAACAGTGGGAGAGGTGGATGTGGATATTGCTTTTTTTAATTCAAACGATGGCAGCTACATCAAAACCATTCACCAGGCTGATTATCTCTCAGACAATTTCGGAAGCGTTGAAGACGCATTCATTGCTACCATTACCCAGGAAGACGATTATGGTTTTGTGATGTTTGCCAAGCAAAGGGGAAGCGGAACAATATCCCTGATGATTGATGATGCTTACATCTGGACAGGCGCCGAAGACCGCAACTGGCACAATCCTGACAACTGGCTCAGTGGCATGGTTCCTTTGGCCACAAGCAAAGTGGCTATTCCTCCCAAAGCAAACCAACCAGTTATTTCGTCTAACCATGCGTATTGCGCTGGCATGCATCTGCTTAAGGGGGCCAATCTTGCAGTTTACAATTACGATCTGCAAATAGATGGTAATCTGCTCAATGATGGTAGCCTGTACGTTCTTAATACCGCCTCACGGATTATTTGTACCGGAAATGTGGTAATGGCGCGACACGCCTATCTGGAAATTTCGGCTGGCGCAAAGATGCGGGTTTACGGCAACTGGACTTTTTCAGAAGGGTGCAATGTTCAGCCTTTAAACGGGACGGTGGAATTTACAGGAACCGGCAATTCGATTATTTATGTAAAATCGGAAAATGCGGCATTTCGTAATTTACGCATCAGCAAAACGGGCGGTGCCTGGGCGGCTTACGACAACTGCCCGGGCATCAAGCCACTGAAGATAAAAGGACAATTTATTATCGACAATGGGGCTTCCTTTATCCAGTGGGCTATGTATAATACGATTTTCGAAGGCCCTTTCCTGCCCGCCGCCGGCAGCAGCTTTGCTTTTACCCAGGGAGCTGCCATCTTCGACAGAACCGGTTCAGGAGGTATTAATATTAACAGCGAAGCGGGAAGTTATTTCAACGATGTAGTAATAGATGTAGACGACTGGCTGGGATTATCGTCCGACATTGAGATCAGAGGTGATCTGTCGGTTGAGGGCGGAACCTTAAAAACCAACGGCCACGACATTTACCTTCGCGGTGATTTCACTCAAAACGCAGGCTTCAATCATGGCAATGCAAAAGTGGTATTCGAGGGCGGAGCAACGCAATCAGTAAACGGTGTGAATTTTTGGCGGCTGGAGTTGAATAAAACCGGCGGGGAGTTGCGTTTCCCGGCAAACCAAACCAATGTTCAACAATACGACTGGGTGCAGGGAACCATCCGTGTGAATGGAGGAGAAGTCTATTTATGGGATTTAACAGACCCGGGAATTTATGGAACCGTCATCGTTACTTCCGGCCGGCTGGACGTGCGGCAAGACCCGGGAAGTTTTCTCGATCTCAATGGTAACCTCCAGATTTCGGGAGGAGAAATGAATTTAATTGGCGGCTATGGCGACAGCTTCTGGCCCTTTTCTCATGCTGCTTCATTCACCATGAGCGATGGGGTGCTCGACTTCAAGACCCACGGCCTGAAGATTCACCATTCAGCAACCTATTCCCTTACGGAAAATATCACGGGCGGTACCATAAGGATATTCGGCGACCTTACCATCGACCGGACTGATTTTAACCCTGCAGGCGGAACCATACTGTTTTATGGCTACACAGAAGATGCATCACTTTCCGTAGCAACGGGAAGCAACCTTTTCAACCTTCAAGTGGACAAGATCAGCAAAAAGAAAGCACAGCTTAAAACCCTCTCCGCTTTCGGCACACTCAACCTCAACGGTGATTTTCGCCTGACCGGCGGACGCTTCGAGGCACCGCCAAAAATGTATATCGCCGGTTTGTTTGTGAACGATGAAACCCCGGCGCACTTCAAAGAACTATCAGGTGAGGTGGTGCTGGATGGAGCAATAAACCAGCTTTTTGACGAGAATGAAACCTTCTATAAACTCACCATCAACAAACCCGGCGATGGTGCTGTGATAGTGGACAACGGCGCCAGTCTCACGGTGCTCAGCTACCTGTTGGTGGACCGTGGCGATTTCGTTTTGGAACCAGGAGCTTCGCTGTTGCTGGATGGAACCTTTGAGGCAAACTACGCCGGAAATGTCGATTTCAGGGGTGAGCCGGGCAATGAAGTTGCCATCACAAGCGCTGGCAAAAGCAATTATATCTTCAAGATTTCTCCAGGTGGATCTATTGCTGCTACCCACACTATTTTCAGCAACATGGGCGCCGATGGAATTCATCTCTTCAGCGGAGCCTATGTTGACCCGGCCAGGGCTTTTACCGGATGTACTTTTGCTGATGGTATGGCCGGCGGAACGCTGATAACCTGGAATAACGGCGCTGATGTAATTGTGCAGGATGCTGTTTTCCCGGAAAATACAACGGCTTGCAGTTACAATGTACGCAAAGCTACCAACAGTGGCCAGGTGTTTTTCGATGGAGCTGCCGGCCCTTTTGCCGGCGCTGCTTTTGAAGATGACCCCTATTCGCGTATCGATTGGGAATACATCCCGCCGATGGATTTGCCTTTTGTTGAGGGTTGGGATTCAGCATCATTCGACTACCATCACTGGGTGCCCGAAGCAACCAACTGGCAAATTGCCGTACCGCTGGGCGCCCCTCCGCCGGGGTGCATTTTCAATTATACTCCCCGACTTTACAATTATTCTGTCCCCTTGCGCAGCCATCTGATCGACGGAACCATTTACAAAAACATTTACATAAAATTCGATATCGGATACGACAACTACAGCACTGCTACACTGGAGCAGCTCAAAGTGCAATTAGTGCACAAAAACGGAGATTTTATCACGCTGGAAACCTATAACAACGCTGGCGGTTCATTTGCATTTACCACAAAATTCTTTGACGTTTCCGCCTTTGCTGATGGCGAGATTTTTTTCCTGCGCTTCACTGCTTTTGGCGAAGATTCATGGAACATCGACCGCTGGCTCATCGACAACATCCGGGTTTACGGAGCATCGCCCCAGCCTGGCCTGCTCAAGGGAATAGTCACAAATCTGCAATCGGGTTCTCCGGTTCAGGGTGCGGTGGTAACAATTAACGGTACTGCGCACACCGCAACAACCGACGCATCCGGCTACTACAGCATCTTGTCGGTGCCACCAGGGATTTATGATGTTTCGGCCGGTGCCGAAGGTTATGAATCTGCAAGTGCAGATGATGTTGCCATAGTGTCGGGCGAATCAACGGTTCAGGACTTTGCTATGGAACCTCTTCCGCCCGGATACTGTTTTGAGAATCTCTATTTGTTTGGTTGTGCCTCAGGTGATGGTCTCTCTTTTTTTGAATTGAGAAACATAAGCAACGAATCAGGTTGCAGTGAAAATGGTTATGGCGATTTCACTGCCTTATCCACACCTCTACCCCGTGGCTATGCTTATCAGGTTGGTATGCTGTCAGTTTTTAATAATCAAAATATTTCTTTGTGGATAGATTTTGATGACGATTTTGCATTTGATGAAACCGAGCGGTTACTTACCGATTTTAATCTGGCTTCGGCTAATGTATTGTATCACACAACTCTTGTTATCCCCGCTGATGCTCCATTGGGCGAACACAGGCTTAGGGTAAGAACCAACCGCGGGCTGTCTGCTGCCGAACCCTGTGCTGCTTATGCGTTTGGCGAAGCCGAAGATTATACCATAGAAGTTACCGATGAGGAATTATCCGCAACGCTCTATGCCATAGTGAAATCGGCTGGCACTTACGAGCCGCTTGCTGATGCCATCGTCGAAATTGTCGGCACCGGGCTTATCAGCACCACCGGCGAGGAGGGGATTTGTATTATCCAATGGATAGTACCGGACAGCTATACCATCCAAATTACTGCTGCGGGTTTTGAGCCTTTTATCGTCACGGATTACTATTTCTATGGCGGCGAAATTCAGACGATGGAAGTAGAGCTGGAAGCCGCTCCTGTTGTTACACACACCATCAGCATCCCGGCGGGGTGGAGTGGACTTTCGAGCTATGTTTTTCCATTTGATAATGATATCGAAACCCTCTTCGCTCCTTTGGGGATAGATTTGGTGCTCCTGCAGAATTTTGCAGGCATTTACTGGCCGGCTCTAAATATTAACACATTGATAAGCTGGGAGCACCACAGTGCTTACACATTAAAAGTGGCGAAGGATGTTGAACTTGCTATTGCCGGTTATAACGAAACCAATCCTGTTTGTTCGCTTGCAAACGGATGGACGATGCTGCCGGTGATTTGTAATACTAATCCCAATACCGAGGAGCTGTTTTTATCCGAATTGGATAATTTGCAACTGGTCAAAGAAATTGCAGGAACCGGAGTTTATTGGCCGGCAATGAACATAAATACGCTGCCACAGCTTCAAACAGGAAAAGCGTATCTGGTGAAAACGCATGCGGCCTGCACCGTTACTTTTCCCGAAAACCTCAAACATGCCGAGGCTTCAATTATTAATACAAACCAAGCTGTCGAATGTACGATTTGGGACGCACCAGTTAAAACCAGCAGTTCTCATCTTATCGTTATTCCGGAAATACTTCTTGCTTCTGCGGGCGTTGTGGCTGGTGATTTTCTGGCGGTTTTTACAACCGAAGGAAGGTGTGCCGGAATGACACTGGTGGATGGCTCCTCAACAGTTATCGCATTTGCCGATGATCCGACAACCAGCGGGAAAGAAGGTTTCGTTGCCGGCGAAAAAATGATTTTTAAATGGTACCAGCCTGCACGGAACCAGCCTGAGGAAATGGTGTTAGAATATGATCCGAATTACCACCAGGGTACTTTCGATCCGATGGGCATTTCGGTGGTAACGGATGTAAAATCAAACCAAACATTCACTTCCTCTTTAGTTGCATCGCCGCCCGTTATTTACCCAAATCCTGCCTCCGGACTATTTCGCATTACTGTAAATCATTTCCCAACTGATATCACCATCTTTAACAACCTCGGCGAAAAGATTTTGAACAAACACATTAACGAAAATAATGCTGAGTTGGATTTGTCGTCGTATCCGGCAGGGATGTACTTTGTAACATTCGGCCACGAAGGGAGTTTTTGCAGTAAGCGAATAGTCGTTTATTAAAATAAAAAATAGCTTTTAAAAAAAAACAACCCGGCGTTTGAGGCGCCGGGTTGTTTTTTACTTTTTAAAAAATCAGATACCTGAATAAATATGATTATTCCAGTACAATCACGGCTTTAGGCTCGATGCCGCGGAAAACGAACGATTCGGTGAGGTAAAGCTGTACATCGTTTTGGGTGTGCGATTCGTAGCCTATCGACAGGTCTTGGCCAAGGGTGAGGGTGAAATCATCGCCACGCGTAGAAACCATGGCTCCTTCGGTGATGTAGGGGCTGATGATGATCTTGCCTCCCAACAGGCGCTCGATATGCGAAAACAGCGGGTAGCCTTTGACGTAAGTCATCAGCTCTTCCCATTTTGGGATGCCCAGCACCAGGTTGTAAGGGCCTTCGATGGAGGCCTTGGTGAAGTTGGCGATACCGCGGGCGACCACGTTGAGGATGCCTTCGGGGTTATCAGGAAAAGAGATGGGTTGATGGTCGGATGATTTGAGCAAGCCCTTGATGCCTGCTTCGGGCAAACCATGATAAATGGCGTTTTCTTCAAACTCGGCCATTTTGCGGGCGGCTGCTTCCAGTGCGTCGAGGTCGGCATCCCTGGCGCCGCGGCTTATGTTGTCGAGTTCCCATTGATTGAGTTTAAAAGAAATGCGTGATTCGGTGAGTGGCATTACGTCAAAGGTGCCATAGCGCACCTGGTCGACAGGTTTTGATTTCTTAAGGTTAAGACGCCCGGTGGATACTGCCGAAAAGTTCCAGCCGTGCGGCCCCTCCACATCTACAAATTTACGTGCCGAGAGCAGGTTGCGCATCACGTCGGCAGCCGTTTCGTTAATCTCTTTCCATGCGGCATCATTAATGGGTGCCAGTGATCTTCTTAAAATATCCATAATTTGCTTATTTTAAATTTCCTATTCCTAAATCTTCGTTGCCTTCTTTCGTTTCTTTCTCATCGCCAACAGCACCTTCTTCTATTGCCACGATGTCGCCGGTGGTAAAAAGATAGGTTTTAAGCTCTTCATCCCAGGCGGGCATATTGCGACGCAAATATTCGAGTGCCATACAGGCATGTTCTATCTCTCCGTCGCGGTTGTGCTCCAGGATTTTCCTGAGCTGTTCGTCGTTGGTAACGTCCACGCGTTGTTGGTACCACATCACGGCTTCTACTTCCTCGATGAGGCTGCGCAGGGCGCGGGTGTAATCTCTGGTCTTTTCGCTGAGTTCGCCAGCGGGTTCGTGATAATCTGTCATATTTGTTTTTTTTTAGATGATCAGGCAAATATACAAAATCTGATCAAAAGCCGTTGTAGTTCAAATGTAAAACTTACGCCAGAAACTACACTATTGCTTTGTGCTTAAAGGAATTGGAGGGTATTATTAAAAATAAAGATTTAGAAAGTTTAACATTGCTGCACAACCAATCACGGGTCTATTATTTTTTTATGATGCTAATGATGGTTGTGATATTCAATGGTTGCCGGCAGCAAAACAGCACGGAGGTTGCCGTGGTGTCAGGGAAATTGCCGGCGGGCATCCGGGGCGAAATCCGGCTCAGCGAGTTGACTCCTGAAAAAGTTACAGGTGTTGATTCGGCAAGCATCGCTGCCGACGGAACCTTTCGGCTTGTTGCTCATCCAGCTGCGACAGGCCTTTATATTTTGCATAATGATGATGAAAACGAAAAGATGGTGCTGCTGCTGGATAAGGGCGACTCACTTTCGTTTGCAGCCAACAGAAATGGATTTTATAAAATATCGGGCAATGACGATTCCCGGCTACTGATGCAATATGCCAATGCCTCGCGGCAGTTGCGGCTTACCCTCGACTCGCTGGGAAGCATTGTTTTGGCAAGCCGTAGCCAGGAAGATTTCGTGTCGATAAAAACTGCTGCCGACCGGTTTGTAGACAGTTCCCTTGTTGCCCACCGTAAGTTTGTTCGGCAGCTTATCCTGCGCCATCCTTCCTCGCTGGCGTCGCTGCTGCTGGTGAATACTTATTTCGCGGGGAGCCAGCTTTTTCCTGTTGATTCGTTTCCTGAACTCTACCGACTCATCGCCGACAGCACCGGTGCGCGCTATCCCGGAAATGCGCATGTGACGCATCACAAAAGCAGGGTGGAGCGCGCCATGCAGCAGCGTGAGCAGGAGCAGCAACTGGCCGACCGGCTGCTGCCTGGCCGAAAGTTACCCACCGTCACTTTGCCTGATGAAAATGGAAATCCCATAGCGGTTTCTTCATTCTGGGGGCAGCCGGTGATCCTGTTTTTGTGGGCTTCCTGGTCGCCCGAAAGCCGCGCCGCCATCCAGCAGCTCAAAGCGCTCAACACAACAATTCCCATACTTGCCCTCTCTTTCGACAGCGACACCAAAATCTGGAAGGCCGCCGTGAAGATCGAAAACACGGGTTGGACGCATGTCAACGAGCCGGAAGGAATGTCGGGGGCAGCAGCAAAGCTATTTGGCGCAAGCCGTCACCTGCCTTATTTTATTCTGGCCGACAGCAGCGGCACCATCATGACCTCTGCCGCGCAGTTTCGCGAGCTGGCCGACACATTGGCGAAGATGAAGTAAGTGATATTGTTTTTTGTTCGTCGTAAGTTTTATTAGATTTGCGGTACTTTTTTTTTAAAATAATATCCTGCTAAACCTGACGACAATGAAAAAACCTATCTTAATCATCGCTTTGTTGTTTGTGGTTCTCGGCCAAACTGTCCGGGCACAAGATGCCTCTGTTTTCATCTCCCCGCTTACGGCCTGCCCCGGAGCTGATGTAGCTGTGCGTGTAGAGGCTGCCAATCTTTTCGATGTCGGAGCCATTACACTTTTTATAGCTTACGATACTTCTGCAGTGGAATATGTGGCGCTCAACAACGTACACCCACAACTGGGCGGATTGCTTTATAATCATTTGCTGGCGCCACAGCCCATGGTGGCTGTGAGCTGGGCGAGTGTGGCCAGCGTCAACATCGCTGCCGGAAAGCTCTTTGATATCCAGTATCATTATAAAAACGGGCAGGGTGCTTTTACGTTTCTTCCCGACTGTGAAATTTCCACCACAGGTTTGGTGGTGCTGGAAGTGGATTATTCCGGCGGCACTATTCAGCCCTCCATCGTTATTCTTAACCAACCTTCCGATCAATTGGTGTATGAAGGTGAGCCTGCCGGTTTTACTGTCGGGAGCAGCTCTGCTGTTGTTTATCAATGGCAGCGTAGCACCGACCAGGGCACTACTTTTTTTGATGTCGGGGAAACAGCAAATTTTTCGGGTGCCAATACCCAAACTTTGGAGATAGCTACTGCAAATATTTCGATGAGTGGAAATCTGTTTCGTTGCAGGCTCACCGGCGCCGGGTGCACGGTTTACAGCCGCGAGGCGCTGCTGGAAGTTCAGGCGATAACGGTTCAAACCTTTCAGTTTGTGGCTGGCTGGAACACTTTTTCATTGGCTGTGCAACCCACTTCATTAGATGTTGGTGATGTGTTTGGTGATTTGGCCAACCAACTCATTTTTCTTTCGGATGGGCAGGAAATTTATTACCCTGCCGGCGGCATCAATACGTTATCACAAATTGATCCTTCGGCGGGTTATTTTTTAAAGAGTTCTGAAAGTGCTGCGTTGGATGTGACGGGCGTGCCCACCGAGCCAGCCACAATACCCATCGCAGCCGGATGGAACCTTTTGCCTGTGCTAACGCTATGTGATGTCGAAATTGGTACGTTGCCCGCCAATGTTTTATCAAAAACAGAGGCCATTGTGGAGATAGCCGGCGGAGGCGTTTACTGGCCTTCAAAAAACATTGCTTCACTTACCCTACTGCAATCCACAAAGATGTATCGCCTGAAGGCAAATGAAGATTTCGAGTGGGTGTTTCCGACATGCAATCCCTGATCGGCACGGCACATTTTTTTTTGATATTTGCGCTTGACGCAAAAATTTTAATGCTTTTCAGAAAAGCATCCTGTAAACCCTTTCGATTTCGCCCGACAACTGGCCCACCGAAATGTATTTGCTGTAGCGGCGATACTCGCGGCCTTCGAAGAAAACGATGATGGCCGGATTGGCAAACACGCCATAGTGCGCGGCAATGTCGGGGTGATACTCGCTGTTGACAAACGATAGCGTGATTTTAGGAAATTCCTCATCAGTCATCTTTTGGATTTTTGGCCGCAGGGTCACGCAGGGCGCACAGCGGTCGCTGTAGAAATAGATGATATAGGCGGCGGCATGCTGCACCTGGTCGATGAGTGTGGGAAGGTGGTGGATTTCGTTTTCCATCGGGTAGATTTTTTATAGTGTGGTGCAAAAGTACTAATGTGTTTTTACTAAAACGCAACTTCCATGATGCCGTGAGGCTGTTTCAACATTTACAACGCTTTCTGATGCTGCATTATATTATTTTTGCAACACTCAATTTAAAAGCAACGCACATGCAAAAAGATCCAACCAAAATATTCGGCCGCAACTACGTATTTAACGACACCCCTTTTAACATCCTGATGCGCAAACGTATCTATCATGTGTTGCTCATTGCCAGCAATTACGACACTTTTATTCTGGAAGACGACGGACGCATCGACGAACAGATTTTCAACGAATATGTGTCGCTCAACCTGCGTTATCCGCCGCAGTTTATACAGGCAGGCAACCGCGCAGAAGCCTTTAGGATGCTGGAGGAAGAGAAGATCGATTTGATCATCTTCATGCTCAGCGCCTTCGACGAGGAGACCTTTACAGAGATCAAAGACAAATACGACGATATTCCCGTGGTGCTGCTCACACCCTTCTCGCGCGAAATATCGCTGAAACTCGACAGCGGCAAACTCGCCAGACTCGACTACGTTTTTAGCTGGCTGGGCAATGCCGACATACTGCTGGCCATCATCAAGCTGATAGAAGACAAGATGAATCTGGATGTGGACGTCACGCAGGTGGGCGTGCAGGTGATTATTCTGGTGGAAGATAACGTGCGGTTTTATTCGTCGTACCTGCCCAATATCTATAAGATCATCTTTAAACAGAGCAAGTCGTTTATGACCGAGGCACTCAACGACCACCAAAAGATGCTGCGAATGCGTGGGCGCCCCAAAATATTGCTTGCTACTACTTACGAAGAAGCCGAAGAAATATATCATAAATACAAAAACAACCTGCTGGGCATCATCTCCGACATGAGCTACAAGCGCAAGGGTGTGCTTGACAAAAAAGCCGGCCTGCACTTTTGTAAAATGGTAAAGGACAACGATAAGTTTATGCCGGTGCTCTTGCAGTCGTCCGATCAGGAAGTGCGTGAGATAGCACGTGAAATTAAGGTTGGATTTATTTATAAAAACTCAAAAAACCTCAGTCACCAGCTCCGCGATTTTATCACGCAATATTTTGCTTTTGGCGATTTTGTTTTTGAAGATCCCAATACCGGGCAGGAGTTGCTGCGCGCCACCGACCTGAAAAACCTTCAGGAGGTGCTCTATCACATTCCCGACGAATCGTTTTTGTACCACATCAGCCGCAATCACATCTCCAAGTGGCTGCGCGCCAGGGCACTGTTTCCGCTGGCCGATCTTTTCAAAGAGATACACCCCGAAGATTTTGATAGCCTCAACGAAACACGCCGCTTCCTCTACGAGGCCATCGCCAAGTTCAGGATGTACAAAGGACGCGGCGTGATTGCCGAATTTCGTCCCGAACAATTCGACGAGTACCTCACCTTTACGCGCATCGGCGAAGGCTCGCTGGGCGGCAAGGCGCGCGGGCTGGCCTTTTTGGATTCGATGATAAAACGAAACCATCTCATCGACCGCTTCCCCGGCATCATCATCAACATACCGCGCACAGTGGTGTTGGGCACCGACATCTTTGACGAATTTATGGAAGAAAACCGCCTCTACGACATCGCTGTGTCGGGCTGCAGCGACGAGCAAATCCTGCATGCTTTCACCGAGGCACGGCTGCCTTTCAGGATACACGAAAATTTATATGCATTTATCTCTATCACGCACAATCCCATCGCCATCCGCTCCTCGAGCTTGCTCGAAGATTCGCACTATCAGCCCTTTGCCGGAATATACGCCACCTACATGATTCCCAACGTAGCCGACGACGAACGGCTGATGGTCGAAAACCTTAGCCTGGCTATCAAAAGCGTTTATGCTTCGGCGTATTACAAAGACAGCCGTGCCTATATGTCGGCCACCCTCAACGTAATCGACGAGGAAAAAATGGGCATCGTGCTGCAGGAGGTCTGCGGATCGCAATACGGAGACAGGTTTTATCCTACCATTTCGGGCGTGGCGCGGTCGGTCAACTTCTACCCCATCGCTCCCGAGCTGCCCAACGAAGGCGTCGCCAACGTAGCTTTCGGGTTGGGCAAATACATTGTCGACGGAGGAAATACGCTGCGCTTCTCGCCAGTGTATCCCAAAAAACTCCTGCAGCTCTCCACCACCGACATGGCCATCAGCGAAACGCAACGCACCTTTTATGCGCTGGATATGAACAGCAAAAGTTTTAAAATTAGCACCGACGACAGCATCAATCTGCTGCAACTTCCGGTAAAAGATGCCGAGGCCGACAAATCGCTCAGGCTGGTGGCTTCTACCTACGACTATCAAAATCATATGATCCGCGATGGTGTGAACTATACAGGTCAGAAAATCATCACCTTTGCCCACATTCTAAAGCATGGCATGTTTCCGTTGGCCGACATCCTGAAGACAGTGCTCGAAATAGGACACCGTGAGATGAACCGCGGCATAGAGATCGAATTTGCTGTGGACCTTAACGTTCCCAAAGATCATCCGGTAATTTTTAATCTTTTGCAGATACGTCCTATCGTCGACAGCAACGAGTCGATCGAAGAGCGCCTCACAGAAATTCCTGAAGAAGACACCATCATCACCTCTACCAATGCTTTGGGCAATGGCATTATTAAAAACATTCACGATTTTGTGTATGTAAAACCCGAAAGTTTCGACCCGGCGCGCACACACGAAATTGCCGAATCGGTGGAACAAATCAATCAGAAGTTTCTGGCCGAAGACCAAAACTACATCCTGGTAGGCCCCGGACGCTGGGGCTCCAGCGATCCGTGGCTGGGCATTCCGGTAAAATGGCCACAGATCTCCGCCGCACGCCTCATCGTCGAATCCGGCCTCAAAAACTACCGCATCGACCCCAGTCAGGGAACGCATTTTTTCCAAAATCTCACCTCCTTCCGTGTGGGTTATTTTACCATCAACACCTTTGTAAACGAAGGCTTTTTAGATCTTGAATATTTGCACAAGCAAAAAGCCTTTTATGAAGACGAATTTATCCGGCATATCCGCTTCCAAAAGCCGGTGGTAATTAAAATTGATGGCAAAAAGAAAACCGGAGTGGTGATGAAGATGTGAGATAGAAAATCCCAAATTCCAAATCCCAAATTCCAAATCCCAAATTCCAAAAAACCAAAGCTCAAATTCCAAATATTAAAACCAAAATTTATAGCTTCCTCCTGGAAAAGTCATCATGTAGCTTCCGACTTTCGAGCGTCTGCAGGACCTCGAAACGTCAAAAACGAAAACGTCATTTGAATCTTCGCAGGATCTCGAAACGTCAAAACACGAAACGTCAAAAAAAATCTGCCTTCAGCATCGCGCCCACTTTTTTATCGATAGGAAAGGTAAGTTCATCAATAGATAACTTTTCGAGCGGCACCCACCGGAAAGTCTGCGCGCCGTCCAGCGGAAGAAAATCGAACCGGCGGTTTGTCGTTTTAAAAGCACTTTTGTCGATAATATTGATGAGATAATAGATGCTGATAAGCTGCTGCGGCGGATCGACCAGTCGCGTAATCTGGAAAAAGTCGGTGGTGTAATAATGTCGGATGATTTCTATTTCGCTGCCAAGCTCTTCGCGGCATTCGCGCCGCAGGCAATCCAGGGTGCCTTCGCCGGGTTCCAGGCCACCGCCCGGAAATTTGGTCATCAGCATCCCCAACCGAAACTCGTCGGTGAGCAGCACATGCCTATCCGCCGACAGCGCCAATCCATAAACCCGAACATTAAATTTTTGAATTTTTTTCTTCTCCATGTGTGGAAAGTCTTACTTTAGTGACCTCATTTAGCTTGTAAATTCTGAAAGACAGGCAAAGCAGTAATGGAAACAAACAACGCAAACCTAATATTTTTAACGGGATGAAAAAGATAACCTACATCAGTACTTTAGTAATGGTTGTGTTGCTGGCAGCAGCATGCACGCGCACCAGCGAAGATTACACACCGAGCGACCCGCAACAATTTACCGGCTACATCAGCAGCTACACTTCGGGCGTTATTTCGGCCCACGCGCCCGTGGTTATCAAACTTAGCAAAGCTGTTACCACCTACGAACCCGGCACGCGCCTGCCCGAAAAAACCCTGCGGTTTGAGCCGCCTCTCTCCGGCCATGCTTACCTCACCGATGCTTTCACCATCGAGTATCGCCCCGTTGGCCTGCTCAAGCACGGCCAGCACTATACGGGACTGTTCAAGCTCGACAGGGTGCTCGATACCATTGGCGTACCGGCTGATTTTGTTTTTAATTTTATGGTGATCGCGCAGGATTTCACCGTTTTTCCCGGACGACTTATGGAATCGGGAAGCAATAAGGAAAAGCTGAAAGATTACGAAGGGGTGATGATTACTGCCGACGATATGCGCCTTGAGGATGCGCAGAAAATAATCACGCTCTCCTCGCCTGCGGACGACATAAAGCTGGAGGTTATCTCCGAAAACCCGCGTCATTTTAATTACGCCATCCGCAACATCGTGCGGCGCGACAAGGCATACAGCATTCAACTGCAATGGAATGGTGAAGAGATAGATTTAGCCAAACAGGGCAGTCTGGATATTCACATCCCGTCGGTTAACGAGTTTACTTTGCTCAATGTCGCTGTTAATCAAGCCGACAACGATCAATTTATCAGGCTTACATTTTCCGATCCCATCGACCCTCTACAAAATCTCACCGGGCTGGTGCAAATAAAACAACATGATAAAAACCTGCGCATACAGCGTCAGGGTTCCGACCTGTTGGTATATCCGCAACAGCGTATCAATGGCGAAGCCTCACTGGTGCTGGATGCTGCTTTGCGCAATGCTTCGGGCAATGCCCTGGACAGCCGTCAGGAATTGGTGGTAGCACTTTCGGCGCTCAAGCCGCAGGTGGAGATAGCCGGCAAAGGCAACATCATGCCCGACAGCCGCAACCTGATGCTTTCGTTCCGCAGCGTGAGCCTGCGCGCGGTCGACGTCACCGTTTATAAAATCTATTCGGATAACGTGATGCAGTTTTTTCAACACGACGGCTACAATACTGCCTATAACCTGCGTGAGGTGAGCCGTCCGGTGTATCGGAAAATGGTGCGCCTCGACAAAAACCCGGAGATCGACCTGCAGCAATGGAATGCATTTTCCATTGATCTTACCAACATGATCAACCGCGATCCGGGAGCCGTTTATAATATAAAAATTTCCTTTCGCAAAGAATACGTTATGTTCAATTGCGGCGCCGATGACGAAAATGCTTTGAAAAAGTTTGTGAACCTGCCGCTTTACGCGGATGATGAAGCAGCCTGGTGGGATGGCGGCGACAGCTACTATTACGAATTTCCTGAAAATTACAAATGGTCGCAGCGCGACGATCCCTGCACCGATTCCTATTACGTGCCCGAGCGCTTCCCGCGGCGCAACCTGCTGTCGGGCAACCTGGGCATCATTGCCAAAAGCTCCGACAACAAAAAGTTTACGGTGGCTGTCACCAATCTGTTGACCACCGCTCCGGAAGGCGCTGCCATGGTCGATTTTTATAATTATCAGCAACAGCATATTGGCAATATCGCCACCAACTCCGATGGCATGTCGCGCATCACCCTTGAGCAGGTGCCTTATCTCATCCGCGCCAGCAAAGAAGGGCAGCAGGCATGGCTCAAAGTTGACGACGGCAGCTCACTCTCGATGAGTACTTTTGATGTGTCAGGACAAAAGATAAGTGGCGGTATAAAGGGCATGATGTACGGTGAGCGTGGCGTCTGGCGCCCGGGCGACACACTCTTTCTTGCTTTTGTAATGGACGACATCTCCGCCAATCTCCCCTACAACCATCCCGTAGTGATGGAGCTTTATAATCCGCGTGGCCAGCTCTCGGCACGCGAGGTAAAAACCGAAGGTGTAAATGGATTTTATGTTTTTAAACCTGTAACCAATGCGCAGGATCCCACCGGCAGTTGGCGGGCGCGCATCATCGTTGGCGGCGCCACATTTGAAAAACCCATCCGTATAGAAACCATCAAACCCAACCGGCTGAAAATGGATTTGTCCTTTGGCAGGAAAATTCTTTCGCAAAATCAAACAGCAACGCTCAAAGTTGCCTGGCTGCACGGCGCCGTGGCAGCCAACCTCGAAGCTGCCGTAAACCTTCGCCTCAGAGATTTCAAATATACTTTTGATAAATTTCAGGATTACAACTTTACCGACCCTGCCAAAACGTATGGTGGCTACGAAGAGACAATATTTGCGGGAACCCTCGATGCCAATGGTCGCGCCTCTTTCCCGCTCAGCATCCAGACCAATACCGAAGCTCCGGGCATGCTGCAGGCCATTTTTACAACCCGTGTAACCGAAACCGGCGGCAACCAAAGCACCGATGTTACGTCGATGCCTTTTGCACCCTATCCGCAATTTGTGGGAATCAAAATTCCCTATGACGGCCGCTACAAAAACATGCTCACCACCGGTACCAAACACCAGATACAAATCGCCACCGTGGATAAAAATGGCGCTCCTGTTTCAGCATCGGGTATCCGGCTTAAAGTTTTTAAAGTGTCGTGGAACTGGTGGTGGAGTGCACAAAATGATAACCTGGCGCGCTGGGCACAAGGCGAAGATGCCGAACTTGTCGAGGATATTTACTTTTCCACACACAGCGGCACAGCCACCGTTCCGCTTACCATTGCCGACGACGACTGGGGGCGTTACTACCTGCAGGTAGTAGATACCCGCTATGGCCATACAGCCGGCACTACCGTTTATTTCGACTGGGCCGACGATGAACAACGCGCCAACCGTGGCAACCCGGCCGGAGCTACCCTGCTCGACGTCACCACCGATAAAGCCGTTTACCAGCCCGGTGATATGGTAAAGGTAACTTTTGCCTCAGCCGAAAACAGTTCAGCATTGCTAAGTCTCGAAAACGGCACCGATATACTCGACTTTTGGTGGGTAAATTGTAAACCGGGCGAAACGAAAACCGAATTTGCCGTCAAGGCTGATATGGCTCCCAATGCTTATTTGTACGTCACGCTGCTGCAGCCACACGCACAAACCATCAACGACCGGCCCATCCGCATGTATGGCGTAGTTCCCATCATGGTGGAAGCCGCCTCGCGGCTGAACCCGCAGGTAGATGCCCCTGAAAAGGTGCGTCCCGATGAAGATTATACTATTAAAGTTTCAGAAAAAAATGGCAGAGCCATGACTTATACGCTTGCCGTAGTGGACGAAGGATTGCTGGGGCTTACGCGTTTTGCCACGCCCGACCTCTGGCAGCATTTTTATGCCCGCGAAGCGTTGGGCATCAAAACCTGGGACCTCTACGATGACGTACTTGGTGCTTATGGCGGCCGGTTGCAAAGAGTCCTTGCCATCGGTGGCGACCAGTCGACGCTCAGATATGGCGAGCAGAAAGCCAACCGCTTCAAGCCGGTGGTGACCTTTCTGGGGCCTTATGAGCTGGCACGCAAAAAAACCGCTGTGCACAAATTGCATATGCCCAATTATGTGGGAGCTGTGCGTGTGATGGTGGTGGCAGCCAACAATGGCGCTTATGGATTGGCTGAAGCCGAAATTGCCGTAAAGCAACCGGTGATGATTTTGCCCACAGCGCCGCGTGTGATCGGCCCGGGCGAAACCTTTGACCTGCCGGTAACGGTGTTTGCCATGAACGATGAAATCCGCGATGTGGAACTTCAGCTTACTACCAAAGGAAAGCTTGAAGTTGTCGATAGCAAAACCACCACCGTTCGTTTTGATCGCGCAGGCGAGAAAACGGCTTATTTCCGTCTGAAAGCTCCGGAAGGTGACGAAGGTTTTTCGAGCCTGACGGTGCAGGCCACCGCGGGCATTGAAACCACTTCGCAAACCATCGAGCTGCAGGTGCGCAATCCCATCGAGCCGGTCACACGGCTCAAAACTTTTGCGCTCGAGGCCGGTGAATCGAAAACGATTCCGTATGATTTCTTTGGCGTGGAGGGTAGCAACAGCGGCACGCTGGCAGTTTCGTCGTTCCCGTCGATTCATCTCGACCAACATCTGAAATATCTCGTTTCGTATCCTTATGGATGCGTGGAACAAATTACCTCCGGCGCTTTTGCACAGCTTTACCTCGACAAGCTTACCGGCCTCACCGACGAACAAAAAGCCAGAGTAAGCCGCAACGTGATGGCAGGCATCCGCAAAATAGCTGCTTTTCAGCAAACGAATGGCGCCCTATCGTACTGGCCGGGCAACAGCCGCATCACCGAATGGGGAACCAGCTATGCCGGCCACTTTATGCTGCTGGCCGCACAAAAAGGGTATCTGATCCCCTTCGACTTTAAACGCAAATGGCTCAACTGGCAAACCGAAAAGGCAAGCCAGTACAACCATAGCCTTGCCGACAGCGACGAAGCGCTGATGCAGGCTTACAGACTTTATACGCTGGCATTGGCCGGCGAGCCTAATATGAGCGCCATGAACCGCCTGCGCGAAACGGAGCTTTTGGCTACCGCACGCTGGCGGCTGGCGGCGGCTTATCAGCTTTCCGGTCAGCCGGAAGTAGCTGTTTCGCTCACCGAAAATATTACAACGGAAACGCAAAATAAATACAAATGGCCGGGACGCACCTTTGGCTCGCAGTTGCGCGACGAGGCAATGATACTCGAAGTGCTGGTAATGATGGATAAGCAGGAAGCGGCCTATGAGCTGGCCAGCCGCATGGCGCAGAAGATGCAGACCGACTGGCTTAGCACACAATCGGCGGCCTTTGCCTTATATGCATTAGCCACTTTTGCCGGCGACGATACCTTTGGCCAGAGTTTTACTTTTGATTTTATTAAAAACAAAAAAACGCAAAACGTGCGCTCGCTGGTGCCGATATATACCATTGCGCTGGAGGCCGCCGATGCCGGAAATAGTGTGACGGTAAAAAATACCGGCGACGGCAGCCTATTCCTCACCCGAACTATTACCGGCCGGCCCAATTTCGGAACCGAAACTGCCGAAGCGAAAAACATAACGATGGAAGTGTCGTACCACACGATGAGTGGCGCGCAGTTGCCGGTGGAGAGGATAAAGCAGGGAACCGATTTCGAGGCGGTGGTCACCATCCGCAACAGCGGCCTGGCAGGCAACATCGAAAATATGGCGCTAAGCCAGGTGTTTCCGTCGGGATGGGAAATTCTTAGCACGCGCTATGCCGATGCGGGCGATGGCAACGCCGCCGCGTCGGATTACGATTACCGCGACATTCGCGACGACCGCGTTTATACCTTCTTCACTCTCAACCGAAATGGTGTGCGCCGCTACAGTGTGATTTTGCATGCCGCCTACACAGGCCGCTATTATCTGCCGCCGGTAACGTGCCACGCCATGTACGACGCTGCCGTGTATGCCCGTACGGCTGGGCAGTGGGTGGAAGTGGGGCGATAAGCCGCCTCCTCTGCTATTTACGGCCATTCGTGTCATTCTATCCTTCAGGCTTTGCTGAGCAAATCCGGAAGGAAGGAATCTAAAAACATGAAACTAACTTTACGCCGGGTCAAAAGCCCTGAAGTGATATTAGTCTTGGGGATTTTTGTAAACCATCGTGAACGGTTCAATGGATATAGGCTTGGTGTTGATGCTTTATGCAGATCGTTCAAATGTACACATGTTAAACTTTCAAAAATATTGTGTCCCCATCTGAAAATACTTGCTCAGAATGCAAAATATGTTATAGCTTTGATGAATCAAATTTAAGTTTAACAAAAAAAATCAATAAGATGAAAAACAAAACAACTTTTCAAAACGCCACTTCTGCTACACTGATAATGGTGTTGCTTTTGGTAGCTTTTTCGGCTTGGGCACAGCCTTATCAGCCAGTC
>JAAYIU010000434.1 GCA_012523265.1 Bacteroidales bacterium | reverse complement strand
GTGCACCGTACCCTGAAGCGTTCCGTATGCTTCATTGCCTTCAACATAAACGGTATAGTCGTGCACTTCGCCCCACTCAACCATGCCGCAGGGGTCATCAAAGGGATCGCCATAGTTAGCCCTTACGCGCATGATATGTTCGCCCGACAGACATCCTTCGGGCAAAAACACATCGTAGTAATAGAGTTCTCCGCCCATGTCGATATATTCATTTTCGAGAATTCGCTCTTCAGGCTCAAAGGTTTGGTTGTCGTTAAAATCGATCCAGATATTCAGGTAATTGCTGCCGTAAATGGAAGAGACCTCCACATAATAATACTCGCCACAGGTGAGATCGGTCGACATGTAGGTAAAATCGCCATAGCCATCCTGACTGCAGCCTGACTCGGGGTGATAGATGTCGTTGAAGAAAAAATCTTCGATACCATCGCCATCCCAACAGCCGGTATTAAAAAGCCCTTCGGTGCAAAGCCCTGCCGGCTCCAACCAAAAATCGAAGTTGTAAACTTCACCCGCCGCAACATAAACATTCCCATAAGAACCAACAGCATAGCCGTCGGCCGAGCATAAGATGTCGGTTACCCCTTCTTCGACATTTACACAAAAATAACCCATCGAATTCGACAGCACTGATGCGCCGGATGGTTGCAGTTGAATAAGCGCGCCGGGTATGGAACTATACGTTTCATCATCCCATACATGGCCCTGGAAACCGCCAAACTGATCCTGTGGAAGAACATTCAGCGTGTAATCCTCCACCTCGCCAAAATTCTCCAGGCTACAGGCATCAGCACCCGGCGTGCCTGAAACTGTTCTTAAACGCAACCTGTGCATACCCGGGGCGGCATCGCCGGCTATCGTCACATCAATTTCTCTGAGGTAATTAGCGGTAGAATAATAATAGTCATCCAGAATTTTTTCATCGGGTTCAAATTCCATGTTGTCGTTGTAATCTATCCAGGCAGAAACATAATGTCCGTCAGAACTAATTATTAAGCTAAGCGGGTAAGTCTGTCCCTGAATTACATCAGCAACTTTATACGAAAAATCACCATATCCGTTTGCGCTGCACTCCCAACCGGCATTTTCGAGATTTGCAATGCCTACATAATTCAGTTTATCTCCATTGCTACAACCTGTTGTATAAAGTCCGGTTTTGCAAAAATCGGGTTGGATGGTAACAGCGTTGTTGATGATGAGCGGAACGATGGGTGTGCCACCAGGCTGCAACACTTCAAATTCCATGATGTTGAATTGCAGGGTAGAATAATCTGGTGGGGTTTCGCTTGCCTGAAAGTTAACCGTGAACAATCGTGCCGTTCCATCGGGGCCTGCGGGCAAGAGGCCGGAGGTTCCATTAGAAACAAAAATATACCCGTTATTCGGATCGGGGGTAACGAAAGAAGGAACCGCAACCCGACCGGTGGAGGTAAGGAATTCACTAAATTCCACATCCAAAAGATCCATGTAATCGGGTTCGTAGCTAAAGTTAAACTCATAGGATGCCAGATTGGTCACGTTTTGAATCATAAAGTCAATCGAAAAATAGGTTCCCGGAGCAACAGTTTGGAGTAATGGGGTAATGCGTACAATTGTTTGATTGTTGGTTGAATTGATCAAAGCCTGAAAAGCATCGATGCGGCCATAGCCTGTGTCGTCATCCTTACCGGCCGCGCCCATGTCCACGCACGAAAGCTGCATTTTAGAGCGTATCTGCACATTGGTAAGCGAAGGGTTTTCGGCAAGCATCAGCGCGGCAATTCCTGCTGCATGTGGGCAGGCCGAAGAAGTTCCATTAAAGAAAGGATAGTAATCACCGCCATCATAACCATCCGAACCTGAAATGTCGGTAGTATAATTACGGGTACCCGGCGCCAGGAAATCCATGTCGCTGCCATAGTTGCTTCCCCACCAGTATTCGCCATCGCAGCTGTTGGGGCTTTTACGCTCTTCGCAGGGACTTAGCGCTCCTACACAAATAGTATTGCTGAAGGCGGCCGGATAGGATGGGCTGATGCCAATATCGTTGTTGCTGTTGCCCGATGCTGCTAAGAGGGTGCATCCCAGGTTAAACGCATAATCCACTGCATCTTCGAGTGTGCTTGAGTAGGAAGTCCCTCCAATGCTCATGCTGATAATATCGGCGCCATTGTCGGCTGCCCAGGTAATTCCGCTGGCAATGATGCTCCAGGCACCTGAGTTGTCATACAATACTTTTACGGGCATTATCTTGGTGTGCCACGCAATTCCGGCTACACCTATTCCATTATTACCCGAAGCACCAACAATCCCGGCACAAGCGGTCCCGTGTGCCCCGGCATCTTCTCCTGGGATGGGGTTGGGGTCATCATCATCAAACTGGAAATCGTAACCCGGAACTATCCTTCCGACAAATTCAGGATGCTCGGTATCCACACCGGTATCGAGGATACAAACCACCACATCTTCGCTGCCGGTTTGCAGATCCCAAACGGCCTGCAGGTTCAAATCGACACCAACAGTACCTATGGGATTATTTGTCCCGTATTGAACAGCCTGGCCGGTATTATTCATAGCCCATTGCTGTGTGTAAAAAGGATCGTTGGGGATAGCAGTGGTGGTGGCCAGATAATCCGGTTCGGCCACCTCGATTTCGTCCAGCGCATTAAGTTTGATCAAAGCGGCACTTAAGTCCGTTTTGCGATCCAGACTGACGGTGTAATAGTGCTGTAATCCAAACTGTGCTTTTAAGGTGGCATTCTTTCCAATAGTTTTTTCAAAAAGCGGTTTCATCGCCTTCATCTGAATTTCAGACAAAACATTGCTGACTTTATCCGAGTTGGTGGTTTTGCCATTGTCGGTCATCGAAACCTGGTTGCTGAATTTCACGATGAGCCGATTAGGCGCATGGTTATCATTTTTTAGTTGCGCAAGATGATACTGCAATAGCGCTTGCTTTGAGCTATTTTTATTTACAATTTGGGCTTCAACCCCCAAAAAACAAATAAAAAGAAGGGTAAACAAAAAGGTATAAACTTTCATAATACTGAGGTTTTAATTAATGATAAATGACTTGAGTAATAAAGATTGCGAAATTAAGTACCCAAATGTTATCAAACTGTTAAGGCAACCGTCAATCCATTAAATATCATTAAAACGCCTGTTGAAAGTCGTGTTATCATGCAGAAAAAAAACACGATTGTATGCTGCCGGAGGTTTGGCAAAATGGATAAAAAGAAAAATTAATCTTAACAAAACTTCTACCCAAAAGCCACCAAAATAAAAAAACCACAACTCAAAGGGCTGTGGTTTAACTTATTAAAACATTTTGGTGGGATGCACTGGATTCGAACCAGTGACCTCTGCCGTGTGAAGGCAGCGCTCTGAACCAACTGAGCTAGCATCCCATGCCGCAAAAATAATATTTCTTGTATTCGCGAGGCATTTCTTTTTTTCATCGATCAGCCTTGCCGTTGCGATACGAATAATTTATTCGATTGGGAGTACAATCACAAATCACCTATCTTTGTTTACTAATTTGTATTATTTGACCTAAATACATTTTCATTAATAAAAAACTATGGAACAGCCTATTAGCTTGGAATATACCGACCAAAAGATAGTGATCAGCCTCGAAAGATCTGCTTTCGAAAAAGATGTAGTATTTGAGATACTGAATCGCATTCGAACCGAATACCTTGTAAAAAAGGCAGATATTGGTGAAGAAATAGAAAGTCT
Organism: Bacteroidales bacterium; assembly: GCA_012523265.1. Lineage (GTDB taxonomy): Bacteria > Bacteroidota > Bacteroidia > Bacteroidales > 4484-276 > SABY01. The sequence continues at coordinate 2,075 of JAAYIU010000434.1, read as the reverse complement.
TGGCGAAGAACTAAAGTCAGACTGGTGGGAGAAAAACAAGAAGAAGTTTATTGGTTAAGATGATGAAGAAAGTTATAGTTGACACCAATATTATTTTTAAAGCTCTAAGAAGCAGGCACTCTCAAATTCGTAATCTACTCCACCATTCCGGCTATTCCTTTTTTGCTCCTAATTTTATTGTCGTTGAAATTTTTAAGCATAAAGAAAGAATCGTTCGCGCTTCTAAAGTTACTGAGGATGAAGTATTGGAACTACTCGAGAAAGTTTTACAAAACATCAAATTCGTAAATGAGGAATTTATTGGCACTGGAAATTTAATCCATGCGCACAAGTTATGTTCTGATATTGATGAAAAGGACACTTTGTTTGTAGCACTGACTCTTGAGCTTGAAGGTAGCCTATGGACTGAAGATAGAGAGCTTAAAAATGGGTTGAAACGAAAAGACTTCGACCAGTTTTTTGAAACAGAATTTTAAAACACCTCCCTGTTTTTTTTAAAGTTTTAAATCTTCGCTCCTTCGCCGGGAGTTATTCGTAGTGTGTTTCTTAGTTAAGCCCCTACTTCTTATTATTTTCCGTATCCACCATGTAGATCGCGTTGACGCGTATCATACTGTCGAGCGGGAGGTTGCGTTCAAGGGCGTTTTGGCGTATCATTTCCAGCCATTCTTCGGTATTTTCGATGGCAAAAATGTAGCCCTGGATTTTTTCTTCGCGCTGTGCCAGGTAAGCACTGTCGCCGACAAATAGCGCCCGGTAAGCCAGCGCATCGAAACCCCACGGAAAACCCGGCAGGTTGGCATTAGTGGTAAGCAACACAACAACATCCTTTTCGAGCAGTTCCTGCCGCACATTGGCACTGTCCACCGGGCGGCCTGAGGGCAGCGTTGGCTGATAAATCGTTTGGTTGTAATACCAAAACTGTCCGTCGTCGAATACCGACGACATGAAGCCCCGGTTGTGAAGCTGCCAGAAAAAACTGTCGGAAACAATCATGAATTTAAGTTTGGGCTTATCTTGATTTTCTACAGCCACATCGCTGTAAACCATCGGGAAGCGATCAAATTCTACCAGCAAATTCATCCCTTCCTCAATGTAAGCTTCAGGCGCCATCATCTCGTCCGGCACATAATGCCGTTTTATTACCAAATCAGGAATGTCCACCTGCTGGTGTTGCTCAATGTAGCGCATCAGCGAATCCAACGCCAGCTCACTGCCATAGTGGCTCCAGTGGATGCCCGTTTTAGGATACAACGGATAGCGCGAAGTGTCTTTCATTTGCAGAAACCACGCGTTGAAATCGATCAATTCCAACCCTTGTTTTTTGGCTTCATTTATTAATGTATGGTAATTGGTCGGCGATGGCTCGCTGCGCATTTCGTCGGGGATATAGTAAGGATAAAACTGACCCTTGCCCGGAGCAATGGCTACCACCATTGTTTTGCCAAGCGACTCTAAGGTATCCTGAATCTTTTTCAAAGTTTCCACGCGCACACTGATCAACGAATCGCCGACGAAATCGCGACCATAATAAGCTTTGATATAATTTTCTTCGTAAAGATAGTTCTCTTTGCCAATGATTACGCCGCGGGCACTCGATTTGCCATACAGCCAAAACCGCCACTGATTGTAAAGCCGCACCAGCGTATTTCTAAAACCAAAATGCTGGTTGACCCAGCTCTCGGTATTTTGTTGTAGTGTTTCATCAAACCACCCGCCGACAGAAACCTTCGGCCGCTCCACATAGCGGATGTCGCCCTTAAGGGGAGCCACCTCTATTGGACGAAAAAAACCCTGCACCGCCGGCACCAGAATAATGGCCATAAATAGTACAAACAGCCATTGCGATAATTGGTATGTCTTTTTTTTCGTCATTAAAACCTGAAATAAATAAATGGGTTAAATCCCGATGTGGTAACGGATGCCAATGACAATACAAACAAAACCAGCGTGCAGGCAAACATGACATATTTTCGCTGTGGCGGATATTCGGCATAAAAAACCTTTTCCTGCAACTGCAAGCCGGCTTTGCTGACGGTAATAAAAGAGAAAATTATTGCAACCATCAGGATGGT
>JAAYIU010000042.1 GCA_012523265.1 Bacteroidales bacterium | reverse complement strand
GCCCCATGCCCCCCAGGATAATCTTGTCGGCTTTGGCGCGCAATGCCACCATGGCCATCACCATGTTGTAGGGTTGATCGGAATCGGCAAAGAACGGAATCTTTTGCCCCGACACCAGGGAGTTGTTCAGGTCGATGCCTGCAATTCCGGTAAAGATCATGTTGCTGGGCTTGTCGCGCCTGACAGGATTTACCGACGGTCCGCCGATTTCCACCTCTTCGCCCTCCACGCGCGGACCACCATCGATGGGATCGCCATAGGCATTAAAAAAACGTCCGGCCAGGGCATCACTCACTTTAAGGGTAGGCGCCTTGCCCAGAAAAGTAACCTCGGCGTTGGTGGGGATTCCTTCGGTGCCTCCAAAAACCTGCAACGTAACGTTATTGTCGATTATCTTCACCACCTGCGCCATCTGGTCGCCGATCATGGCCAACTCGTCGTTGCCCACGCCGGTGGCATGCAGCATGCAAGTAGCCTTTGTGATCTGATCTATCTTGGTGTAAATTTTTTGAAAAGCCTGTGTTTGCATAATAATATGTTAGATGAGCTTTGTAAAATAGTTGCGCTATACTGCCTCAGCGACAGGATGGTGTTTCTTTAGTTCCTCGATGAGCTGTCCGCGGAATTTCTCAAACTCCTCCGACTGAAATTTCGCATAATTCATTTGCTTAAGGATGTTGATGATGCCGCGGAAGTAGCTGTTGACCTCGTCGAAATGCTCAAACTCATAATCATCTTTAACGATGTCGAGCACCAGATCCATCATGTATTTCTGGCGTTTGATGGGCGTTTGGGCATCCACTTCGTCAAAAGCATCCTGCTGAAGGATTACGAAGTCGAAAACTTCGGATTTCCAGAAGCGGATGTGATATTCGATGGGCACGCCGTCGTCGCCCAGGATGTTGATTTGTTCGTAAACCTCTTTGCCACGTACCAGCAGATTTCGTGCATATTGGAGCTGATCAAACCATTGCTCGCTCACATTCTCGCTCAGATATTCGATCACCTCGTCGTATTCGAGATATTTGGAGTAGCTCTCGATGGGATCCACGGCGGGGTAGCGTTTGCTGTCGGCGCGTGCCTGCGACAAAGCGTAAAAACAACGCGCCACTTTTTTGGTCGATTCGGTCACAGGTTCTTTTAGGTTACCACCAGCCGGCGATACGGTGCCGATAAAGGTGATACTTCCGGTTTTATCATTGGGCAAAATTACATATCCGGCGCGTGAGTAGAAGTTGGAAATGATCGCCGGCAAGTCCATCGGATAAGCATCCTGGCCTGGCAACTCCTCCATGCGGTTCGACATCTCGCGCAAGGCTTGCGCCCAACGGGAAGTAGAATCGGCGAGCATCAGCACCTTCAAGCCCATCGAGCGGTAATATTCGGCGATGGTCATGGCGGTGTAAACGGATGCTTCGCGGGCGGCCACAGGCATATTGGAAGTGTTGGCAATAATGGTGGTACGCTCCATGAGGGTTCGTCCGGTACGCGGGTCGATGAGTTCGGGAAATTCCTTAAAAATCTCAACTACCTCATTAGCGCGTTCGCCACATGCTGCCATCACTATCAGGTCGGCTTCGGCATATTTGCTCAAAGCATGCTGCAACACTGTTTTGCCAGTACCAAAGGCGCCGGGAGTAAAGCCGGTTCCACCTTCTACAATAGGATTGAGCGAGTCGATGCAGCGGACGCCTGTTTCGAGCATACGGAAAGGCCGCGGCTTTTCTTTGTAAGCTCTGATGGGAACTTTTACGGGCCACTTTTGCGCCATGCGTACCTCATGTATCTTACCCTGACTGTCGGTGAGGGTAGCTATCACGTCCACGATGGTATAACTGCCCTCGGCAGCCAGGCTTTTTACAGTAAATCTTCCTTCGAATTTAAAAGGCACCATGATCTTGTGCGCTATCCAGTTTTCTTTTACTTCACCCAGCCAGGAGCCGGCTTCCACCAGATCGCCTATGCGTGCCAGGGGCTTAAATTCCCATTTTTTATCGTCTTCGAGCGGATTGGTGTATTCGCCACGGGTAAGAAACACGCCGTCCATTTTGTCGAGGTCGTTTTGCAGACCATCAAAATTTTTGGAGAGGATGCCGGGGCCGAGGGTTGCCTCAAGCAGATTGCCCGAAAACTCGACACCTGCTCCCACTTTCAGGTTGCGGGTGCTTTCAAAAACCTGCACATAGGCTTTTTCACCCATGATCTTGATAACCTCGGCCATGAGGCGAACGTCATCGAGGATGATGTAGCAAATTTCATTTTGAGCCACAGGTCCGTCTACGACAACTATTACAAGATTAGCGATGATTCCGGATACTGATCCTTTTGTCATTTAAAATACTTTTGAGAATAAATAGCTATTACTGTTGCAGAACGAAACGCTGGTCATTGGTCTGGAAAATCCAGTTTTGTCCTTGTTCATTCCATAAAAATTCACCTGTTTCGCCGGTGTTGTCGCCACTAAGTTTCTGCACGTGGATTGTATTTTTTTCGGCGGTAAGCCTGTAGCTGTCGCCGTCCTTTTTAACTATACGGGTCTGTTTCTCCACAGCGTTCATTGCCAAGGGATTATTACCAGTCCAAAACTCGATGGCATTGAGCACTACGCCATCGGCAAGCAACGTAACGGTATAAACCGGGATAATAATCATGGCGAGAAACACCAGCTCGGAGCCCCACCGGCCATCGATATCCATATTCCAACTGTAGAGGTTCCGGGTAAGCTGAAACGATCCGATGCAGCTTTGGTGGGTAACCGCAGTTCCCAGCAGGATAACAGCAAGTAAAAGTGCTTTTAGTTTTTTCATAATTCTCAGGTTTTAAATTATTAAAACAATCAAGGTGTTAATAATCAAGAACGTTTTATCTGTCGTAAATTAAATTCTTCAGGCAATTTGTAATCACGTGTGAGGCGG
>JAAYIU010000193.1 GCA_012523265.1 Bacteroidales bacterium | reverse complement strand
TATCGTCAGCCAGCAGGCTGACATAGCGTCAAATAAACAGCGGAAATAACTTTTTCGTATGAATTCGCGGACTGGTTTTTAACCACAGAGGACACAGAGAAGACGCAGAGGGCACAGAGAAAAGTTTATGCGTTTTCCAGCCTTTTCTTCTCGGTTATTTTCTTTAGGATCTCTTCCTGAATAGCTTTTGTCACCGGAACGTATTTGGAGAATTCCATCGAGTAGTTGGCGCGTCCGCTTGAGATGTTGCGCAGCGTGGTGGCATAGCCAAACATCTCCATCAGTGGCACGGTGCCGGTAAGTTTCTGCGATCCTTTGCGGTGGCGGCGCATCGATTCTATTTTGCCACGCCGCTTGTTGAGGTCGCCCACCACGTTGCCGATATAGTCGTCGGGAACGTTCACTTCCACGTGCATCACCGGCTCGAGCAACACGGGATCGGCTTTCATAAAACCATTGCGGAAAGCGATGGCAGCGCAAGTCTGGGAAGCCATATCCGACGAGTCGACAGGATGGAAGCTGCCGTCGAGCAGCACCACTTTTACGTCGATCACCGGATAGCCTGCCAGCACGCCTTTGACCAGTATCTTGCGGATACCTTTATTGACGGAAGGAATATATTCGCCGGGAATCACGCCGCCTTTGATGTAATCGACAAATTCGTAACCTTTGTCTTCGTTGGGTTCCAGACGGATGACGGTGTGAGCAAACTGCCCTCTGCCCCCCGTTTGCTTGGCGTGCTTGTAGTTACTCACCGTTTCGGTGGTGATGGTTTCGCGATAAGCCACCGATGGCTCACCAACTTCTACCTGTAATCCAAAATCATCTTTTATGCGATCGACGATGATTTCGAGGTGCAGCTCGCCCATGCCCGAGATTATGGTCTCGTCGGTTTCGTCGTCGTAGCGGGCATGAAACGACGGGTCTTCGTTGGAGAGTTTGGCCAGCGCTTCGCCAAGTTTGCTTTGGTCTTTGTGTTTTGCAGGCGATATCTTCAATTCTATTACCGAGGGTGGCACATGTATCGATTCGAGCAGCAGTGGCACATCTTTGTCGCAAAGCGTGTCGCCTGTTTTGCTGAGCTTAAGTCCGACCAAAGCCACAATCTCGCCGGGTAAGGCCTGTGCGACTTCTTCGCGGTCTTTGGCGCGAATTTTCAAAATCCTGCCGATGCGTTCAGTTTTGCCTTTGGTAGCGTTGAGTACCTGCATGCCGCTTTCGAGGCGCCCGGAGAAAACGCGCACAAAAGTTTGTTGTCCCACATAGGGGTCGTTGATGAGTTTGAAAACAAGCGCCGAAAAAGGCTCTTTGGCCGACGGAGCGCGTGTATGCGATTTGGAATGGTCATCTACGTCCATGCCCACCACAGCGCCCACATCAATGGGCGAAGGCAGATAATCAACCACGGCGTCGAGCAGCAACTGGATGCCTTTATTTTTGTAGGCTGCACCGGCAAACACCGGCGTTATCACCAGCTTGAGCGCGGCGGCACGGGCAGCCCTTTGCAGCAGTGCATCGGGTATTTCCTGCTCCTCAAGGTATAGCTCGGTGACCTCCTCGTCGAAGTCGGCAACTTTTTCTATCAGCAGGGTACGTGCTTCGCGCGCTGCCTCAACGTATTGCGCCGGGATATCGGTCTCGTTTCGTTTTGATTCATCAAAAATATATGCTTTCTGCGTGATGACATCGATGAGGCCAGTAAAATCTTCTTCGCTGCCTATGGGCAGATGAAAAGGCACCGCGTTGGCATCCAGAAATTCGTTCATCTGTTTCACCACATCGTAAAAGTCGGCGCCGGTGCGGTCCATTTTATTAATAAAAGCGATGCGTGGCACGCGGTAGCGGTCGGCCTGGTTCCATACGGTTTCGCTTTGCGGCTCTACACCACCTACGGCGCAAAACACCGCTATCATGCCGTCGATGACGCGCAGCGAGCGCTCCACCTCGATGGTAAAATCGACGTGCCCCGGCGTGTCGATGATGTTGATGTTGGAATCTTTCCAGTGGCACGAGATGGCCGCCGAAGCGATGGTGATGCCACGTTCCTGCTCCTGCTTCATAAAATCCATGGTGGCCTGACCGTCGTGCGTTTCGCCAAGCTTGCGGGTAGCGCCCGTAAAAAAAAGGATGCGTTCTGTAACAGTGGTTTTTCCGGCATCGATGTGTGCTGCGATACCGATATTTCTTAGTTTAGATAATGTCATGATGTTTATTAAATATCAGGTAATTTTTCATTAATAGGCTATGAATCAAACGGATTAAACATTTCACCTAAAAATGGCGGCAAAAGTAACCTTTAATAATAACCCGGTGATGTTAAGATTATGTAACCATTGAACTAGTAAGCCTATTCATCAAGAAAAATAAAGCGCTGGTCGCCGGCCGGGTAAAGCATCCTGCTGTCGTGGTCGTAGTGTAGCCAAGAGCGCAGCGTTTGGTTGGGGGGAAGGTTTCGCAGGATGTAATAATTCATCAGATAATCAAAAATGTAGCCGGCGTAGGTGGCGCCAGCTTCTGTGGCCAGCGTGTAAATGGTGTCCGTCTCGAGCGCGAACAGGTTGTAACGAAAGGTAACCTCGCCGGTGAAAATATTGTTGGCAAAGCGACCATCAAGCTCATCAGTAAAATAATGACTTGCATATAGCAGGTCAGAAGTTTCCTGTTGATTGTTCACTTTTACAATTTCAAACCAACTGTTGAGACCGGCCTTTTGTAATTCGAAATCCTCATAGTAAACTATTGAATCCTCAAAAACCTCCTCGGCACGATATGGCATCAGGCTCTCTTCGAGTTCGAGCTGCACCAGGCTCACCTGCCAGGCGTGGCCATGTGCAGTGAGAAAATCCGGTAGCCGTTGCTGGTTCATCGCTTCGATACCATATTCCTCCAGCGTTTGCATCAGGCTGGTGGTGTAGTTTTGGATGAGGATGCTGTCGGTGATGTGTTGCAGGAAAAGGCTGCTGTCGTAGAGAAGCTGCTGTTGTGCCTCAGCGCTTAATTTATCAAAACCATCAACAGCATAATCTTTCAGGTTTGTTTTAAAAAGATAATCCGGCTCAATGATCATTACCGTCAGGCTGTCGCGGTGCTTGAGGAAATCGTTGGCCAGCTTGCGTTCGATGCTGCACCCCGACATTAGCGCAAGCGTGAACGTTAGCAGGAGAAGGAAGGTGAATCGTTGGTTCAATGAGATGATGTATGTTATTAATTTTTGCAATATCTGCTAAAAAACAGTGGCTAAGCCTAAAAGGTTTAAAAACCTGTGATCGACTTAGCCACCCTAAACATATGAAAACAAAATATTACCCAGTCGGCTAACGGCTTTCCCGAATTCTTTATTGTAGCATCCGGTGCTCCTTTTCACGCTTACAAAAGCTATCCGTAGCTTCGGGTGGCATCCGCTGTTTCGTTTTCGTTCGGCAATTTAGCGAAAGCGAGTACTAATTTTCAATAATCAATGTCTCTATTCTTTATCGGCTGTGTCGTCTTTTGCCAGCACCGCCTGGCCGAAAGCTTTTCCAAAAGCTATGGCGCGTTCGCTATCCTGCTGGTTGGGGGTAAATTTTACAAACATCTCTTCATCAAAAACTGATAGTTTCAGGTTTTCCAGGTTGGTACGGATTATCTTTTTGGCTTCGCCGCTCCAGCCGAAGGAGCCAAATCCTGCAGCAGGTTTTCCTTTGTCGCGGATGGGGTTGATCAGCGCAAAGCATTTGTAGATGGGCAGCAGGATGTTTTGGTTGATGGTGGGCGAGCCGATGAGGTAAGCCGAGGCGTGCGCGATGTTCTGTTCTACCTCGCCCAGCGGCGCCAGCTCTATGTCGAGCACATGCGCCTCGATGTTGCCGGCCTGGCGCACACCCTCCGCGAGCATATTGGCTACTTGTCCCGTTTTTTGATAAGCGCTCACATAAGGAATAAAAACAACAGGCGTGACCGGTTTCTTCATAGCCTCTTCAGCATATTGACGCGACAGCTCCACAATTTTTTTCCAGTCGCGTCGCAACACCGGACCATGACCTGTGGCAATCATGCTGATGGGCAGCTCCTTGATTTTATCGATGGCTTTGAGCATGAACTTGCTGTAAGGCGCCAGGATGACATCGAAATAATATTTGAACGATTCTTCGTAGGCGTGGCGCTCGGTGACCTCGTCGTCGAAAAGATGCGCGCTGCTAAAGTGAGCGCCAAAGCTGTCGCAGGTAAAAAGCACCTTGTCTTCTTCGAGCCACGTGAACATGGTGTCGGGCCAGTGCAGGTTGGGCGCGCTGATAAAACGCAGCGTTTTGTTGCCCAGATCGAGCGTGTCGCCGTCTTTCACCGCGAGATTTTTAAAATCCATTTTCATTAGTTCGCGCAGGTAGCGGATGGCGTTGCCGGTGCCTACCACTGTGGCATTGGGGGCAATGCTTAGCAGGTTTTTCAGGTTGCCCGTGTGGTCGGGTTCGGTGTGATTAACGATGATGTACTGCAGGTCGGCAGGGTTGCACAGCTCCTGAATCTTCGCCAGATACTCTTCCCAAAAATTCTCTTTGGTGGCTTCTACGATCGTTTTCTTGTCGGCGTCGATGAAGTAGCTGTTGTAGGTGGTGCCGTATTTGGTTTCCATTACCACGTCGAAAGTGGCCAGATCAGGGTCTTTCACACCAATCCATTTCACATCGGGGGTAAGGTTGATAATTTCGTTTTTCATATTAATAGTTTGCGTTTATCGAAATAAAAAATAAGCCTGCAAAAATAACAAGGAATGAAGGATGGCGCGTTATTAAAATCCGAACAAAAACCTACAGTGTCGCGGAGCTATTATAGAATTACATTTTAAGGATTTGAGAAATAAATTTTTAATGAAACGAATTCGTTATTAAGTATCTTGAAAAAGAAGTTTTTTATTAATTTTTCAGAGATCAGAAATTAAATAAAAGGATGTGTGCCTTTTGAGAAACACCACCGGAAACTGTGCGGCAGCGCGCTGAAGCGCATGTTCGATATTACGTTTGAGATATTTCATTGTACCAATTCGTTAGTCGATTGATGAATTGGTACAAAGATAGGATTATTAAACCTATTTGATAATGATAAGCTTCTGGAAATAATCATGAGACATACCTTGCAAATAGCAATGATAAAAACCAGTGGGGAGGCAGCTTAAATCTATTGGCTGGCGGAGATCAACATTTTTTCGCTGTTGCACAGTTTCGCCGGAATTATTAAT
>JAAYIU010000313.1 GCA_012523265.1 Bacteroidales bacterium | reverse complement strand
CAACGCCATTGTCACCTTGAAGGAGCTTGCGACTGAAAGGTCTGTTTATCCTACACAATTAGACTTTTACAAAAAGTTGTCATTGGTAGCGTAGCGAAGAATCTATAATTTTTAGTCGGTCAGTAGTTGATAGAAATATTAAATCAAGGTTCTGATCCGGATACGATTCGGGAGATCCTCAGGAAGATTTCAAAAATGAAGCCCTCAACAGCAATTGATGCTAAAAAGATCACAACTCCTTTCGCCGCGCACGAAGCGTTCTCCTAAGATCGAATCAATCAATTCCCAATCTTTTTTGTTATCTCCTTTTTAATAATCGAAAACTAAAAAAGATTTAATCATGAGAAGTGTAGAATTGGTAGCACGTCCTCCGGAACCACATTTTGTCGGCGACGGCTTTAGGGTGCATAATTTTATCCCGGGCGGCTTTCGGCTCGACATGCAACGGATGAATCCATTTATCTTGTTGGATTATAATTCCAAATTTTATTTCCCGCCTGCCGACAAACCCAGAGGTGTGGGCGTGCATCCGCACAAAGGTTTCGAAACCGTAACCATAGCCTACAAAGGCCGGGTGGCACACCACGACAGCAGCGGCGGTGGCGGCGTGATTGGCCAGGGCGACATCCAGTGGATGACGGCTGCAAGCGGCATCCTTCACAAAGAATACCACGAGGAGCAGTGGAGCAAACAAGGTGGCGATTTTCAAATGGTGCAGCTTTGGGTTAACCTGCCCGCAAAAGACAAAAAAAGCGCTCCCAAATATCAGGCGATAAAAAACAGCGACATCAGCCGCTACAAACTGGACGGCGACCGAGGAGAAATTGAAGTGATAGCCGGTCGGTACAAAGGCGGCAAAGGAGTTGCATTTACTTTTACACCCATCCACATGTTCAATGCCCGGTTGAAGCAGGGCGCCAAAGCCGATTTTGCGTTCCCGGCCGATTGGGCCACAGCGCTGCTTGTGATAGAAGGAAATATAGTTGTAAATGGAAAAGAAAAAGCGCCTACAGATCATCTCGTGCTGATGGCCAACGACGGCGAAAACTTTACGATAGAAGCCACCGACGATGCTTTGGTGTTGGTTTTGAGCGGCCAGCCCATCTATGAGCCTATTGCTGCGCACGGCCCTTTTGTGATGAACACGCGGGAAGAGCTAATAGAGGCTTTCAACGATTTCAATGCCGGGAAGTTTGGGTATTTGGAGGATTAGTATTTTTGTGCAGACAATATTCGGTGACGAAAGCAGCTATTACAAACTAAGTATGTTATGAAAAGCCCATTTACAGGTAAAGAAGCAAAGATTGTAAAAGAATGGCGAACAGTGCGTTTTCGCAATGAAGAATTCAAAATGTTGTTTCATGCCTACAAATGCGAAGATACAGGCAAGCAATTTGAGGATGATGATTTTGCGGAGTTGAATTACAATCAGGTGATTAATCAATACAGGGAAAGACACGGCAAACCGTTTTCGGAGCAAATCGTTTGATAGCTTTGAGCTAAATTAACCAACCTGCCACTTACCATTCCAAAGACAATACACCGGCGGCTACCCTAAGAAATATGTTGGTTTCCTATTTTAAACTTCAGCTAATAATGTTCTGCCGGAAGCTACGCGGCTTCGGGATGAATCCGGTAATTGGCATCATGCTGCTGATAGCTGCGTTTGTTGGGCTTTCGGTTTATTTGTTTTCAAAAACGGAGTTTGCTGCACACATCCTGGCTTTGCTTGCTTTGATCCTGGTTTCCAAACTCAGCGAACGCACAAGAAACGATTTTCTGAAACTGAGCTTTAATAATCGCGCGTATCGCAAATTGCGGCTGATCGAAAACAGCAGTGCGGCACTGCCTTTCATCGCCGTACTGTGCGCCAGGCAATCGTTTGCGGCGGCTGTCATTTTGATGTTTCTGGCATTGCTGATGGCTACGGTGAGTTTCCGCAGCAACTTCCACCTTACCGTTCCCACGCCGTTTTACCGAAAGCCTTTTGAGTTCACCGTCGGATTCCGGAAAACCTGGTTCCTCTTCCTGCTGGCTTACTTTCTCACCTTTATGGCGCTCTCGGTCTCCAACTTCAACCTGGGCATCTTGGCATTGCTGCTGATTTTTCTCACCATACTCTCCTTTTATTCAGCGCCCGAAAACGAATTTTATGTCTGGTCATTTAGCGATACGCCCCGTGGTTTTCTATTGCGTAAAGTCAGAACTGCTTTGTGGTATGCCACGCTTTCTGCTGCGCCCATCTTTGTTAGCTTAGCCGTTTTCTTTTTTAATCAGATAGAAATGCTTTTGCTTTTTCAGTCGGCGGGCTACATTTATCTGGTGGCCATGGTTTTGGGGAAATATGCAGCCTATCCCCGCGAGATGAGTTTGCCACAAGGGATAGTTTTGGGCATCAGCCTCATGTTTCCGCCGATTCTTATCGTAGTAATCCCGATGTTTTACCTGCAGTCCGTCAGGAGGCTAAGCGATATTTTGGTATGATAAAAATCGAAAACGTATCCAAGTTTTATGGCAGCCATCAGGTGCTCAAGGATGTCAATTTGAATTTTATGGATGGACGGGTTTATGGCATCGTGGGCGAAAATGGCAGCGGGAAGACCACGCTGTTCCGATGCATTGCCGGACTTGAAAAATACCACGGAAACATCACCACCCATTTCGACAAGCTCAAAAATCATCTGGGGTTTTTGATGACCGAACCTTTTTTCTTTTCTAAAATTACAGGCCGCGAATATTTGCAACTTCTTGCCAATGCCCGCACCATAAAGTTGTCGGACGTGGACGAGCGAAACATTTTTGAGCTGCCGCTCCATCAGTATGCCTCCACATATTCCACCGGAATGAAGAAGAAGCTGGCGCTATTGGCCATCCTCTTGCAGCCCAACGACTGCTACATCCTCGACGAACCTTATAATGGCGTGGACATACAAAGCAACATTCTTATTACCCAAATTATCCACAGACTGCGGGAGTTGGGCAAAACGGTAGTGATTTCCTCACACATATTCTCCACCCTGCGCGACACCTGCGATGAAATACATCTGCTGCATCAGGGCAGAATTATTCAAACCGCTGGCAGAGAACACTTCGATCAACTGGTAGCCCGGATGAAAGCATCCACCACAGGAAATAAAATTGAAAAATTAAAGCTGGGATAGGAAGGATTATCGATTCCTTTTTTTATGTACGGCATAGAAAGTCGAAAGCAGGAGCCACCTCAATTTGGTAACCATCAGCTTCAATTGCATCAAATACAATATTGTTCGATACCAGAATACAATATTGTTTGATGGCATCGAACAATTTGCCTTATCAAATTCATCCTATTTTTAATAGAATAACAAGGCTTTTAATAATTTCCTATCTTTGTCCGTAATTGGTTTTCAACATCATCACAAACATAAACACATACAGTCATGAAAAAACATCTGCTTCTTTTCGCAATGGGCTTGCTGATGAGCGCATCAGTGGTGGCTCAGGGATTTGTCTCAACGGATAAACAATGGAACGTTCTCCTGACGGCATTTCCGAATTATGTCAGCACGGAGATATTTAAGATTCAGGGCGATTCTGTCGTCGATGGCACCACCTACAGCAAAATTTGGGTTTCTATGGATTCGCTGGTAAGCTGGCAGTTTATGGGATTGCTGCGCGAAGCCGACAACATTGTGTATTACATGCAGCCCAATTTTACCGAAGGCGTGCTTTATAATTTTAAACTGCAAGTGGGCGAAACCGCCATGGTGCGCAACTTTTTCTGCTATGAATATGATATACCGGTAACGGTTATCGCTCTCGACACCGTGGAGTACTTTGGGGTGGAGCGCCGGCAGTGGCTGCTGCAAAGCGAAGAATTTTACGACACGTGGGTGGAGGGCATCGGCAGCCTGTCGGGGCCGCTTTATACCATGTATAATATGTGTGTGGTCTGTCCGGTTTGGGAGCTATTGTGCTACCACGAAAACGACATCCTGCTATACCAGAAGCCCTTCGCCACTACCTGCTACGGCACCAGCGTTGGCATCGAAGAACCAACAGCAGGCAACCCTGTCATTATTTCGCCCAATCCTGTAAAGCGTGGCGACAATCTCACCATTAAAACCTCCGGTATCTCTGGCACAATCAATATCTTCAACTCTTCCGGCATGTTGGTGCGCAGCTTTTTACAATCAGACGCGCCGGCTGTTACCATCACCACCGACGGAATGGCGACGGGGATTTATTTCGTTACAACAACAACTCCCCCCAACAAAAGAAGTGCAATTAAGCTGGTGCTGGAGTAGGATGAACCGATAGTCGGTTTATAGAGATTTTCCGGATCCTTTGTAGCTCGAATTAGCAAACCAATTTTTTTGCACCAAATGCCTGTATAGTTTTTTGAACGAAACCACCTTATGAAAACGGAACGCGGATGACACAGATTGAACAGATAATCACAGATAAAAAAATTAGTGAAAATCCCCCGCAAAGGTGGGGCGGGTTGCCCGATCCGCGTTCTTAATTTCCTATGCCTCAATCGGCTAATTTCTCTTTTCCTTTTTAGGTTTCTCTACCTCGGTGGTAATGTAGTAGTCGTCAGCCTGCAACAGGTGATCGAGGTTGGCCAGGCCATACACCATGATGGCGGTGGCAATGGCGGCGTGCTCCTGATATTCGGGGATGCTCTTGTTGTAAAGGTCGCGCTCGGTGTGCCATATTTCGTGGTAGCTGAAGTCGTAGCCTTTTGGGTCTTCGCAGTTGAAACTGATCACCGGTACGCCGGCCACGGCAAATGGGCCGCTGTCGGTGCCCCAGGCTTTGGCGGGGCGCTCCATCGGGTCGCGCTCGTTGATGGTAAACGGAAAGTCGGGATTGATGCGGCTGATAGGTGCGCAGATGGCTTCAAAATCGGCGCGCATGCTTGCAGGCACACTAACGCTCATAGGCGCTGTAGGACCGCCGTCGCGGTTTATCATATTGGAGATGCGCGCCAGCTTTTCGGGGTTGCGGTCGATCCAGCTTTGTGAGCCCCACAGGCCAAACTCTTCGCCGGCAAAAAGCATCACCAAAATAGTGCGGCGCGGCTTACCACCAGCCTCCATGATCAGGCGGGCGGCTTCCATGGTGGGCGTTGCCCCCGAGCCATCATCCACGCCGCCGGTAGCCACGTCGTAAGCATCGAGGTGGGCGCCCATGATCACGTACTCGTCGGGAAATTCGGTGCCTTCTATCACGCCAATCACGTTGTGGTATTTCACCGGCCCCATCTTGAAATGGTTGCGGATGTCGAACTCCAGCAGGAAATAATGTCGCTCTTCGGCCATCTGCCGGATGATGGCGTACTGGTGTTCGTCGAGCTTGATGTCGGGCACGGTGGGGAGGCTGTCGAAAGTCATCTGCATTATATTTTTGCGGTCGTAGAGCACGCGGATGGGTACTTTAGCCGATTGTATAATTCCCAGGATGCCGGCTTCGCACATTTCTTTATAAAAAAGAGCGGGTTCTTCTATGCGTGGGATCAGCTCCTTTTCGGGGCGTCCGGCCTGGCGTGCCTCACGGTTCTCGCGGCGGATCACACTATTTTGCTCATTGATATCTTCGTTGGCCAGCTTTATCGAATCGCGGCGTGCGTCGCCCGCTGCCGACCAGTCGATAGGCCAGCCGCTGCTTTCGCCGCCAATAAGCACCCAGGCGCCGTTGAGGTGTTTTTTCATCCTGTCGAACTCGCGTTGGTTGGCAGGTTCTATTACCACATGGCCGCGCTGTACGCCTTTGGTTCCCGAAGTATAGCTGGGTGTGGCAAAGTGCAGGTGCATGCCGTTGTCGGAGAGCATGCGTCCAAACCACGGCCCGCGGTTGAAACCCACCGGCACCTCGCCGGCTTCGTCCATCATCACCTCCATGCCCCAATCTTCAAATTTGGTTGCAGCCCACCCGGCAGCATTTTCGTAAGCATCCGAACCTACCAGCCGCCCACCAAAACGGTTGCAAAGCACGTCGAGGTGCTGCATGGTGCGGTTGTCGGTTTTTCCGATTTCGATGATGCGTTCTACCACGCTGTCGATTTGGCTATAAACGGGAAGCATGGCGCCCAGCAGCATTAAAATCATCAATCTTCTTTTCTTCATTATTTTGGTTTTTGTATGAATAGATTCTCAAAACTGATTAAGAGAAACTCCATTCTTAATCAATTAAATTTCTTTTTCTATTTTTCTAAATCTTCCCTATTCAAAAACTTATACACCGTCTGTGAGACAAACTTCTCTCCCGGCCGCAGCACCACCGACGGAAAATCGGGATGGTTGGGCGAATCGGGGAAGTGCTGCGTTTCGAGGCACAACGCATCGTGCTGATTATACAGGGCGCCTTGTTTACCTTTTTCATTTTCCAGCATATTACCGGCATAAAACTGAATGCCCGGCTGGTCGGTATAAACTTCGAGCAGACGTCCGCTTGTGGGCGCCCACAGCCGCGCAGCAAGTTGCAGGGTGCTGTCGTGTTTGTTTTTGAGCACCCAGGTGTGGTCGTAGCCACCCGCCACTTCTGCTATCCGTTCGCCGATAACGTGTGGTTGCCGGAAGTCCATGGGTGAGCCTTCCACAGGTTTTATTTCGCCTGTTGGTATCAACGTCTGACTTACCGGCAGGTAAGCCTCACCATTAATTTGCAGCTTGTGATCGAGAATAGCGACGCTGTTGTGTCCATCCAAATTAAAATAGCTGTGGTGCGTCAGATTGAGGATGGTGGGCGCATCGGTGGTAGCCGAATAATCAATCTTTAGCTCGTTGCAGTTGGTCAGCGTGTAGGTTATTTTTAGTTGTAAATTGCCGGGATAGCCTTCGTCGCCATCGGGGCTGGTAAGCGTGAGCACCACGCCGGCGCTGTCGGCAAAGATGAAATCTTCTGCCTGCCATACCTTTTTATCAAAACCTTCGTTGCCGCCATGCAGGTGATTTGCATCGTTGTTGCGCGCCAACTGATACATCTTTCCTTGCAGTGTGAAAGTGCCCCGTGCAATCCTGTTGGCAAAACGTCCCACCAGTGCGCCAAAATAATGGGTGCCGGCAGCATATTGTTGCAAACTATCGTAGCCAGCCACCACATCGGCAAGTTCGCCTTTGGCATCAGGAACCCACAAATGCGTAATGATGCCCCCATAAGTGATCAGCTTCACCGTGAGTTTGTTTTGATTGGTAATGGTGTAGGCAAATACTTGCTGCCCATCTACCTCTCCAAACCTTTCCTTTTTTAATTCCATGACATTTTGTGCTATTTGTTGTTTCTGATTTCCGCCGCAGCTCAATAGCATCACCGGCAAAACCAGCATTAGCAGCTTTTTGATCATCGTATTATTTCTCTTTAAAATTTCTTCGACTGGCGAAAACGCAAAAATAGTATCTTGCGCCGTTTTTTTCGTATTAATAACCTTTTCATTTTTAACATAAAAAACTATGACTGCTGAAATAGGTTTTTCGTTTTGGGATTACGCGGTTTTTATTGTTTATGCTATTGTTATCATGGGCATCGGATTGTTTGTGTCTCGGAAGAAAAAAGGTCATGAACGCAACGCCGAAGATTACTTTCTGGCCAGCAAGTCGCTGCCCTGGTGGGCCATCGGCGCCTCACTGATTGCAGCAAATATCTCCGCCGAGCAAATGATCGGCATGTCAGGCTCGGGCATGGCGGTGGGTCTGGCCATAGCTTCCTATGAGTGGATGGCAGCGCTGACGCTCATAATCGTGGGAAAGTACTTTCTGCCAGTCTTCATCGAAAAAGGGTTGTACACCATTCCTGAATTTATCGAAAAACGCTACAGCACCAATCTAAAGACGATCCTGGCCATCTTTTGGATTGGTCTTTTTATCTTTGTCAATCTTACCTCCGTACTTTTCCTGGGCGGCAAAGCCATCGACACCATTTTGGGTGATGGCGACGGAAGCCTGATCTTTCCGGCCATCATAGGGCTGGCATGTTTTGCAGCAGCTTATTCTATTTATGGCGGCCTGGCAGCGGTAGCCTGGACCGACGTGGTGCAGGTGACGCTGCTGGTGATCGGCGGATTTATTACCACGCTCATCGCCCTGGCCAACGTAACCCCTGATGGCGGCATCATCGACGGATTTCAACATATCTACACCACAGCTTCCGACAAGTTTCACATGATCCTTGATAAAGACAATCCGGAGTTTATTAATCTGCCGGGTATTGCCGTGCTCATCGGCGGCATGTGGGTAGCCAATCTCTACTATTGGGGTTTTAATCAATACATCATCCAGCGCACCCTCGCCGCCAAAAGTCTGCGCGAGGCACAACGTGGAATTGTGTTTGCCGCTTTTCTTAAACTCATCGTCCCGCTTTTTGTGGTCATCCCCGGCATCATTGTGTGGGTAATGTTTTCGCAACCCGAAGGCACCACCATCATAGGCGGCATCGCCGACACCTTTACCAAAGCCGACGGCTCGATGAACTACGACAAAGCCTACCCCTGGCTTATCGGAACTTTTATTCCGGTAGGCCTCAAAGGGCTGGTAGTGGCGGCACTGGCAGCAGCTATTGTGTCGTCGCTGGCTTCCATGGTCAACTCCACCTCCACCATCTTCACCATGGACATTTACAAACCCTATCTCGAAAACAAAAAAGCCAAAAATAAAGATGTTGCCATTGGACGAATTTCAGGTGCGGTAGCTTTGCTTATCGCAATATTTGTGGCGCCGATGCATGGCAATATCGGGGAGGCCTTTCAGTACATCCAGCAATACACCGGACTGGTAAGCCCTGGCATCCTGGCGGTATTTATGATGGGATTATTTTATAAAAAAGCTACCAACCGTGGCGCCATTACCGGCATCCTGGTGTCGATACCGGTGGCACTGGCGCTCAAACTAACGCCGTCGCTCGATCTGCCCTGGCTCGATCAGATGTTTTACACTTTCCTCATCACCATGACGGTGATTGCTATGGTAAGCCTTTCGACCAACAAGCTCGACGACGACCCCAAAGGAATCGTGCTGACAAATAAGATGTTTATCACCGGCAAAGCCTTCAACCTGGCAGCTTATGCTGTGCTTGTGATTTTGGTGGCATTGTACGCCATTTTTTGGTAGAAGAACTTTAAAACTATTTTTGTTTCGGTAATTCATTACTTAAAATTCTTTCATTATGAAAAAAATAATTTGCTTGTTTGTTGTTTTGACTTTTAGTTTTTTAATGGTTAACAGCGGTGTTGCTCAGGAAGTTAAAATTTCTGGTGAGTTGCGCCCGCGCTACGAGATGCGCCACGGTTTCGGCACGCTTATTCCTGATGCTGAAGAGGCGGCCAATTTTGTGTCGCAGCGTACGCGCATCAATGCCTGGTTTGCCAACAGTAATTATCGTTTTTACCTAAGTCTGCAGGATGTGCGTGTGTGGGGCGACGTGCCGCAGCTCAACAAAGCGGATGTTAACGGCCCGTCGGTACACGAAGCCTGGGCGGAGCTGCTGCTCAGCGAAGCCTGGTCGGTGAAAGCCGGACGGCAGGAAATCATTTACGACGACAGCCGCATTTTTGGCAACGTGGGTTGGGCACAGCAGGCACGCAGCCACGATGCCGCGGTGATAAAATTTGAACCCAACACCAGCCATCGCCTCGACGTAGGGCTGGCATACAATGCCCTTCAGGAATCCAATTTTAAAACAGATTATACCATCAGCAACTACAAAACGATGCAGTATGCCTGGTACCATGGCAATTTTGGAAAATTGGGAGTGAGCCTTTTGGTGCTCAACAACGGCTATGCTTATCACACTATCCAGGATTCTGCTGATGTCGAAAAAGTAGCCTTCAGCCAGACGTTGGGTCCCCGGCTTTCGTACAAAGACGGTAAGTTCTCCGCCAACGCTACTTTTTATTATCAAACCGGAAAAAATTCAGCCAATCGCCAGCTTAGCGCAATCTATTTTGCGGCTGACGCAGGGTACCAAATTCAACAGTCGCTAAGCATTGGTCTGGGGATAGAATATCTCTCCGGATCAGACACGAAGGATGGAGCTACCGGCGAGGACGATCATTCGTTCACACCACTCTATGGCACCAATCATAAGTTTAATGGCTGGATGGATTATTTCTATGTTGGCAATCATGGTGGCAGTGTGGGATTGGTGGATGTTTACCTGCCGATCAATTTCAAAAAAGACAAGTGGTCGCTTACGCTAATGCCACATTACTTTAATACCGCCGCCACTTTATCGACTTACTATGGTGAAACATGGAAGGATCAGGATAGCTACCTGGGAACAGAAATCGACTTTTCGGCGGCGTATGCTTTTTCGCCGGAGGTAACCATCGAAGCAGGCTATTCCCATCTTTTTGCCAGTGAGAGTATGCAAGTGCTCAAAAATTCCGGCAACTACAAAAACACCCAACATTGGGCCTGGCTGATGCTGACGGTAAAGCCGGTGTTCTTTAGCAGTAAGTAGTTGTGCGTTGTTCGTTGTTTGTTGTTCGTTGTTCGTTGTTTGTTGTTTTTTGTTGCAAACTCTATAGTGATTTAGTGTCAGAAAAACTGCCTATGTTGAAAATCGAATTATGGGTTTCCTTTCTTACATTTAATTGAAAAATGATTTCTAAAATTCATTAACCCTATTAAGACCAAAAATAAATTAGCCTGCAATTTATTAAAAAAGGAAATTCATATCGGTTTAATTTTAATTTTGTCCTCCACTGACGTTTATCAAAAACTACCGCTATGGCCTCCATGTTTCACTTTCTCATTCCGCCGCCCACCTGGCGACTACCGGCCGCCATCGTGATGGGCGCCATCGTAGGGTTAGGACTTTACACTTTCAGGATTTCCAATGCCGTGTCGTACCTCTCTGACCGGCCTGAAACCTGCATCAACTGCCATGTGATGAATCCGCAGTACGCCAGTTGGTTTCACTCGGCACACCGCGAATATGCTACCTGCAACGACTGCCATGTGCCGCAAACCAATCCGGTAGCCTCCTACGCTTTTAAAGCGATGGACGGTGCACGTCACGCCACTATTTTCACTTTGCGCACTGAGCCACAAGTGATACAAATAAAAGATGCCGGCGCTGCGGTAGTGCAGGAAAACTGCAAACGTTGCCATGCGCGTGTCAACGAAAACGTTCACACCATGAAAGTGTCGTTCCGAATGGCGCAACACGACCAGGGGCAGCTCTGCTGGGACTGCCACCGTGAGGTGCCGCACGGCCGTGTGAGCAGCCTTAGCACATCTACTTATGCCCGCGTGCCCAGGCTGGGCAGCGCCGTACCTCCCTGGCTGAAAAATATCATGCAAAAAGACAAAGAATAACCTATTTTTTTTGAAATCATCTTACAACAAAAACTTTAACGGATATGGAAACGACAAAAAAACGCAGTCCCTGGATCAACTGGACAATCTTTCTTATCACAGTAGTGGTGGTATTTGTATTGGGCATGCTTGCCTCTACCATTGCTGAGCGGCGAGTAGAGACAGAATATATTTATACGCCGCGTGTGCAGCTTACCCAATGGGAGCCGCGCAATGAGGTGTGGGGCGAAAACTTCCCGGCCGAATACACCTCCTTTATGAATACCCGCGACACGAGCTTCCGCAGCAAATACAATGGTAACGCGACGATCGACATGCTTGAGGTAGATCCGCGCATGGTTGTGCTGTGGGCTGGTTACGGCTTTTCAAAAGATTACACGCAGGCACGCGGGCATTATTATGCCATCACCGATATGAACAACACTTTGCGCGTAGGTGCGCCCGGAATCGACGAGCCGGAACCCATGCCAGCCACCTGCTGGACGTGCAAAAGTCCCGATGTGCCCCGCCTAATGAATAAAGTGGGCATCACCGAGTTCTACGCCGGCAAATGGTCGCGCTGGGGCGAAGAGATTGTTAATCCTATTGGCTGTGCCGACTGCCACGACAGCAAGACGATGGATTTACGGATTTCGCGCCCTGCCCTCATCGAAGCCTTCGAACGCCAGGGCAAAGACATCACCCAGGCCACGCATCAGGAGATGCGCTCGCTGGTGTGCGCACAGTGTCATGTTGAATATTATTTTAATAAAGATCTCCCCGGCAAAGAAGGGGTGCAATACCTCACTTTCCCCTGGGACAAAGGCATGCAGGTAGAAGATATGATTGCCTATTATGATGAGATCGGTTTCAGCGACTGGACGCACAAGATTAGCAAGACACCGATGCTCAAAGCACAGCACCCCGGCTACGAAACCTGGATAACGGGGACACACGCCAAGCGTGGCGTCACCTGCGCCGACTGCCACATGCCCTTCATGTCGAAAGGCGGACAGAAATATACTGACCACCACATTCAAAGCCCGCTCAACAACATCGCCAACTCGTGTCAGGTGTGCCACCGCGAGAGTGCCGAAAAGCTTACAGAGTTTGTGTATGATAAAATGGACAAAGTGATAACCCAGCGCGATGAGCTGGAGAAGATGCTGGTGCGTGCCCATGTAGAAGCCGGCCATGCCTGGGAATTTGGCGCCACACAGAAACAGATGGATCTTATTCAGAAATTTATCCGCCACGCCCAGTTTCGCTGGGATTATGCCGCCGCTTCGCATGGCGCAGCTTTCCACAACTCCATCGAGTTATTGCGCATCATCAGCGCCGGTATGCAGGAGGCACAACAGGCACGCGTTGAGCTTGCCGCCCTACTCACAACAATTGGCGCTCCCTATCCGGTGCCCTATCCCGACATCGAAACCAAAGCAAAAGCACAACAATACGTGGGATTGCCAATGGAGAAACTACACGCTGATAAACAACAATTCCTGAAACAAATGGTGCCGCAGTGGGAAGAGGCTGCCAGCCGGCGAGAAGAAGCCTGGGAGGTAGTTTATTATTAGTAGAGATCAAATAATTATAGAAAATCCTCACTAAAACAGATTCTTCGCTTCACAAAACGGTAAAGCGAAGAATCTGTTTTTTTGAAGAGATTGGTTTCAGGATCAAAAAAAAAGCAACTTCCAGCCGAAACGCCGGAGTTGCTTGTTTTCTTTATTATAAAAAAAATACTACTCTTTCTTCCCGTCGTAAGCCCATTTCATGTAAATGGAACCCCAGGTAAAGCCTCCGCCAAAAGCAGCAAGGATAACCTTGTCGCCTTTTTTGAGTTGATTTTCCCACTCCCACAAACAAAGCGGAATGGTAGCTGAGGTAGTGTTGCCATATCTCTCTATGTTGATCATCACCTGCTCGCGGTTGATGCCCATGCGGCGGGCGGTAGCTTCGATGATGCGCAGGTTGGCCTGATGCGGCACCAGCCACGCCAGATCTTCCGGCTCAATGTTGTGTTTCTTCATCATCTCCACCGACACGTCGACCATCTTCGATACAGCAAATTTAAACACCGCCTGTCCTTCCTGATAGATGTAATGTTCGCGTGCATCGACAGTTTCGCGCGAAGCCGGCTTCAGAGAGCCGCCGGCTTTATGGTGCAGATGTATGCGCCCGGAGCCGTCGGATTGATGGATAGAATCGATGATGCCCACATCTTCGGTGGTGGGTTCGAGCAGCATTGCTCCGGCAGCGTCGCCAAAGATTACGCAGGTAGCACGGTCGGTATAATCCACTATCGACGACATCTTGTCGGCACCTACTACAATTACCTTCTTGTATTTGCCTGACTCGATGTACATCGAAGCCGTGGTGAGGGCATAAATCTGTCCTGAACAGGCGGCATTCATATCAAAATGAAAAGCGTTTTTTATGCCGGCCTTGTCGGCAATAATGTTGGCAGTAGCAGGAAACTGCATGTCGGGCGTAACGGTGGCGCATGTCACGAGGTCGATTTCATTGGGGCTGGTGTTGGTTTTTTGGAGCAGACCCTTCACAGCTTCGGCGCCCATGTCGGAGGTTCCTTTGCCTTCTCCTTTAAGGATGTGGCGTGTTTTTATTCCGGTGCGCGTTAGTATCCATTCGTCGGTAGTGTCCACCATGGTTGCCAGCTCTTCGTTGGTAAGCAGGTAGTCGGGGGCAAAAGCATGGATGCCTGTTATTGCAGCTCTTAGTTTGTTCATGTATAAATTTTTAGATAAAAAAGTTAGCGCGAAAAGTTGTGCAGCGCCCTTCTTATTTTGTTAGTAACTCTGCCACAATGGATTTGATGTGTAAGCACAATCATATTTTTTATAGCGATGGCACTGGAGATGCCGTGGCCTATTACCACGTTGCCATTAACGCCCAGCACGGGGCTGCCGCCATAGTTTTCGTAATTGAACCGGCTGAAAAAATCGTCTACCAGATTGCGCTTTTGCAGCATCCTGTACATAGCTTCTATCTGCTTGAGCACAATGTTGCCTGTGAAGCCATCGCACACAATCACGTCGGCTTTGTCCTTGAACAGGTCGCGACTTTCCACGTTGCCGGTAAAATTAAAATCGGTAGAATCCTTCATCATCTGGTAAGCCGACTGACACAACAAATTGCCTTTCCCTTCTTCCACACCAATATTGAGCAACCCCACCCGGGGATTGTTGATTTTAAGAATTTCCTGACAATAAATAGAGCCGAGCAGTGCAAACTGATAAAGCACGTCGGGTTTGGTGTCGGGGCTGGTGCCAATGTCGAGGATGATGCTTTCGGCACCATTTTCCTGCGGAACGTGGGCGGTAGTAGTCGGGCGTATTACCCCGGTAATGGTTCCCACGCTGTACATGGCGCCTACCACCATAGCGCCGGAATTGCCTGCAGAGCAAAAGCCCTGTATCTGGCGCGACTTGAGCATGCGAAAACCGGCAGAGATGCTCGAGTCGGGTTTGTGGGTAAGGGCTTTTAGCGGCTTCTCGGCCATGCCTACAATTTCTTCGGCATTAACGATCTTGAAAGTATCGACAGGAAGGCCGATTTTTTCGAGGTGTTTTTTGATGATGTCGGCCTGGCCTATCAGCACTATTTCGTCGCGTGCATCCAATGCTTCACGGGCGAGGATAGCACCGTCGATGGTAGCATCGGGTGCGAAATCTCCGCCCATTACGTCCAAGCCAATCTTCATGCTTTAAGTAAAATCTGAGGGTTATCTGCGTAGAACGTTTTGATTATTCCACTTCCGATTTACGCATTACCAGCCTGCCTTTGTAGTAGAGGTCGTTTTCGACCCAGTAAGCGCGGTGGTACAGATGTACCGTGCCGGTGACGGGACAGGTAGCCAGGGTAGGAGCTTCTGATTTGTAATGTGTTCTGCGTTTGTCCCTGCGCGTCTTGGAAGTTTTTCGTTTTGGATGTGCCATTTTATCTCTGTTTTAAAAAATTCATTAATTAGTTATTTTATCTTCATGTTTTTCAAAGTATCCCATCGCGGGTCGTGGTCTTTGGGTATTTGCTTACGACTGAGGCGCTCGAGCATCTCGCTGTTGCAGGTGCTGTTACCGTTTTCGTCGTCAGGATGAATATGCTGCATGGGGAGCATCAAAATGATGTACTCGTAAAGATAGCTGCTGAGGTCAAATTCCGAAGCTGTTTCCGGGATAATCACTACATCGTCAGAAGTCTCGTCGAATTTTTCGCCAAACTTAACGATCAACCGCTCGCTGCCTGCTATGGGCAGGTCGAAATCGTCGAGGCAGCGATCGCAGGGAACTACAACCGTTCCCCTGATGTCGAAGTTGAAAACCAGCATCCGGTCATGTCGATCAAGCGTCACATCTACTTCCACGGTGCCATCGGCAATGTCAGCATATTCTATTGATTCAAAGAACTTTCTGTCGATCACAAAATGAAAGTGATGGACGTCTATCTGTAGCCCGCGGAAAGAAATTACATATTTTTTTAAATAATCCACTCTTCTTTCCTCCCAAAATTTGGGCGGCAAAATTAGAAATTAAATTGTGATAACCAAAACATTACGCTCCTTAAATTTGAAACTACCTGCTGCATTGTATGAAAATGAAGGGTTTCAACAAATTAAATTTTTATTGGAGCTAAGGAATTGATAGGTCAAAAATGGTTTCATGAACAAACTCCGACCCCTAAAGGTTGTTGATAAAAAAGCAATAAAACTATGGCTGAAACACCAACCAACCAAATCCCATTAGGCTTCACAGCGCCTGACTTTGAACTTCCAGATGTTATCACCGGCACCCGCCTTACACTCGCCGAGCTGCGTGGACGCGACGCTACGGTAATCGTTTTTATATGCAACCATTGCCCGTATGTGCTGCACATCATCGACGAGCTGGTGAAGGTGGGTAATGAATTCAAGCCCAAAGGAGTTTCTTTTGTAATGATT
>JAAYIU010000287.1 GCA_012523265.1 Bacteroidales bacterium | reverse complement strand
ATGTCCGACAGCGCCACCACGTCGATTTCGCGCCGGCACAGGTAATCTATCCACTCGATGATCAGGTCTGTGCCCGACTTGTCGCCGTAAGGGTTTCCAAAAGCCATCGAAAGATAAACCAGCAGTTTTTTGTTTTTCTGTTGACATAAATCCTGCAGCGCTTCCACCGTGGCCTGCGCCTGTGGCAGGGTGGAGTTGATGTTTAATTTGAGGAAAGTTTCAGAAAACGAAAACGGAAACCCCAGATAACTCACCTCGTCGAATGATGCCGCCGTGCGGGCACCTTTTAGGTTGCCGACTATGGCCATCAGCTTCGATTGGGTCTGCGACAGGTCGAGCATGCCAATTACTTTGGCGGTATCGCGCAATTGCGGAATTGCTTTCGGCGACACAAAACTCCCGAAATCGACAATATCAAAACCTACCTTCAGGATGTCGTTGATCAGTTGCGCCTTTTGTCGGGTAGGAATAAAATGCTTGATGCCCTGCATGGCATCGCGCGGCGCTTCGGTGATTTTTATAGGAGCAGGTATTTTTTGAATTTGTTCTGGCATCCGATTGATTTTATCTCTTTAACAACTTACGAAAGGACAATGTTTCAGCAATAAGCCAAATTTCAAAGGATTTGGTGATGTTTTGATGTGCTGATGTGGTGATGTGCTGATGTGTTGATTTGAGGATTTGGAATTTCTTAGCTCAAAATATGCATTTTCTTCAAGCATTGGATTAGCGCCATAGGCGTGAAACTATGATAGAATCAAGCATCAACCACAAACAAAAGCGCTTTAGGCGCGACACTATAGGAACTTATTTGCAGGCCATTAAATAAACCTGATGGCTGCTATCAGGCTGCGGGCGGCATTATTCAGGTAATTGTTGAAACGGATAAAAGTCTTCATTTGGTTCAGGGTTATCCACATGTAATCGTCGGGTACTTCCATGGGAAAATCGGCAGCAGCCTCGATGATCATATTGCGGTTTTGCTCCTGATAGAAACGGCCGCCTTCTTCGCTCTGGTAGGTGTCGTACCATATCTGTTCGGGTTGGGCGGTGAGTACTTCCTCGAGAAAACGCACGTCGTATTCGTTAAATCCTTTTCGGTAGTTACCCGTCAGGCATTGCACTGTGGGCGCCAGCTCCACGATGTCGAAGTTGCCGGCTTCGAGTTTGGCCTGCACCAGAAAATGATACACGCCGTCGATTTTTTTAATAATAAAAGCGATGATGCCTTCCTGCGAAGCCTCTATCAATGGCTGATCCCACGACTGCACCTCGCGGTTCCCGATTTCGACATTGACACCCATCACCGAAAAATATTTCCTATCCTGATGGTAAATATCTGCTTTGCCGATGATCCATTTTTTGACTTCTCTGAGCGGGATGCGTTCTACCTCAAGGTCGTAGAGTGCTTTTTTGCGGGTGATCCACGATATCACCTGTTCGATGTTGTGCAGGTGGCGGTCGCGTTCGAGCATCGAGAGCAGCAGTCCGGTTTGCCGTGGCTTGCTGCCGGCGCTAAAGTTGAGGGTTTCGTAAAAGTCGAGCACGTCGGGCGGGTATTCCCCGAAAGGGATTCCTGAAATCACCGTGCGGGTGTCCATATTGATCAGGTTGTCGTGTTGTAGCAAGCTTTTTATCTGCCCCAGGGTAAGCCAGCAGAAGTTGTCGTGCATCTCCAGGCTTTCCGTTTCCGGGATTTCTACAATAACATTCCGATTGCGTTTTTTGAGGAAACGCGCTCCCTGCTCCGACTGCAACTGGTCGAGCAAAACTTCTACTGGTTTTTCACCATTAAAATATTCGAGATACAGCGGGCGTCGGCCGCCGTGTACCTGGCTGTAGTTGCTCCGGGTGGCTTGCAGCGTGGGCGAAAGCTGCACTATGTTGAGGTTGCCAGGCTCTATCTTGGCCTGCATCAGGAAATACAAAATGCCGTTCACCTTGCGCGTGATAATACCCAGAAAGCCTACCTCCGGCTGATTGATGATTGGCTGCTCCCACTCGGGAACTTTTCCCCAGTTGGTGCGCACACGTATGCCTTCTATCGAGAAAAACCTGCCGGTGTCGTGCACCAGATTTCCGGTAGCGTCATCAAAGTGCCAGTTGCGCATTGCCGCAAACGGAATTTTATGGATTTTTACATGCACAGCTTCATTTTTCTCCTTCATCCATTGGATAAACCTTTCCGAAGGCATCAGGTCGTTTTCGGTGGTAAGCGCCGATTTGAGAAAAGCGATATTTTTTTGAGTGGTATCCATAATATTTTTTTTAAAACTCGTCGGAGTTGATGTAGATATCCTGCGGCGAGGTTTCTTTTTCCTGATTCTGGCAGTCGAGCGTAACGGTGATGGGTACCGAAGGCACCTGGAATGGTGTGGGCAAGATATGCAAAGAGGTGTCGGCGTAAACCTTTTTCATGTAAATGCCCCAGATGGGCAACGCCAGACGCGCGCCCTGTCCCATTTCGATGGTACGGAAATGCACGCTGCGCTCTTCGGCGCCCACCCATATTCCGGTGGTAAGCTGCGGAGTAAGCCCCATAAACCAGCCATCGGATTGATTTTGGGTAGTTCCTGTTTTGCCGGCTATCTCGTTGTTGAGGCCATAGTGGTAGCGCAAACGGCGTCCGGTGCCGGTTTCTACCACACCCTGCATCAGGTTGAGCATCAGGTAAGCCGTTTGTTCGTCCATAGCCTCGTTGCTTTCGGGATGAAACATCTCCACGATGTTGCCATATTTATCTTCGATGTGCGTCATAAAATATGGTGTAACGTGAATTCCATCGTTTACGAAAGTATTCATGGCGCCCACCATTTCGTAGAGGGAGATGTCGGGGGTTCCCAAAGCAATGGCGGGAACGGCCGGAATGTCGGAAGTGATGCCCATTTTGCGCGTCATTTGAATCACGGCCTGTGGCGAGAAGCGCTTCATCAGGTAAGCCGACACCCAGTTGATGGAATGTGCCAAAGCGTATTTCAGGGTCACCATCTCACCTTCGCTTTCGCTGGAAGAGTTGCGCGGCGACCAATAGGTGCCGTCGGGCAGCTCGATGCTCACCTGAATGTTGGGTACTTTGGTGCAAGGCGAAAACTCGCCACTGACAGCACCCTCCTGCATGGCCAGTGTGTAAAGAAAAGGCTTGAAGGTAGAGCCCACCTGCCGCTTACTTTGCACCACGTGGTCGTATTTGAAATAACGATAGTCGATGCCGCCTACATAGGCGCGCACCTGGCCGGTGGGCGGATCGACAGACATGAGGCCGGCGTTGAGGAAAAATTTAAAATAACGGATGCTGTCCATGGGCGAAAGCACTGTGTCGATGTCGCCCTTCCACGAGAATACCCTCATAGGAATAGGCGTGGAAAATGACTTCCTAATAGAATCATCGCTGGCGCCGGAGCGTTTCAGCCCGCGGTAGCGATCGCTGCGCCGCATGCTTTGCTGCATGATTTTGTCGATCTCTTCGGCAATATTTTTATCAAAAACAAACGGCGCATTACTGCGGCCTTTCCAGTGGCTAAAAAATTTGGGCTGCACCTCGCCTCCGATGTGTTCGGTTACGGCCTCCTCGGCATATTTCTGCAGCCGCGAGTCGATGGTGGTATAGATGCGTAGTCCGTCGCGGTAGAGGTCATAAGGTGTTCCGTCGGGTTTGAAATGTGTGGCACACCAGCGCGACAGCTCGCCGCGCAGGTATTCTTTAAAATAGGTAGCCGTACCAATATTATGATCAGCGCGCTGAAAATTCAATTCCAAAGGTTTGTCGAACAAGGTGTCGGCCTGAGCCTGGTCCAGGTACCCATATTTTACCATTTGTCGTAGCACTGTGTTGCGGCGCTTTAGCGTGAGGTCGGGACGACGCACCGGGTTGTAAAGCGATGGATTTTTAACCATCCCCACCAGGGTGGCGCTCTGCAGCAGGTCGAGGCGGGCAGGAGTGGTGCTGAAATAAATACGTGAAGCCGATTTGATGCCCACCGCCAGATTCAGAAAATCAAATTTGTTGAGGTACATGGTGATGATCTCCTCCTTGCTGTAGTGTCGTTCCAGCTTAATAGCAATGACCCACTCTTTGAATTTGCGAAAAGCAAGCTGAATGATATTTTGATTGTCTTCCCGTGGAAAGAGGTTTTTGGCCAGTTGCTGCGTAATGGTGCTGCCGCCGCCTTTGTCCTGTGCCGTGATGGCTCCGAAAAATACACGCGCCAGCGCTTTGACGTCGATACCGGAATGTTTGTGGAAACGGACATCCTCGGTGGCAATTAGTGCGTCGATAAGCTGTGGGGAGATGTCGCTGTAATAGGCTGGTGAGCGGTTTTCGATGTAATAAGTTCCCAAGAGCACCGAATCGATCGAATAAATTTCGGAGGCCAGGTGGGTCTGCGGGTTTTCCAATTCATCGAATGTAGGCATAAAGCCAAACCAGCCCCACGAGAAGCCGGCAAACATCAGGATGGTACCCAGAACAATTGCCGCCAGGATACCCCACAGCATTTTTACATATTTTCTGATTTTTTGCTGTTCCTGCCGATCGCTTTTCGTATGGGCTGCAGCTTCATAGTGGGTGTTGTTGCCGCCGGAGCCGGACGTCATCGGCGGTACGATGTTTTTGTTGTTATCCATTTATTTTTTGCAGATTTCGAGCGCTAAAGTAGAAATTGTCAAACGAAGAAATCATCATTTTAATATGATGTCAGCGCGATTGTTCGATACGGATGCCCGCATCGGTGATACCTTTGAGCACATCCTGCCGCATAGCCTGCTGCAGCGAGAAGGTATAGCTGCCGGCCAGCGGAAAGCTAAGGTTGCGTCGCACCAGTATCTGATTGTCGTGCAGCGCTCCAAAACCTTTGCCCAGCCAGTTGCCCTGCGGGTCGGCAAGGATTAGCTCCAGAGTGTCGCGCGTGCGGTTGTTGTTGGGCATGCGCGTGGTGAGAAAAAGGTAGAGGTTGCGAAAGGCATAGTCGTCGTTGTTGCGCACGTTGATGTAGAAATTGTATAAAATGGTGGTGTCGGTAACGTTCACTTCAAATACTGCTACCGAATCTTTGTGCCAGCCATCGGCATGGATGCCCGCCGACTGATCGTAAAGCTGATTGGTGTCGCAGGCCATCAGCGTAAGCAAAACAGCAAATAGCAAACCGATGCTACTGCAGTGCGATGTCGTTTTTTTTAAATTCATCCTCATACAAGGTTTTTGTCTTTAATAAAACAGATCGCAAAATTAGCCATAATGTTTATTGCCATCAGGTAATCAAAGGATGCGATTAAATAAATTTCAAAAAGCAAACAATCAAATGCCGTTCGCAGTTTCTAAAATAATTCTTTAGAAACGTGTTATCTCCTTACAAATACCAACTTACGGCCTTTAGCGGGGCTTTCCTTTCCTTGTTCAGACAATGAAGTGTACCTTTGCTAGGAAAATTCCGATTTTCACAAAACTGATCATTAGTTAAGTATTTTATTAATAAAAAAAGTAAAAGATTATGTCAGAAAAAATCACTTCTCAGATGTTCATCGACATGGAGGCAAAGTACGGTGCACACAATTATCATCCGCTGCCAGTAGTATTATCACGTGGCGAAGGCGCCTTTGTTTGGGACGTTGACGGGAAGCGCTATTTCGATTTTCTGTCGGCTTATTCGGCCGTCAATCAGGGTCATTGCCATCCGCACATCATCAAAGCACTCACCGATCAGGCACGCACCCTAACGCTCACCTCACGTGCATTTTACAACGATGCATTAGGGCCTTACGAAAAATTTGTGACCGAATATTTTGGTTACGACAAAGTGTTGCCGATGAATACCGGCGCCGAAGCCGACGAAACAGCCATTAAACTGTGCCGCAAATGGGCTTACGAAAAGAAAGGCGTAGAAGCCAACAAAGCCAAGATTGTTGTTTGCGAAGGCAACTTCCACGGTCGCACTACCACCATCATCTCTATGTCGACCGACCCGGATGCAAGAGGCGGCTTTGGCCCTTACACGCCCGGTTTTGAAATTGTTCCTTACAACGATCTGGAAGCTTTGCGCAAAGCACTTCAGGATGATAACGTAGCTGGCTTTTTGGTAGAGCCTATCCAGGGCGAAGCTGGCGTTTACGTACCGGAAGATGGCTATCTGAAAAAAGCTTACGACATGTGCAAAGAGCGCAACGTACTTTTTATGGCCGACGAAGTGCAAACCGGCATCGCCCGTACCGGACGTCTGCTGGCTTGCGATCACGAAGGTGTTCGCCCCGATATTCTTATCCTGGGCAAAGCCCTTTCGGGTGGCGTATTCCCGGTGTCGGCAGTACTGGCCGACGACGACATTATGCTGGTGATACAACCCGGACAGCACGGCTCTACTT